>PMYD01000067.1 GCA_003171335.1 Phycisphaerales bacterium
GCCCAGCCGGCAACGGAGAAAGTTAACCGAACCAGAATCCCATGCGATAGAGCAGGCGGACCCGGGGGAATTGCCAATTGCAAATTGCCAATTGAAGAAACGGCCGGAAGGTGGCACAGGCTTTTAGCCTGTGTGTTTCCAGCAAAGGGCACAGGCTAGAAAGCCTGTGCCACCATCCTCCGGCCGTTCAATTTGCAATTTGCAATTTCGCAATTTGCAATTCCCCCCGACCCCGTCCGGAGTTGCGTCCGGCCGGCGAGCGTAATCTTGACAAGTGAATAGCGACTGAGGGAAGGATTACTTCGAGGGCCCCTGACCGTTCGAGCTTGCGCCCGCGGCCGCGGTGTTCCGCCCCGGCGCGGAATTGGCAATTTGCAATTTGGAATTTGCAATTCCCATCTGGTGGTGGCAGATGATGCGGTTCTTGCCGGCATCCTTGGCGGCGTAGAGCGCGCGGTCGGCCATGGCCACCAGGGTGTCGGCCGTGGCGGGCGTGTCGATCCGCAGGTTGGACAGGCCGATCGAGACGGTCAGGCCGCTGCCCAGTTGGGCGTACTGCTGGCCGATGGCCGCCATCTCGCGGCGGATGCGTTCCACCACGCTGACGGCCAGCTCGATGGAGGTGTGCGGCAGCAGCAACACGAACTCATCGCCGCCGTAGCGGGCGGCCAGGTCGCTGGCGCGCAGCGAGGAGCGGATCACGTCGGCCGTGGCGATGAGCACGCGGTCGCCCATCTGGTGGCCCAGCGTGTCGTTGAGCGCCTTGTAGTGGTCCAGGTCGAGCATGACGCAGGTCAGGTCAAACTGGTAGCGGCAGGCCTCGGAGAAATGCCGCTCCAGCCGCTCGACGAACTCGCGGCGGTTGGCCAGGCCGGTCAGGTAATCCGTGGCGGCCATGCGCTCCTTCTCATCCAGCGAGTCCTGGAGCTGCTGGTTTTTCACCCGCACCTCCTCCAGCGTGGCTTTGAGCTGGGCGGCCAGGCGGATGTTCTCCTGGCGGATGCGGTGCTGGGCGATGGCCTTCTCCACGATTAAGGGCACGGCGAAGAGGTAATCGCCGGCCTTGATGACGTAGTCCTGGGCGCCGCGGCGCAGGGCCTCGGCGGCGGTGGCCACGACGTTCTGGCCGGTGATGAAGATGATGGGCAGGTCGCCCTGCTTCAGGAAGCACTCCAGGGCCTCCAGGCCGGTGCCGTCGGGCAGATTGTAGTCCAGCAGCACCACGTCGAAGTCGGCGCTATCGACCTGGCGGCACTCGGCGACGGAGCCGATGCCGCGCACGCCGCCGCCGGTAGCGGGCTTGAAGTACATCATCAGCGCATCGGCGATCAGCTCGCGCTGGTCCTCATCATCATCGACGATCAGGATTCGCGGGCACGGCCTTCCGGACTGGGGGTCGAGGCCACGAGCCATGAAGCACCTGCAGGCCGAAGGTTTTTTCAATCAGCTCCCGGAGACGACCGCCGCCTCGGCCACAGCGGCGTTTTCTTCCGACTGGGCAAGGATCTCGCCCGTCACGTGCGTGGAGGCCACGGGCAACGCGACGAAGAAGTTGGCGCCCTGGCCCAGCTCGCTGTGCACCCACACGCGACCGTCGTGGCTCTGCACGATGGTCCGGACGGTGGTCAGGCCGACGCCCTTGCCCGGCACGTCGGCGTGGTTGCCCGCGCGGCGGAACACGGTGAAGATCTTCCGCTGGTCCTCCGGGTCGATGCCCGGCCCGTTGTCGGCGATGCGGAAGATGTGCTCCCCGCCGGCCAGCTCGTAGGAGATGGAGATTTTTCCATCAGCGCGCTCAGCGGGCATGTACTTGACGGCGTTGTCGATGAGGTTCATGAACACCTGGCGGATCCGGGTGCGTTCCACCCGCAGCGTGGGCAGGCCCTCGGCCACCTCCAGGGTGATGGAATTGGCCTTCAGGTCGTATTCCAGGCTGGCGCGGATCTGCTCGATGAGCTTGCCCATGTCGACGGGCACGCGGCGCTGCGGACAGGAGCGGATGCGCGACAGCTCCAGCAGCTCGCTGATCAGTTCCGTTTCGCTCTGGGCGTTGGCGCGGATGCGCTCCAGGCGCGCCAGCACGACATCGGGCAGCTCGGCGCTCCATTTGAGGATCAGCATGCTGGTCAGGCCGGCGATGTTCCGCAGCGGGGCGTTCAGGTCGTGGCTGACGGCGCGGACGAATTCCTCGTTGTCCTCCACCTGGAGCCGCAGCCGCTGGTTGGCCAGGTGCAGTTCGGCGGTGCGGCGGGCGACCTCGATTTCCAGCCGCTCGTTCGCCTGGTGCAGCTCCTGGTGCTGGGCTTCCAGCCGCGCGGCCATCTCGTTGAAGCCGCGGGCCACCAGGCCCAGCTCGTCGGTGCGGCCGTCGGGGGCGCGGGCCGAGAGGTCGCCCTGGGCCAGCCGCTGCGTGGCGCGCAGCAGCGAGCGGGCCGGGCGGATGAGCAGCCTGCCCAGCAGGAAATCGGAGATGGGCACGGCCAGCAGCACGAAGCCGCAGCCCAGCAGCAGCATCGTCAGGTTGGCCTGGTGCAGGCGGGCGATGGCCTCGTGCATGTCCATGGCCAGCCGCACGGCGCCCACGATGGCTTTGGAGTCGGCCTGGTCATCCACGACGGGTCGGGTCACCAGGATGCAGTCGCCGACGGCCTGCGTGGCGTACAGTTCCGGCGAGTTATTGCGGTGAAGCTGCCCAACGCACCGGCCGGCGGAGATTCGCGAGGTGAAGGCCAGTTCGTTCTGTTGGGCGTCGACGATGGAAATATAGAGTAATCGGGGATGGCCCATGAGCTTGTCGGCCAAGCTCTTAAGGGCCGGGGCATCCTGCTGGGCCAGCGGGCCGGCGGCGGCCAGGCAGGCGGCGCGGGTAAGGTGGTCGGCCTCGGCGATCTGGGTGTCGATCGTGTACCGCGTGACCAGGCGGTTATATACCCAGCCGCTCAGGAGCGCGGTGGAGACGATCACCAACGTCAGCACGACCAGGACCTTGGCGCCCAGGCCGAGGCGGACGGCACTTTCTTTTTCAGCGTTTTTCATCATGTTCTTCACGGCCGGCGCGCGCCGGCACCCGACTTTGCCTGCTATCGGCCAGTGACAGGAAGGACTTTTCTAACACCGAGACAAGCCGGTTGGCCAAGCGCGATGTAACTCCGCCGAATTGTGATTCTTACACCTCTGCGCCGCGTGCGGCGGGGATGTTCTCGGGTCGCCGCAGCCGCGGATTTGTGCAACGAAGGCAAAGTTTTCTTCAAAATCCGGGCAGATTCTCTCTTGTCATTTTTGCCAACCTAGGGTAAAACCTTAGTCAGGACGGATGGAGGAGCGCCCCGAGACGTAACGCGAAGGTGGAGGAACCTGAGCGGAGCAGCTCGAAAGCCCGAAGCAAGTCTCTTTTGTGCGTGCGCTCATTTCCGGTCGGCCGTGTCTTGGTATTGGTGTATCTGGACATCGCTCAACTTAACCGACTGGTATTTGCTCAATGAACGCGAATTCAGGGATGACACATGTGTCGGAGGATCGGACCGGGCTTGCCGAGGGAATGGCGTCCCCGAGTCTCGTTTGCTGCAGCCGCCTGTTTCGCCAAGTGCTGGCGGCAGCGGATGCTGTAGCCGGCAACGATTGCATCGTGCTGCTGGAAGGTGAAAGCGGCACGGGCAAGGAGTTGCTGGCGCGGCGCATTCATATGCGCTCCATCCGCCAGGCGGGGCCGTTTATCCCCCTCAACTGTGCGGGCATTTCCGACACGCTTTTCGAAAGCCAGTTCTTCGGCCACGTGAAAGGCGCGTTCACCGGGGCGATCACCGAAACCCTGGGCATCGTCCGCGCTTCCGAAGGCGGCACGCTGCTGCTGGATGAGGTGGGCGAGATCCCCAGCCATCTTCAACCCAAGCTTTTGCGCCTGCTCCAGGAGCGCGAGGTGACGCCGGTGGGGGCCTCGCGGCCGGTGCACGTGGACACGCGCTTCATCGCCAGCACCAACCGAAATTTGATGCAGATGGTCAAGGCCGGCGAGTTCCGCGGCGACCTGTACCATCGGCTCAACATCGTGCGGATCGAGCTGCCGCCGCTGCGCAGCCGCATCGAGGACATCGATCCGTTGGTGGATTATTACATTCAGTGGTTCGCCCGCGAATACCGCCGGCCGCCGATGGTGCTCGCGGAGCAGAGCCGCCAGCATTTGCGCGAGTACAGTTGGCCTGGCAACGTCCGCGAATTGTGCGCGTACGTGGAGCGGCTGTACGCCACCGAGTCGGTGCCGCTGCCGCCGGGCCTGTCGACATCCCTGTGGGACGATGGCTACGGCTATGGCGGTTCTGGGCTCCAGCCGGCCGCCGCGCCGCTGGAGGCGGCCCTGGGGCGCATTACGCACCATTCCGACACGCCCTGGGTGTACACGCTGGCCTACGTCGAGCGCCAGGCCATCTGCCGGGCGCTGGAGTATTCCCACTGGAACCGCAGCCTGGCCGCCAGGCTGCTGGACATTCACCGCAGCACGCTGATTCGCAAGATTCGCAACTACGGCATCCAGCGCGGCGGTGAAGACGAACTGCCCAGCCAGTAACGGTTAACTCCCTGAAGAACAAGCGGCTGCGACATGCCAGGGGGCATGTTCTGCGCAGTCGTCCCCCTTTTTCCGCGTCCCGGACTTATTGCGCGCGCTGGCAGTAGCCGATAATAGGGCAGTCAGGCGGCTGTGGCGCAAATTGCTACAGCGCCGCAAATTACACCAGCCGGATGCTGCATAACGCAGCGCGGGGTTGTCGCAATTTGCGTCGCCTCCAAACTGCCACGCCTGGGGCCGCAGGAGAATAAAATGCGCAAGAAGCAGTCTGCCAAAGGTTTGTATCAATCCACCCGGGGCAAGAATCGCTCTGGCACGCCCGTTGTTATTACTATCCCTCGGAGAGGGAACATGAGACTGAAAGGCCATAAGGGCGATGGCCAAGGCGCCCTTGTGCGAGAGTCTTTCGTGCTCATGGTCAGCCAGGTCGAAGAAGACGTTCGCCGAGTGGCGGACATCCTGCAGGCCCGAGCCGCCTGTGCCCTGGTTGCCTATGACACATCCGAAGAACTCGCACAAAGCGTGCCACGCGGCCGGCCGGCAGTGGTCATCCTGACCGATGCCGGGGATGCAGGCCGGGCAGGCACGGCGCTGCGGTGGCTAAATCGCCGCTGGCCACGCTGTACGAGCGTGGTGGTCAGTGAAGCGTCTGATAAACAGTTGGAAACGGCTGTTCGAAGTGCCGGAGCGATGTTCGTGGTTCGCCCGGTGAGCCAGGCCGAGTGGCAGTCGATTCTGGACTGCGGCCTGAAGCGATCGGAAGCGGTGCCCGTCTTCTGAATCGAGCCGGTCAGGGCACGAGGGCCCGTTGAGGGGCCCGAGCTGGACGCACGAAGCCTGTGCGATTGACAAAAATCACTCTTCAGTCAAGTGGTCGACAGAGCAAGGTCGAGGAGCCTCCTGTGCCTTTGTCGTTTTTTGTCGATGGCTTGCTGAAACAACGAAGGAAGACCTTTTGCGGATCACCGGCGGCCTGAGCAACTGCCGTCGCCCTCCTACCTACCTCCTAAGGGCGAACCATCTGCGCTTGGAATTCCTTCGTCGGTAGAGGGTCCTGTGGGACCCGATGCGATCCTTACATGTGGAGATGAGCGCCCACGACAAGGGTAGGTTGCTATTCCTCCAGCAACCTTTCGCAGGCGGAGCCTCACCAGCTAGCGAGGGGAACCTCTACCAAGGCGAAGGGCGACTACAATGCTTTGAGCGGGCATTGGGTCGCCCCTCTTTTTGCGCTGACCGCGCGGACGAAGGTTGCCGCGCGCCGCCGCTGAGATTCTCCGAGATCTCTATCGATAAGCCCCCAAACGAAAACGGGCCTGCGACTTCATGCCGCCGGCCCGTTTGAAATTTGATTTTTCGGACGGGTGAACCCGTCACACCTGGATGGAGGCGATCTTCACCTCGATGTAGTGCTGGCGGTGGCCCTTGCGGCGGCGATAGCCTTTGCGGCGGCGGAACTTCTGGATGTCCAGCTTCTCGCCGAGATACTCCGCATCCTGGATGTCGGCGATGACCTTGGCCCCATCCACCAGTGGCGTGCCGATGCGGCCCTTGCCGGCATCTTCCGCATCGCCGATGAGCAGCACGCGGTCGAACGTCAACTGCGTGGCGCCTTCGCCCAGCTCCCGCGTGTCCACGCGGATGATGTCCTGCGGCGAGACTTTAAACTGCTGGCCGCTGTCGTCGATGATCGCGTACATGGCTATCCTCTTCCTCAAGTCCGGGTGTTTCTGAAATCGCTCTATTATGGTGAGAGAACGCCGCAAGTCAATCGCAAAACCCAAATTTGAACGGCAAATCCCAAATCTTAACGGCAAATCCCAAATCCCAAATTCCAAATCCCAAACAAGCACCAAATCCCAAGCTCCAAACCTCTCATCAGAGTCTTAGCCGCAACCGGCGAGACTTCCAGCATGGGTTTGGAATTTGGTGCTTGGAATTTGTTTGGGATTTGGGATTTGGAATTTGGGATTTGCCTTTACTTGGTGCTTGGGATTTCGCCGCTACGCAACTTCAGGCCAGGGACGCTATAATAGCGCTGCCGGAAAGAAGGAAGTCTCGTTTTCTGTACGGACAGGAAACGGCAGTTTTGCAGACGGTGCGCGGGCGTCGGGGCAACTTGGATGGGACAGATCTCCAGGCGACAGTTCCTTCAGTATGCCGCCGCTGGAGCGGCCGCCGCCGGCCTGGGGTCCAAGAACGCCCGGCGGCTGATCTCGCCGGCCGAGCCGGTGCCCAACGAGGTCGCCGGCGAGCCCACCATTTACGCGACCACCTGCCGCGAATGCCCGGCCGGCTGCGGCATGCACGTGTGGAACCGCGAAGGACGGGCGGTCAAGGCCGAAGGCAGTCCGGAACATCCCATCAGCCGCGGCGGGCTGTGCGCCCGCGGGCAGTCGTCACTCCAGGGGTTGTACGACCCCGACCGCATCAAGACTCCGCTGCGCCGCGGCGACGATGGCAAACTTGTACCATCGGACTGGGCCAGCGCCCTGGCGGCAATCGCCGCTCGCCTGGCCCCCAAACGCGGGCGCGTGGTGCTGCTGTCGGATCTTCAGACGGGCACGCTGGATGAGCTGATGCGGGCGTTCTGTTCGACGATAGGGGCGGCGGCGCCGCTGTATTACGAGCCGGTGAATTATCCGGCACTTTCGCGGGCCTATGGCGTTCTGGGCCACGAAGGCGTGCCGCGGTTCGTGCTGGATGACTGCCGGCTGGTGGTCAGCTTCGCCGCGGATTTCCTGGAGACGTGGGTCTCGCCGGTGGAATTCACGCGGGGCTTCGCCCGCACGCGGGACTGGAAGGACGGCGGCGCGGGGCGGTTCCTGTATGTTGGGCCCTGGCAGTCGATGACGGCGGCCAATGCGGATGAGTTCTGGCAGGTGCCGCCGGCCGCGCTGCCGCACGTGGCGTTTTCGCTGCTGCACGAGGTGCTCCAGGGCGGCCACGCCCGGCAGGATGCCGCGGGAATCGCCGAGCTGGCCCGGCCGTACGATCTAGCCGGCGCGGCGGTGCGAGCAGGCATCGCGCCCCAAAAGCTGCGGCGGGTGGCGGAGCTGTTTTGCCAGGAGGCGCCGACACTGGCGCTGGCCGGGCCGGCGATGGCCGATGATGCGGCCTCGCGCGATGCGGCGGTGGCCGCGGCGCTTCTGAATTATGCCGCTGGCCGCGTGGGCCAGACGGTGCGGCTGGACCGGCCGCACGCGCTGGGCAAGGCGGCCGGGCGGAAGCAGGTGGCCGCGGCGATTCAGTCGCTGGGACCCGACGATGTGTTGATCGTGCACCAGGCCAACCCGGTGTATTCGCTGGGCGGCCCGAAGGATGCGGCCTTGCGCGCGGGGCTGGTGGTGTACCTGGGCACGATGGCCGATGAGACGGCCCACCAGGCGAACTGGGTATTGCCGGTGGATTCGCCGCTGGAGAGCTGGGGCGACTACGAGCCTTATAGCGGCATTCACTGCCTGCTCCAGCCGGTTACCGGCCGGCTGTACGACACGCGGCCGGCCGGCGATGTGCTGCTGGACCTGGCGGCGCGAGCCGGTAAGCCCTTGGCGCGGGCGGCGGGCCAGGCGCCGGGCAGCTTCCAGGAATGGCAGCGGCAGCGGCTCGGGCCGGTATTGACGGAGAATAAGCAGGCCGAGCGGCTGGGTTTTGCACAGGCGGCCGCGCCGGCCACGCGGGCGCAGTTGCAGCCGCCCGCCCAGAGGGCCGGGGCGGCGATTCCCCCGACGATTCAGCCGCCGGCAAGCCTGCCGGCCGGGCAGGCCGAGCTTTGGGTGTACCCCTCGATCATGCTCTTCGACGGCCGACTGGCCAATCGCGGCTGGTTGCAGGAAGCGCCCGACCCGGTGAGCTATATCGTCTGGAATAGCTGGCTCGACATTCACCCCCGCAAGGCGCTCTCGCTGGGGCTGGCGGCCGGCGATGTGGTGGAAGTGCGAAATGATGTGGGTGTCATCGAATTGCCCATCCGGCTGAACGAGGAGCAGGTGGAGGATGTCGTGTCGGTGGGTCTGGGGCAGGGTCATACGGCGCTGGGCCGCTTCGCCGACGGCGTGGGCGCGAACGCCTTCAGCCTGCTGAGCCGCGTCGAAGGATCGCCGCCTGAAAGTTTCGCCCCCGTGCGCGCCACAATTCGCCGCACGGGCCGCAAGGCCGTAGCGGTGATGGCGACGGCGACGATGAACCAGTTCGGCCGCGACATCCTGCACTGGACGACGCCAGCGGCCCTGGCGGCCGGCCAGGCGGCCTCCGAGCTGATCCTACCCTTGCCGGAGGGCTACATCAAGTCGCGCGACCTGTACCCGCCGCGGCCGTACAAGGAGCACCGCTGGGCGATGGTGGTGGACCTTCAGCGCTGCGTGGGCTGCGGGGCCTGCGGCGTGGCGTGTTACGCGGAGAATAACCTGCCGGTGGTGGGGGCGGTCAAGGCGGCCCAGGGCCGGCTCATGGCCTGGCTCCAGGTGCTGCCGTACCGGCACGATGAGGAGGCCGGAAGGCGGGCGTGGCTGCCGCTGCTGTGCCAGCAGTGCGATGCCGCGCCGTGCGAGTCGGTCTGCCCGGTGTTCGCGGCGGTGCACAACGAGGAGGGGCTCAACGCCCAGGTTTATAACCGCTGCGTGGGCACGCGGTACTGCAATAACAACTGTCCCTACAAGGTGCGGCGGTTCAACTGGTCCAATACCGAGTGGGCCAACCCCCTGGAAAAGCAGCTTAACCCGGAGGTGTCGGTCCGCTCGCGCGGCGTGATGGAGAAGTGCACCTTCTGCATCCAGCGGATCCATGCTGTCGAGCGCCGGGCCAAACTGGCCAATCGCCCGGTGCGCGATGGGGAGATCCAGCCGGCGTGCGTGCAGTCGTGCCCAGCGCGGGTGTACACGTTCGGCGACCTGCTGGATGAGAAGGCCGAGGTGACGCGGCTGATCCGCGCTGAGCCGCGGCGCTACCAGGTGCTCAAGGAACTGAACACCAAGCCGGCGGTGATCTATCTCAAGCGAATCCGGATGGGCGTGACGGCGTGATGCAGGCAGGATCCATGGCGGAACTGAACTACAGCGATATCGACCAGGACGGGCTGGAGACGCTCCGGCGGCCCACGTGGCCGTATTTCGCCGTGCTGACCGTGCTGGGGGGCGTCATCGGCTGGTTTTTCACGTGCTGGATTTACCAGGTGCACGCGGGCATGGGCGTGGCGGGCATCAATTCGCCCGTGGGCTGGGGCGTGTACATCAGCAACTTCGTGTTCTGGATCGGCATCGCCCACTCCGGCACGCTGATCTCGGCCATTCTGCACCTGGTGCGCTCGCGCTGGCGCGATACGGTGTCGCGCTCGTCGGAGGCGATGACGGTGATCGCCATCGTGACGGCGGGCCTGTTCCCCATGATCCACCTGGGGCGGGTGTGGGTGTTCTACTACCTCATCCCGTACCCGTCGCAGCGGCAGATCTGGCCGAATTTCGTTTCTCCGCTGATGGGCGACCTGGCGGCGGTGTTCACGTATTTCACGGTGAGCGTGATCTTCTTTTACGTGGGGCTCATCCCCGACCTGGCCGCCGGCCGCGACTGGATGGAATCGCGGCTGGGGCCGGACAACTGGCGAACGCGGATGTGCCGCCGCCTGGCCGCCGGCTGGTTCGGCGCCGCCAGCCAGTGGCGGCATTACGGCCGCGGCTACCTGTTCTTCGCCGCCCTGGCCACGCCGCTGGTGGTGTCGGTGCATTCGGTGGTGTCGTGGGATTTCGCCGTGGGCATCCTGCCGGGCTGGCACTCGACGATCTTCCCGCCGTATTTCGTGGCCGGGGCGATTCACTCGGGCCTGGCCATGGTGCTGGCGCTGCTGATCCCCATGCGCAGCCTGCTGCACCTGGAGCGGATCATCAAGCCGCACCACTTCACGGCGATTGTGCAGACCATGGCCGTGACGACCGGCGTGGTGGCGTACACGTACATCGTCGAGCCGTTCATGGCCTGGTACTCCTCCAGCCCGGTGGAGCAGGAATTCAACCACTGGCGCAACACGGGCCAGATCGCCTGGATGCACTGGCTGCTGGTCCCCTTGAACGTGCTGGTGCCGCTGACGTTCCTCGTGCCCGCGTGGGGAAAGCGGCTGCGGTGGCTGTTCGTTGGCGCGATCCTGGTGAACCTGGGCATGTGGCTGGAGCGGCGCGACATCGTCACGGCGGCCACGATGCACAGCTTCCTGCCCAACGCCTGGGGCAATTACATTCCCACCTGGGTGGAGTGGAGCATCACGGCCGGGGCGGCGGCGTGGTTTTTGTTCTGGTTCCTGTGCTTCTCCAAGATGCTGCCGGTGGTGCCTATCACCGAGTTGAAAGGGCAGCTCGCCGAGCACCAGAGCGAGCACGTGCACGAGCCGCTGCCGGCTGACCGCGGCGGCCGGGTCGCGCGGGCCGCGCTGGGCGTGCTGGGCATCTATGGCGATGCGGGGCGCGTGCTGGAATCGCTGCAAAAAGCGCGGCAGGCGGGGCTCTCTGGCCTGGAAGTCTTTTCGCCCATGAAGATCGGGGCTGTCGAGGCCAGGCCCGGCGGGCCGGTGCGATACTGGACGTTGATCGGGGCGCTCCTGGGCGCGGTCGGCGGCTTTTCCCTGGCCGCGGGCACGGCGAAGGTGAACGATCTGATCGTCGGCGGTAAGCCGGTGATCTCGATCGAGCCGTTCTTGATCTTCACGTTCGAGGGCCTGATCCTGTTTGGCGCCATCGGCAACCTGATCGGAATCATCATCCATGCCCGGCTGGGCGGCCGCCGCGGCCTGCCGGCGGCGTACGATCCCCGGTTCAGCCGCGACAAGTTCGGCCTTTTCGTGGCGTGTGCGGATGCGGCGGCCGTCCAGCGGGCTAAGGCCCTGGTCGAATCAACCCGCCCGGAGGAACTGCGTGTCATCGCCCCAGCCTAATGAGCTGCTGAACCTGACTGCGCGGCGGGTGCCCTGGCTGTTCTGGGCCATCCTGGCGGCGGCGGGGGCCCTCGTCTGGGCCGGCTGCCTGCTGTGGATGGACGGCCAGGCGGGCCGGCTGTGGCGGGCGGTGCTGTTCAATTTCCTTTTCTTCACGCCGCTGGCCGGCGGCATGGTGGTCTGGTCGGCGGTGGTGCAGCTTTCGCGCGGCCGCTGGGCCGGCTCGCTGGAGCAGTTGGCCCTGGCGGGGCGGGGGCTGGCGATTCCGTCCCTGATTGTCCTGGCGGTGCTGTGGGCCTCCAGCGGCGTGTGGGGCCCGTGGAATCAGCCGCTGCCGCAGGGCTGGTGGCTCAATCGCCATGTTCTTTTCGCCCGCGATATGCTGGCCTTGGCGGCGTTCTGGGCGCTGGCCTCCTGGTACACCCGCTGTCGCGCCGCCGGCGGCGGCAAGGCCGTCGGGGCGCTTCTGGTGGTGATGTACGCGGTGGCGTTTTCGCTCTTGGGCTTTGACCTGGTGATGGGCCTGGACCCGGTGTGGTACAGCACGCTGGCCGGCGGGTATTTCTTCATTTCGGGCATGTACGCCGCCATCGGCGCCTGGGCGCTCTTAGCGGCATTCCGCCGCGATGGCACGGCCGACCGCCTGCACGACCTGGGTAAGCTGGTGGTGGCGTTCAGCATCCTGACCGCCTACATGGCCTATGCCAACGTGTTCGTGATCTGGTACGAGAACCTGCCCGTCGAGACGCGCTTCCTGGTGCCGCGGATGAACTATTTCCCCTGGATGTTCATCAGTTGCGTCATCGTGGCCCTGGTGTACCTGGGGCCGCTGGTGCTGCTGCTGACCGTCTGGTCCAAGCGCACGCGGTGGTTCCTGGCGGCGATGCTGCTGCTGGTGCTGGCGGCGATGTGGATCGAACGCTGGTGGCTGGTCGCCCCGACGTTCAGCCTGGAGATGCGCTTCGGCCTGCCGGAGCTGTCGGCCCTGGCGGCGCTGCTGGGCGTGACGGGCCTGGCGGTGCAGGCGGCGGCGAGAAAACTGCCCCAGATCGTGGTGGAGACGAGCCAGCCATGACCGACCCGATTTGGGCCAAGGTGGCGCAGCTTCCGGTGCGGCGGCATTCGCCGCTGGCCACGCTGCTGGCTGCGCTGGCCGGGCTGGGCATGGCGGCCATGGCCATCTTCTACGCGGTGTACTACCAGGACAAGGTCGGCCCCGCCCAGCCGCTGCCCTTCAGCCACCGCGTGCATGCGGGCGTCAAGCAGATCGGCTGCGTGGTGTGCCACCGCGGCGTGGCCAGCTCCAGCGATGCCGGCATGCCGCCGCTCCAGACGTGCATGCTGTGCCACGAGCACATCATTCGCGAGTTTCCGTACATCCGCCAGCTCCGCGAGCAGTACGAGCAGGGCGTGCCCATCGCGTGGCTGCAGGTGGATACGCTGAACGAATACGCGTTCTTCGACCACCGCATGCACCTGCGGCGGGGCATCGACTGCGGCTACTGCCACGGCGATATCAAGGACATGGATCGCGTTTTTCAGGCGCACGAGTTTCAGATGGGCTTTTGCATCCAGTGCCATCGCGATAACGGCGCCTCGCACGATTGCTTTACGTGTCATCGGTGAGGCTGGGGAAGGAAACCACAGAGGACACAGAGAACACGGAGAGCAACGGCCGGAAGAGGCAACGGCGGGAGAGAGGACACAGGGAACACCGAGAGTAACGGCCGGAAAAGGCAACGGCGGGAGAGAGGACACAGAGAAGAGGGACGGTAAAAGCCGGGAGAAGAGCGGTTAAAGAGAGGAAGAAGGATGTCGGGCATGTGGCGTTTTTTGAAAAAACCTGAGGGACCGGCGCTGGCGTTCATGGTCAGCGGGATGCTGTGGTTCATCATCGGCACGCTCTATGGGCTGGTGTCGGCCATCGACCTGGTGGCGCCGGACTTTTTCGCGAACATCGCGCCGCTGGTGTTCGGTCGCGGCCGGCCCACGCACGTCAACACGGTGCTGTACGGGTTCGTGACGGAGGTGCTGGTTGGCTGCGGCCTGTATTACGTGCCGGCGCTGCTGCGGACAAAGCTGTGGTCGCCGCCGGCGGCCTGGCTGAGCTGGCTGCTGTGGAATATCACGGTCCTCAGCGGCCCCATCTGCTTTGCCGGCGGCCATACGCAAGGGCGGGAATACACCGAGTACATCTGGGCCTTCGACGTCACGTTCACCCTGGCCATCGTGCTGCTGGCGGTGAACATCGTGATGACCATCGCCAACCGGCGGGAGAATTCGCTGTACGTGTCGGTCTGGTATTTCACGGGCATGCTGCTGTGGACGGCGGGCAGCTACCCCATCGGCAACGTCATGTGGCACCCGTCGACCGGGGCCGTGGCGGGCATTCTCGACACGGTGATCTTGTGGTTCTACGGCCACAACCTGCCCGGGCTGGTGCTCACGCCGCTGGCCGTGGGGGCGGCGTATTACGTGATGCCGCGAATCGCCCAGGCGCCCCTGTGGTCGCACACGCTTTCGCTGGTGGGCTTCTGGACGCTGGTGGCCCTGTACACGCACATCGGCGGCCACCACGTGCCGCAGGGGCCGATCCCCAACTGGCTTAAAGCCATGTCCACCATCGACTCCATGGCCATGGTCATTCCCGTCTTTGTGGCCCTGGGCAACTTGTGGCTCTCGATCCGTGGCCGCGGGGGCAAGCTGCTGGCCGACCCCGCCGGCCGGTTCGTCCTGGCCGGCACGGTGTGGTACCTCATCACCTGCGTGCAGGGGCCGATCCAGTCGCTGCCGGCCGTGCAGCGCGTGACCCATTTCAATAACTGGGTGATCGGCCACTCCCACATCGCCATCCTGGGCTTTGCCGGCTATATCGCCCTGGGAGCGATGTGGCACATCCTGCCGCTGCTGAGCGGCCGGGAACTCTATTCCCGGCGGCTGGTGAACCTGCAATTCGGCCTGATCACCTTCGGGCTGGTGGGCTTTTTCATGGTGCTGACCACCGCCGGCCTGATCCAGGGCGGGGCCTGGAACAACGGCCAGACGATCTATCGCGTGCTGCCGGAGATCGCACCGTACATGTTCCTGCGGGCGGTGATGGGCGTGCTCATCATCGCCGCGGCCTTCGTGGGCTTCTACAACCTGTGGATGACGTTGCGGCGCGGGCGCGTGATCGAGCCGGAACTGCGGGAGGAGGCGCTGTCATGAAAGTCACGCCCGCACTGCTGGTGATCGGGGCGCTGCTGACCTTCTGGGCCTCCATGGCCATCATGGTGCTGCTGCCCGCGGCCACGATGCACCCGGCGCCCTCGTCCACCTGGCGGCCGTGGTCGAGCGAGGAGGAGGCCGGCAACACGTTGTACGTCCAGAACGGGTGCAGCTACTGCCACAGCCGGTATATCCGCACCAACGACTGGGACCTGGGGGCCGAGCGCCTGGCCGAGCCGGGCGATTACGTGGCGCAGGAGCCGTCGATCCTGGGCACCGAGCGCACCGGCCCGGACCTCTCCCAGGCCGGCGGCGAGCACCCGGACGACTGGCACCTGGCGCACTTCACCAACCCGCGGTACACGCGCCCCCAGTCGCTCATGCCCGCCTGGAAGTTCCTGGGCGAAAGCGACATCCGCCTGCTGACCGCCTACGTGCAGGCCCAGGGCGGCCGCGACGCCGACACCCGCATCAGCCGCCAGCAGCGCTGGCGCACGCCGGCCCAGGAAGCCTACGCCCGCGGCCCGGATAAGAATATCGAGTGGCTGCACGACCAGGTGCCGCACGGGTGGCTGGCCATGCCCAATCCCTATCCCCCCTTGCCCGCCGACCTGGCGCGAGGCGAGAAGGTTTACCAGGATCAATGTGCCGGCTGTCACGGGCCCATCGGCGATGGCCAGGGGCTGGCGGCGCCGTATCTCAACCCGGTGCCGCTGAACTTCACGCTGCTCAGAAGGCACCTGACCGATGGCAGGTACCTCGGCGGCATGCTGTATTATCAGATCATGAACGGCATCACCGGCACGGCCATGCCGTACTTCAAGCGCGACCTGGAGTCGGAGAAGATCTGGGATGTGAGCAACTACGTGGCGGTGTACTTCGTCGGCTACACCGATGCGACGATGGAGCCGCGGGGCATCGGCGCCGCCTACGAGCCGGCGTGGACTAACCCGTACACGCCGCCGCAGACGCAGCCGGCGGCGGCCTCGCAGCCGGCCGCAGCGCCGGCAAGGACCGAACCGAGATGATCGCCGATGAGGAAGAATGGTTCGCGATGTTTCCAAAATTCTGGCTCGCCTTTACCGCCTTGATGCTGGTGGCGGTGGCGGCGGTGCTGTGGTGGGCGATTCGCTCGGGCCAGTTCCGCCGGCAGGATCGCGCGCGGTACCTGCCGCTGGATGGCCCGCCGCCGGAGGAGAAGGACCCGAAGAAGGATGAGCAGGGTAAGCTTCCGTGAGGACGGTTTGCAGGGTTTTTCGTAGTAGCGCGGCGGCCCGCGCGACCGAAGGTGAATCATGGCCCCGCTGGATGTGCTGAGAAACGAGTGGATCATCCTGGCCCTGGCCGCGGGGGGCGTGCTGACGCTCGTCATTGTGTTGACCTACCTGATGATGTGGCGGCCGCGGCCGCCGCAGGGCGCCCCGCCGGTGTCGGATTGGCGCGGCATCTGGCAGTACACGCCCTGGGTGCTGGTGTTGACGATCCTGGGCATCATGGTCTTTGGACTGGTGGAGACGATCTGCTACTCCATCTGGCCGCCGAACTGGTGATGACATGAAGCTCACCGAAAGCCCGGAACTATTCGAGCAGTACAAGTCCTCGCCGCAGTGGCGCGGCTGGCTGTTCATTTTCGTGTTCAGCGTGGCCATTTTGTCCTGGGGCATGATGCTGCACATGGTGATTCCCGATGGCCCGCGGCTGTGGGATTTTGGCGCCGTGCCGCAGACCCCGGCCGCCTCGGTGTATTCCACGGCCGAGCCGCCGGCCGCCCAAGAGGCCCATCCCCCGCGGCAGATGGAGCCGCTGCCGGGCGCTTGGCCGCTGCCCGGGGCAAAGCCGTTGACGAACACGCAACCTTCGACCAAGGCGCCATGAAACGACGCACGAAAATCGCGATCGCCCTGCTCATTCTGGCCGGCGTCGGCGGGATGAGTGCAGCGCTGTTTATCGGGCCGCGGATGCGCATCCAGCCGAACATCCGCCCGCACCAGGCGGTCTTTGCGCCGCTGCCGGCAAACCTGGCGCCCTACTCCACGCCCGCCGGCCCGCCGGCCGCCTCCATGCCCGCCGACCAGGCTCTGGCTGCGGGCAAGGTGTACTACGGCTATTACTGCGCCTTTTGCCACGGCGCAGCCGGCCGCGGCGATGGCCCCGTCGGCGAGAGCTACACGCCGGCCCCGGCGGACCTGCGAACGGCCGCCGTGCGCGGCTACAGCGATGCGCAGCTCGAGCGGGCGATGCTCACCGGCCCCGGCCATGAGCCGGTGCTGGAGCAGGTGGTCTGGCCAGCCTACCGGCCGGCGTTGATGGCCTATGTTCGCCAGCTCGCCGCAAGCCAGGAGGCGGCCGCCTCGCGGCCGGCGCCGTGACGGCGGGGGGGGCGGGCCGGGCAACTATAATATGGTCAGAAGGAGTTGAGCCCTTTCTGCCTTGGAGTTGGAGCGGAATTACCCATGAGTATCGCCGAGCAGAACACGCCTGTCCGGCCGCTGGCGGGGAGCCTTTATGGCGAATTCCTCAGCCGCGTGCGAAGCGTGGTGGCCGAGCGGCTGGAGGGGCTCTTGGGGCCGGTCGAGACGTGGATCGACCAGGCGGCGCTGTCTCCCGGCAAGATGCTGCGCACCCGCCTGGCCGGCCGGCTGCTGGAGGCGACGGGCAGCGCCGATCGCGAAACCCTCGCCCATTGCTGCGCCGCCTGCGAACTGGTGCACACCGCCAGCCTGTGCCACGATGATGTGATCGACGGCGGCCGCGTGCGCCGCGCAGCGCCGGCGCTCTGGTGCGATGTGGGCGTGACCAGCGCTGTGCTGCTGGGCGATGCGCTGTTGTGTGAATCGGTGGACGTCGTGGCCACCGCGGCCGATGGCCGGCATACCCGCCGTTTCCTGGCGGCGGTCCGCGAGGTGCTCATCGCTGAGGCCGAGCAGGAGCTGCTGGGTCGAGCCGCCGGCACCGATGAGCGCGCCTGCCTGCGGCTGGCCCGCGGCAAGACCGGCCCGTTGTTCGGCTTTGTCGCCGGCCTGTGCGGCGGCGGCGCTGTGCGGCTGTCGGGCATCCTGCGCGAGGTGGGCTACGCCATCGGCACGTCGTACCAGCTCATCGACGATCTGCTGGACATCGCCGGTGATGAGGCCAAGTGCGGCAAGACGCTTGGTACCGACCGGCAGCGCCACACGCTCACCCTGGCCCAGGGCCGCCCGGACGCCGGCCCGCTGATCCTGGGCATGGTGCGGACGATCTGGGCCTCGGCCCTCGGCCGGCTGGCCCCGTGGCCGGCGGTGCAGCAGCAGGCGCGGCTGTTCCTGGAAAACGACCTGCGGCCGCTGCTCCACGAGCAGGGCATCGAGCCGGACCCTAAGGGACTCTAACAAAACTACAAGGGCCGCGACGGGTTGCGACGAAAACCGCCCATCTGCGGCGTCAGGCCTCCTCGACAACCCAACAAGGGTTGTCGTCGTCGGCCTTCCTTGCATCTGGACGGTTTTGGTCGCAACGCGGCTCCTTGTAGTTTTGTTAGAGCCCCTAAGACGCATGCGGCCTGAAATCAGCCCGGGCCAAAGGAAGGAGCGGATTTCCGGAATGATCGCCACGATCGCTAATGAGCCCCAGGCCAAGCGGCCTGGGCCCACACTCTCCGTGCGCATTCGCTCGCTGCGCGCCTTTTCCCTGCCGTTGTCGGTGGCGCCGGTGCTGGTGGCCACGGCGGCGGCGGTGGCGGTAGCGCACTGGCGGTGGGATGTGCTGCTGGTCTCCATGCTCGGGGCGGCGGCGCTGCACCTGGCGGGCAACCTGCTGAACGACCTGTTCGATTTCCGCAACGGCGTGGACCGCCGCGTCCAGGGCGATGAGGGCCGCCCCGGCCGCGTCCTGGTGTACGGCCTGATGAGACCGGCCGAGGTGGCCAAGGAGGCCGCCGCCGCCGGCGCGGTGTCTCTGGCGGCCGCCGGCTACATCCTGTGGCGCTGCGGGCCGATGCCGCTGGCCTTCGCGGCGGCCGGGGCGATCATCCTGTACGCGTACACCGGGCCGCCCCTGGCGCTCAAATACCGCGGCGTGGGCGAGTGGGCGATCTTCCTGGCCTTCGGTCCGCTGCTGATGGTGGGGGCGGCCTGGGCGCAGGTGGGCGCGTTTTGCCTGCCGGCGCTGCTGCTATCGCTGCCGCTGGGCTGCGTGACCACCGCCGTCCTGGTGGGCAACAACCTGCGCGACCGCCAGGAGGATGCCCAGGCCGGCATCCGCACGCTGGGCCACAGCGCCGGCGGCCGTGTGGCGCAGATCCTTTATATCGCGCTGGTCCTGGTGGGCGGGCTCTTCCCGGCGGCGATGGCGCTGACCGGCCTGGGGCCGCGGGGGCTGCTCCTTGCGCCGCTGTCGCTGCTGGCGGCGGTGCGGCCGCTTTGGGCGGTGGGCCGCGGTCAGCGCGTGGCCAATATTGACAGCCAGACCGCCGGCTTTGTCACGCTGCTGTCGGTGCTGCTGCTGGCGGTGTATGTCGTGCAGGGCCCGGGGCGGTAAGACGCCGGCACGCATCCTCGTTCAGTACAATTCATGGAAGAACTGGCAGAAACGCCCGGCCATAAGGCTTGGTTCTATTTCAATGGCCATCAAGAAACGGTAATTTGACTATGAAGGATGACGGCATCGTCGCGTTTGGCGCTCCCGGCATCGAGCCGCGCTGGACCAGCAGCACGAAGGATGCCATCGGCACGGCCTACGCCGCCTCCAGCCGCGTGTGGTTCACGATTTCCCACGGCATCCTCAACGAGATTTACTATCCGCGCATCGACACGCCCCAGATGCGCGATATGGAGTTCCTCATCACCGATGGCCAGAGCTTCTTCCACGAGGAGAAGCGCGACCTGCGGCACGACATCAGCCCGCTGGAGCCGGGCGTGCTGGGCTACCGCGTCACCAGCCGCGACCGGCAGGGCCGCTACGCGCTGATCAAGGAATACATCGCCGACCCGCACCAGGCGTGCGTGCTGATCAATGTGCGCCTGGAGGGCGCACCGGATTTCCTCTCCGCGCTCAAGCTGTACCTCCTGGCCGCTCCGCACCTGGGCGGCGGCGGACTGCACAACACCGGCTGGCAGGCGCGCGTCGTGGGCCGGCTGATTATGGCGGCGGCGCGGGAGAACTCGTTCCTGGCCGTCGGCGCTACCGTCCCCTTTTCGCGCGGCTCGGCCGGCTACGTGGGCACTTCCGACGGCTGGCGCGACCTGCGCGACAACTTCCGCATGGACTACGACTTTGAGCTGGCCGTCGACGGCAACATCGCGCTCACCGCCGAGTTGGACCTCCAGCAGGCCAGCACCTTCACGGTCGGCCTGGCCTTCGGCCACACGTTCCACGATGCCGCCACCTCGCTCAACCAGTCGCTGGCGGTGCCGTTTTCCAGCCATCGCCAGCGCTTTATCGACCAATGGCATCGGGCCTGCGCCCAGTGCGGCGCCCTGGAGCGGCACGCCCGCGATGGCGGCCGCCTGTACCACGCCAGCCGCTGCATCCTGCTGGCCCACGAGGACAAGACCTACGCCGGCGCCTCCATCGCCTCTTTAAGCATTCCCTGGGGCGAGGCCCGCGGCGATGAGGACCGCGGCGGCTATCACCTGGTGTGGGTGCGGGATGCGTATCACGCCGCCTCGGCGTACCTGGCCATGGGCTCCGACGCCACGGCTTTGCGCGTGCTGGTGTACCTGGCCTGCGCCCAGCGGCGCGATGGCAGTTTCCCGCGCAACTTCTGGGTCGATGGCGACACCTTCGGCGCCGGCCACCAGCTCGACCAGGCGGCGTTTTTCATCCTGCTGGCGTACCGGCTGTGGAAGGCCGGGGCGCTGCGCGATTTTGACCCGTGCCCGGCGGTGCGACAGGCGGCGGCGCACCTGGTGCGGCTGGGCCCCGACACGCAGCAGGACCGCTGGGAGGAGAACGCCGGTTACGCCGTCAGCACGCTGGCCGTCACCGTGGCCGCCATGCACTGCGCCAGCGCCATGGCCTGCCGGGCCAATCACGGCGCGACCGCGCAATTCCTGGAGGACTGGGCCGACTACGTCGCCTCACACATCGAGCAGTGGACGGTGACCAGCCGCGGCGCCGTGCACCCCGAGATAAAACGTCACTATATTCGGCTGCTGCCGGTCGAGCCGGGCCATGTGATCGCCGATGAGGACCCCGACACGGCCACGATCTACCTGCAGAACCAGCTTCCCGGGTACAACGTGCCGCGCCGGGCGGCGGATATCGTGGCGACTGACTTTCTGGAGCTGGTCCGCTACGGCATCCGCCGGCACGACGACCCGCTGATCCTCGATTCCCTGCGCGTGGTCGATGCCGTGCTGAAGGTGGACACGCCCTCAGGCGCCAGTTTCCACCGCTACCTGCACGATGGCTACGGCGAGCATCCCGACGGAACTGCCTTCGACGGGGCGGGCATCGGGAGGCTGTGGCCGCTGTTGACCGGGGAACGCGGGCATTACGAACTGGCCGCCGGCGGCGATGTCGGGCCGTGGATCGAGGCCATGGAGCGCTTTGCCAGTTGCGGGCTCCTGCTCCCCGAGCAGGTGTGGGACACGCAGGATATTCCATCCAGGGGCATGCATTTCGGAAGACCGACGGGCTCGGCGCGGCCCTTGGCCTGGGCGCACGCGGAATACGTCAAGCTGCTGCGCTCGGTCGAGGATGGGGAAATCTTCGACCGCGTCGGCGAGGTCGCCGACCGCTATTTGAACGGCCGCGGGCGAACGGATCTGGAGGTCTGGTCGCTGCGGCGGCAGATTCTGCGCATGCCCGCCGGCAACATCCTGCGCGTTCAGGCCGACCGGCCCTTCACGCTCCACTGGAGCGATGATGGCTGGCGCAGCCCCCGCGACACCGAAAGCCGTGACAGCGGCCTGGACATCCACTTCGCCGACATCTCCACCCGCCCCGGCGCCGCCGCACCGATCCAGTTCACCTGGCGCTGGAACGATACCGGCCAGTGGCTGGGGCGGGACTACCAGGTGCAGTTGATGCAGACGTAACGGCTTATGGACCTGGCAAAGTTTGTCAGGTCCATTATCTGTTACGTTTAGGCGCCTCCCTCGGCAGCTAGCCCCGTGAGCGGATGATGCCGCCAACTTTTTCGATCAATTCCTCGATGGACAGCCCGGTTCGGTACACCCACCCGAACCCCATGCCCTCGATCATCTCATGCTGAATGTACGATTGGGGTACGGGCGAGCCGGGCACGAAGGTCACGCGCGGGTCGTACTTGTACCTGTCGGCGGCGGCATCATCGAGCACCACATAGGGGCCTTCCTTGAGGTGCCGCTCGAAATCGGGGTCCTCGGCCTTGCCGAACATGAAGGTCGGCCTGCCCCGCAGCGTGAACAGGCCCCAGAGGCCCTTGTCCTTCCAGGTGTCGGCGATGATCTTCCAGTGGCCCAGCGTGCCTTCGATCGTGATGCCCTCGCCCACGATGACATTGCAGGGATAGCGGTGCACGCCGGTCTCGGCCTTGCGAACTTTGCGGCGGGCCTGCTCGAAGGTTGCCCCCACCAGCTCGATCATCGCCGGGTCGGTCTGGCCCAGCCCCAGCAGGGCCGCTTCATTGGCCATGCGGATTTGCGAGAAATCCAGCTCGAACAGCCGGGCGAGGGTCACATCCAGCGCCACCGCGTCGGTCGAGGCCAATAGCCAGCCCCACCAGAAGGGGTCGTTGGCCCCGGGGCCCTGGCCCTCGCCGGCCCAGGCGCCATCCACAATGTTAAGCGCCGGCTTGAAGCGGCGGAGGAACAGGGCGGTCGCCTGGTAATAGGTCGCGCCCTGCTTCTGCAGCCACAGCCGAAAGGCCATCGGAATGATGCCAACCCAGTTCTTGCACGCGCAAGAGATAGGATCCACGAAGTGCGTCTTGGCCTTGGGCACGTTGATGATGACATCGGCGCGTTCCATGATTTCCGGCGCCGGCATGAAGCGCAGCTCGCCGGTCTCCTCGCCGAAATCGAACACCTTCTGGGCGATTTCCTCCAGGTAGATCAGGTGCGCGCCGGTAGCAGCCACGCCGTGCGCCATGCCCGTGTTGGACATGACCTGCCGGCTGCTCTGGGCGTGGCCGGAGGCCTCCGCCACCCACACCTCGCGCGCGCCCGCCTCGAAACACAGCCGGATGAGCGTGCGGATCAGCCGCGGCGAGGTGGTCGAACCGGTGCGCTGCGGCAGCCACTGCGCCTGGTTGGGCTTGAGCAGTACGCGGTCGCCGGATTTGATGAAACTGCGGATGCCCCCCAAAGGATCCAGAATTCCCACCAGCGCCCGCGCCAACGCCTCTTCGCTTTCATCGTGCTGGGGCAGTTTGGCCAGCGCAACGGTCGCCTTGTCCATGATCGCCTCCCCCTTCGTTCCGTAGATTCGGGTCGCCCGCGACAAACACGAGTTCACCGAATTCTACAGCCTCCGAGGTGGCGGCTACCGGCCGGCTTCTTCGCCGGCGCGGCCCAGCGGCGCCTGCTGCACGCGGGGGTGGCGAACATCGCGGCCCTGGATGAGGTAGATCACGTCCTGGGCGATATTCGTGGCATGGTCGGCGATCCGCTCCAGGTGGCGCGCGATCAGGATCAACGCCAGCGCCCGCTCGATCGTGCGCGCATCGGCGGCCATGAAGGTGACCAGCTCGCGGATGATCTGCTCTTTCAGCGCGTCGACCTGGTCATCGGTGGTGATGACGGATTGGGCCAGCAGCACATCCTCGTTCACCAGGGCGTTCAAACTCTCGCGCACCATCTTCCGCGCCAGCTCGGCCATCCGCGGGATATCGATCAACGGTTTGAGCGGCGGTTCCTGCAGCAGCGTGTGGGCGTTCTCGGTGATGTTCACCACCAGGTCGCCGATCCGCTCCAGCTCGCTGTTGATCTTGGAAGCGGCGAAAATGAAGCGCAGGTCCACCGCCACCGGCTGCTGTGTGGCCAGGAGCATCATGGCGTCGGCGTCGATATCGATCTGGAGGCGGTTGAGCTGCTCTTCGAAACCGGGAATGGCATCGCTGACAGCTTCGTTTCGCTCGACCAGTTCGCGGATCGCCTGGTCGATCATCGTCTCGGCGATGCCGGCCATCTTCAGCAGCATCTTTTTCAGATCGCCAAGTTCCTTGTCGAAGGTTCGCTCGTGCACGGTCTGCTCCTTGTCCATCCCGCACTATTCTTCGCCTGGACGCCGGCCGGCGGTGCCGGCGCGCCGGGGGCGGGACGGATTTCGCCTTATCCATATCGGCCAGTTACGTACTCTTCTGTGCGTTTGTCCCGGGGGTTGGTGAAGATCGTTTTGGTCGTGCCGAACTCCACCAGTTCCCCCAGCAGCATGAAGCCCGTCTCGTCGGAAATCCTAGCAGCCTGCTGCATGTTGTGCGTGACAATCACGATGGTGTACCGCTGCATCAGCTCGCGCATCAGCTCTTCGATATGCTGCGTGGCGACCGGATCCAGCGCCGAGCACGGCTCATCCATGAGCAGCACCTCGGGCTCCACGGCCAGCAGGCGCGAAATGCACAGCCGCTGCTGCTGCTCGGCCGACAGGGCGAGCGCCGGGCGATCGAGGCGGTTCTGCAGCGCCTCCCAGAGCGCCGTGGCCTTCAGGCTGCTCTCGACGATCCGCTCCAGTGTACGCCGGTCGCGCACGCCGTGCACGCGCGGGCCGTAGGCCACGTTGTCGAACACGTTCAGCGGGAACGGGTTGGGCCGCTGAAAGACCATGCCCACGCGTTTTCGCAGCCGCGTCAGCTCGTAGCCGGAGGCGTAAATATCCTGACCATCCAGCAGCACCTGGCCATCCGTGCGGACGCTGCGGGTCAAATCGTTCATGCGGTTGAAGCACCGCAGCAGCGTGCTCTTGCCGCAGCCCGAAGGGCCGATAATGGCCGTAATCGCCTGCGGCCGGATGGCCATCGAGACCCCCTTGAGGGCCCAGAAGGCGCCGTACCACAGGTTCAGGTTGACGGACTGTAACTTCGACGGCACGGTCATCATCCGAAATGTCCCGTGATATACGCGCTGGTGCGGTTGTGCCTGGGGCTGGTGAAGATCTGGCTGGTCGTGTTGCACTCGATCAGCTCGCCCATCAGGAAAAAGGCGGTTCGATCCGAGGCCCGGGCGGCTTGCTTGGTGTTGTTGGTGACCAAGACGATGGCGTACTTGGATTTCAGCTCGGCCAGGGCCTCCTCGATCTTGGCCGTGGAGATCGGGTCCAGGCCCGAACAGGGCTCATCCAGCAGCAGCACCTCGGGCTCCAGGGCCAGCACGCGCGCCAGGCACAGCCGCTGCTGCTGGCCGCCGGAGAGATTCATCGCCGGCTCCTTGAGCCGGTCTTTCACCTCATCCCACAGCACGACGCTGCGCAGCGAGCTTTCCACCGCTTCATTGAGCCGGCGGCGGCCGCGGATGCCGGCCAGCTTCAGGCCGTAGACGAGGTTGTCGTAGATGGACCAGGGCAGCGGCACCGGCACGGCGTACACCATGCCCACGCGCCGGCGCAGCGACGGCACATCCTGCCGCTGGTCGTAGATGTCCTGGCCGTCGAGCACAATCTCGCCCATCTTGGAGAACGTCGGCTCAAGGTCGTTGAGCCGGTTGAGGCTGCGGAGCAGCACGGTCTTGCCGCTGCCCGCCGGCCCGATAATGGCCAGCCGCTGGGCCGGGTAGATATCCAGGTCCACATTCCGCAGCACCGACTGACCATCAAAACTCGCGCTGAAGCCGCGCACGCTGATCTTGGGCGGCTGCGTCGGGCGCGGGTCGTCGATCTGGCCGGGAGGGCCGATCGGGGCAGGGCTCGTTTTGTCCATTCGTTGAGTCATGTCACCGAAATTGCGAATTGCGAATTGCAAATTGCGAATTGAACTGCCGGAAGCGGCCCGACTCGCGCTGGTCGGACGTCTTCAATTGGCAATCTGCAATTGGCAATTGGCAATTCCTCATGTCACTCTCGCGATAAACCTTCTCATGATCCAATACGCCAGCAGGTTGATTCCCAGGATGCTGAGCACCAGCACGGCCGCCGTGGCGTAGGCCTTCTCCATGGAGATGCCTTCGCGCGACAGGATGTAAAAGTGCAGGGCCAGCGTGCGCACGGAGTCGTACGCCGAGCGCGGCAGGTTCAGCGCTGAGCCGGCCGTCAGCATCACCGCCGCCGTCTCGCTGATCGAGCGGCCCAGCGACAGGATGATGCCCGTGCCGATCCCCGGCAGCGCCGAGCGGATGACCACGCGCATGACCATCTGCCAGCGCGTGGAGCCCAGGCCGTAACTCACATCGCGATACGACAGCGGCACGGCCCGGATCGCCTCCTCGCTGGTGCGGATGATGGTCGGCAGCACCATCAGCGACAACGTCAGCGCCCCGGCCAGAATCGACGGGCCCATGCCCAGCCGGATCACGAAGAACACGAAGCCGAACAGGCCGAAGATGATCGACGGAATGCCCGCCAGGCAGTCGGCGCCAAAGCGGATCACCGCCGTCAGCCGGCTGGGCCGGGTGTACTCGGTCAGGTAGATGGCGGTCAAGACGCCCACCGGGCCGGCGATGAGAATGGCCAGGCCGGCCACGCAAATCGTGCCCACGATGATCGGAAAGACCCCGCCCTCGCGGCCCATGGAGCGCGGCGCCGCCGTCAGAAACTCCAGCGTGATGTGCGGCAGCCCGCGGACCAGCACGAAGCCGATGATGAACAGCAGCACGCCGATGGTCAGGCCCGCCAGCGTCCACAGCACCGTCGTGGCGATGCGCTGGGTATGGACGGCGATGGGCCTCATCGCATACCCGCCTTACGAAGATGATGGCGCGAGAACGCCAGGGCGGCCGTGTTGACCGCCATGATGATCACGAACAGCACCACGCCGGTGGCGAAGAGCGCCTGGCGGTGTTCGCCGGCGGAATAGCCCATTTCCAGGGCGATATTGCTGGTCAGCGTCCGCGCCGGGTCCAGGATGCTGTGCGGCACATCCAGCCAGTTTCCGATGACCATGATCACGGCCATCGTCTCGCCGATGGCGCGGCCCATGCCCAGGATCACCGCCGCCATGATGCCCGAGCCGGCGGCTTTTAAGAGCACCATGTGCGTGGTCTGCCATTTGGTGGCCCCCAGGGCGATGGAGCCGTCGCCATAGGAGCGAGGCACCGCCTGGAGCGCATCGACCGTGATGCTCGTGACCGTCGGCAGCATCATGATGCCCAGCACCAGCGAGGCCGCCAGCACCGACAGGCCCCAGCCGCCCAGGTACTGGCGGATCAGCGGCACGAGAATGACCACGCCGATAAAACCGAAGACCACCGAGGGAATTCCCGCTAAGAGCTCAATGGCCGGCTTAAGCACCGAGACCGCCCGCGGATGGCAGAATTGCGTCAGCACGATCGCGCAGGCCAGCCCCAGCGACACGCCGATGACCATCGCCCCGGCGGTCACCGCCAGCGAGCCCATGATCATGGGGAAGATGCCGAAGGATGGGCTGGCGTCGGTGGGCCGCCATTCGTTGGAGAAAATGAAATCCCCCAGCCCCACCTTCATCATGATGGGCAGGCCGGCGCGGAAAATGAATGCCGTGATGAGCGCCAGGGCCGACACGGCCGAGAACGCCACGAGCATCAGCAATATGCTAATGACTTTGTCCTGTTTCACGCGGGGCGACCAGCCCTTCCTTCTCCAGCATGGCCCCGCCGCGCGGGGACAGCACGAAATCCACGAACCGCTTGGCGCCTGTGGGCATCGGGGCGCCCTTGCGGGTGACGAACAGAAACGGGCGGACCAGCGAGTACTTGCGCTGGCCCTTGCTGTCGGGCAGCACGTTTTGGCGCGTGGGGCGGGCGTGGGCGATGGAGAGGTTTTTCAGCTCGCCGGCCAGGCCCATCGACATGTACCCGATCGACGCCGGGTCATTGCGCACCAGTTCCTTGACCGCGCCGTTGGATTCCTGCGTGACGGCCCGGCGGCTGATGCGCGCTTCGCCCATGACCATCTTCTGGAAGGCCTCGCGCGTGCCCGAGCCTTCTTCGCGGGTGATGACGTGAATGGGCCCATCGCCGCCGCCGAGCTGGGACCAGTTGGTGATCTGGCCCGTGAAGATGCCGCGAATCTGCTCCAGCGACAGATCGCTCACCGGGTTGCCGGGGTACACGACCACGGACAGGCCGTCAAAGGCGATCACGATGGGCTCATACTGCTCCAGCTCCTGGCTCTTGAGCCCGCGCGAGCACATGCCGATCTCGGCGATTCCATCGGCCACCGCCTGTAAGCCCGCCGCGGAGCCGCCGCCCTGCACCTCGACGTGCATATCGGGGTTCAGGGCATTGAACTCTTCGGCCAGCATCTCGGCGAAGGGCAGGATGGAGGTGGACCCGATAAGTCGTGTGGCCTGGCGCGCGCGGGAACAGCCGGCAATCAACCAGCCGGCCGTCAAAACCGCGGCGACCCCGAGACACACAATCGCTTTTCGCATCGAACGGGTATTAGAACAAAGCTGGCGCGGGGAGTAAAACGTCAAATGCCGCGGTGGCGGGATTGGGCGCATGTCACAACCCAGGCTCCCGGCTCAAAAGCGAGCGCGACCGCTTGGCGCTGCCCAACCGCGGAAATTCCGCAGTTGATTGCCAAGGCGGCCGGTCAATCAACTGCACCGCGGCCGCATGAAATTTATAAACCTCTGTAAATACAAGAATTAACTCGTCTACAGGTTGCCTGGTGATGGGGAAGTTCGTCCTGTGCGGATTATGCCGATTGGGGCGAAGACGATTTTGTTGTCAAAAATCCCACTTGCGTTTTTTTCACTTCTGGTGGATAATGCCAGTGTGCTTGAGGCCCGCCGCTCGAAGTGCTCAATGCGGGCCGTGGAAGCGGAGGAACGTTCAATCAACTGCTTGGGGCTGGGTTTTTTAGCCGGCAGCTCTCTGCTTTCAGTTCGAAACCGTGTGGCGCTTTTGTGAAGCGCGCGGACTATCGCGGTCGGACGCTCAACCGGCCGGCGATTTTACCGAGTCAGGCACGGGAACGTTCCGTGGAGGACGGATCGTGAATGCGAACGGGCTTTTGCCAAGCGCTCAATGGTCATCTGTGTCCACTCCGCGCTGTCCGCTGCCACGCCGACCTCTGCCGATCTCAGCGATGCTCAACGTATCCCCAACGGAGGAGGTACGACGCTCAGCGGAGGCATAGGAGTTTTTAAGGTACAGGAGAGCGCTCATGTTTAAAGGACTGGTAGTTTCCCTGATCTTGCTCGCGGCGACGGTGGCGCAGGCCGCCCCCACAGTGGAACTTCAATTGGATCTGAATGCTTCAAACGGCACCTGGCAAGTGCTTGCCACGGCGTCACCCGCCTCCATCAGCGGCGCGGTTTATGTCAATGACAATGCCGGGATTTCCGGATTCGCCATTGACATGAAGAATATACTCACCGGCGCCATGGCCGGCCCCAACGGGCTGGACTTGAATGCCGGCACCAAGCGCGGTTTCACCCAGGCGGGCACGACCGCTGCCGGTGCGTCCGAACTTGAAGTATTCGGCGGGCAAAACACCACGGATGCAACCACCTTGATTTATGGCATCGGCCAGACCGGCGGATCGCTGACCGGATTACCGCCGGCTCATCCCGACACCTTCTGGTCTTCGCCGGTGCTGCTGGCCAGCGGCACGTACACGGTCGGGGGCAATCCGTCGATTGATCCCAACTCATCCGTGACCGTGTTCCGCTCCGCCACCGATGTGACGACCTCCGCGGCCGGCTTGAACATTCTGCCCACCGTTTCGGTTCCCGAGCCGATGACGCTGTCGCTGCTGGGCCTGTCGGCCCTGGCACTGCTTCGCCGTCGTCGGTAGGCGGGGGTAGTTCAGATTGCATTGAGCGCTCTGGCCCCCGGCGGGTGTACGATGACCGTCGGGGGTTTGGCGCGCGCAGGGAAGCAGATGACTCTCTTTTTCGATGGGGTAGGCGCGTACTCCTCATTCATCGCATTTCCCTTTGTAGATCACGCAGCGGCCGCGACTTATGACGCGTCCTTGGCCGATGCGCCAGCGTTTCCCTATCCTCGTCGACGATCAGGAGTTGCGGGTTAATCAGCATGTCCAGATTTTCCGGATACGGCGAGCGTGCTCTGGCCCAGTCCTTGCGAAACAAGAACTAAGGGCCCCTACCGCCCTTTCACAGCCCCTGCGCCGGCCGGTCCTTTGCGGACCGGGTGGAGCGACCCGACCTATCATTGTTAAGGATTGGCCGCGTGGTCAGGCTTTGGCGGCCAGGCTGAATGCGAGAGAAGACATGCCCGAGCGCATCTATCTTTGCCAGCCGATCGCTCCCGGTCGAATCGAGGGCCGGTTGTGCGAGTTGTACCCCCAGGGCCGGCTGGCGCGCGAAGAGGGCGCCTTCGCCCGTCCGGAGGAGGAAGCGCGGCATTTCCGCCGGGAAGTGGCCCAACTGGCCCGGGAATTGCGCGGCAGCGTACAGCAATTGGAAGCCGAGGCGATGTGGGCCGAGGCGAACATCATGCGCACGCACGTGGCGCTGCTGGAGGACAATCACTTCCACCACCGTGTCCGCGAACTGATCGAGATTGGAAGACAGCCGGCTGATGAGGCCGTCGAGCAGGTTTTGCAGGAAGTCACCGCCGCCATGAACGATTCGGGCGATGCCCGCATGGCCGAACGCGCCGCCGACCTGCGCGATTTGGCCGAGCAATTAACCGACCGTCTGCTGGGGCACGGGGTGGACATGGTCGAGGCCGTGGCCGGCGTGGAGAGCCCGATCCTGGCCATGCCGGAGCTGCTGCCCTCGGCGGTGCTCAAGGCCCGCTCGGTGGGCGTGCGCGGCTTCGTGGTGATGCGCGGCACGACACTGAGCCACGCGGCGATTCTGGCCAAGTCGTTCGGCCTGCCGGTGGGGCGGGTGACGGCCCTGGAGGAGCTGGAGGCCGCCCGCCATCCGCGAATTGTGCTCGATGCCGACAACGGGCGAATCATCCTGGAAGGGCCGGAGGTTGAGCGTTCCACCGCCGCCCGTGCGGCTGCCGGCAAACCCGCGGCCGTGCCGGAGCTGCCCGTGAAGCTCTGGCTCAGCGTGGTCGACCCCGATCAGCTCCAAGGCGTGGACTGGACCGGCGTGGCGGGCGTGGGCTTGTATCGAACCGAGACGCTCTTCATTCAGCAGGGGCGCGACCTGCCCGATGAGCAGACCCAGGCGGCCGTGTATCGCCGGCTCTTTGAGGCGTGCGGCCGGCGGCCTGTCGTGCTGCGCACGGCGGACCTGGGCGGCGATAAGCCGGTGGCCAGCGTTTCCTTCGGCCCGCAGGAAAACCCGTACCTGGGCGTGCGGGCGCACCGGCTGTTCCGCTTCCACCCGGAAATCCTGACGACGCAGGTGCGGGCGGCCCTGCTGGCGGCGGCGGGGGAGCACCGCCTGCGGTTGATGTTCCCCATGCTCGAGACGCTCGACCAATGGTACTTCGTGCAGCACCTGGTCCGCCGCGCCGTCAACTCGCTGCGCGAGGAAGGCGCGCCCATGCCCGGCGATTTTGAGCAGGGGCTGCTGGTCGAGACGCCCTCGGCGGCCTGGGGATTTCGGGAGTTCCTGGATGTGGTGGATTTTGCGGCCGTCGGCACGAATGACCTAGTGCAGTATTTCTTCGCCGTGGAGCGCGACAACGCCAATGTGGCCCAGCTCTACCGCCCGGAGCACCCGTTGATGCTTCGCCTGCTTAGCCGGCTGGCGCGGCTGGCCCGTTGGGCGGGCAAGGAATTGAGCGTCTGCGGCGAGATTGCCGCCGACCCGGCCATGGGGCCGCTCCTGATGGGGCTGGGAATTGAGCATTTCAGCATCTCGCCCCCGCAACTGGACCGGGTGCGTCAAACCCTTGCCAGTACATCGCTTCAGGACAGCCGGCAGTTGGCCCGCCGCTGCCTCAAGTGCCGCACCGCCGACCAGGTCCGCGAGCTGCTGGGGCTGCCGGCGATTGGCGATTTGGAGACCCCCGCCGTATTGCCTGCCGGCCAAGCGGTCGATCCCGTCTGCGGCATCATCCTCCAAACCGCCGAATCCGATTTCAATCTCCTGGTCGATGGCCGGAGATATTACTTCTGCTCCCGGCGATGCTTACGGCGGTTTCATCACGGCTAGGGGGGGGCGCACAAAATGAGATCCAACTGCGGAATTTCCGCAGTTGACTCTAAGATTTATGGGGTCGGCTCCGACAATGTCGGAGTCGCGCTTTAGAGGCGTGGTGCCGACTGCGGAATCTCCGCAGTTGACTCCAAAATTTATGGAGTCGACTCCGACAATGTCGGAGTCGCGCTCGGTAGGCAGGGTGTCATCTGCGGGATTTCCGCAGTTGACTTGGAGTCCACCCGAGAATTTCTGGGTCGCAAAGACGGGAAAACCTGAAGAATTGGGAAACTCTAGCGGATAACCCAGCTTACCACTTCCGACTTAGAGGCTATCCGAATAACC
>PMYD01000128.1 GCA_003171335.1 Phycisphaerales bacterium
CCCGGCGCGCTGCCCCCAAGCGAGCGCCAGCGAGCGTGGGGGCGAGCCCGGGGGACAGGGCCCTCCCAGAAAAAGAGCCCCGTCAGGGGCGATTGAACGGTGCAACCGGGGACACTGCTGCGGCCGCATCGCTCAATCGCCCTGGCGGGCTCCCAGAAGAGGGGGTCCTTCCTTTCCCCAGGCTCGACCCTCGCTCGCCCCGCTCGCTCGGGCCAGCGCCAGGGGCTACTGGTCAGACGCCCTGGCGGGCTCAAGAACCGGAGGAAACTCAGGCCGCCCGCTCTGGCTCGGTCGGCGCCGAAGCCTTCTTAAGCCGGATGTAAACATGCACAGCTAAACTGCTTTAGCTCTCTCTTTCTTCTTCGTGTCCTTCGTGATCTTTGTGTTCTTTGTGTCCTCTTTCGGCCTTGTTGAAGGTCTCTCCCCTTCGCGATAGACTGTTTTTCTACTCTGGCCGGCCCAAGCCGGCGGGCAAGATTCGGGCCATTCAGGAGAACGGGCATGAAACTCGGCGTCATGGGCGCGCTGCTGTCGGCGATGAAATTGGATCAGGCGCTGGATTATTGCCAGCGCGTGGGACTGGACGGCATCGAGCTGCCGGCGGGCGCCTATCCGGGCGATCCCTGGAAGCTGGCCGGCGTGCACAAGGACAAGAAGCGGCTAGCCGAGCTGAAAGCCGCCCTGGCCGACCGCGGCCTGGAGGTGCTGGGCATCGCCGTGCACGGCAACCCCGTGCACCCGGATAAGCGCATCGCCGCCGCCCACCACAAGGCGTTTCAGGATGCCGTCGCCCTGGCCGCCGAGTTTGCTACCGTGGTGATCACCTTTTCCGGCTGCCCGGGCGGATCGGCCGCCGACCGCACGCCCAACTGGGTCACCTGCCCCTGGCCGACGGACTTCACCGACACGCTTGCCTACCAGTGGGACAAAGTGCTGATCCCCTACTGGAAGAAGCAGAACCAGTTCGCCGCCGACCACGGCGTGAAGGTGGCGCTGGAAGCCCACCCCGGCTTTTGCGTGTACAACCCCGAGACCGTCGTGAAGCTGCGCGAGGCGGCCGGAAGGCAGATCGGCGCCAACCTCGACCCCAGCCACTTCTTCTGGCAGGGCATCGACCCGGTGCTGGCGACGCACTACCTGGGCCGCCACAAGTGCATTTTCCACGTGCACGCCAAGGACACGCGGATCGACCCGGCCAATTCGCTGGTGCACGGCAACCTCGACACCAAGAGCTACGGCGATGTGCCAAACCGAAGCTGGGTCTTCCGCACCGTCGGCTACGGACACGGCGATGAGTTCTGGAAGGCCTTCATCAGCGTGCTGCGGACGCACGGCTACGACGGCGTCTTGAGCATCGAGCACGAGGACTCGCTCATGTCGACCAGCGAGGGGTTTGAGAAGGCCGTGGCGTACCTCAAGAACATGCTGCTGCGGGAAAAAACGGGGCAAGCCTGGTGGTTTTAGGCCCGCCAAGCGGCCTGAGACAGAGCAGCAGAAGCGGAGATGAGAGAATAGACCAGGAAGCCATCTTCAATTTGTAATTTGCAATTTGCAATCGAAAGAGCCTGATGGCCCTTGAATCGACCAATTCCTCCCCCGAAAAGCCCTTCCTCGCGCTCGACCTCGGCGCCGAGAGCGGCCGCGCCATCCTGGTTACGCTCACCGAGGGTCGCGCGCAGATGGAGGTCATCCATCGCTGGCCCAACCGGCCGGTGAACCTGGGCGGCACGCTGTACTGGGATTTCCCCGGCCTGTTCGCCGAGCTGATCGCCGCCATGCAGATGTGCGATGACCGCGGGCTGCTAAAACCCGCCGCCATCGGCGTGGACACCTGGGGCGTGGATTTCGGCCTGCTGGCCGATGGGCAACTGCTGGGCAATCCCGTGCATTATCGCGATGCGCGAACGCAGGGCATCCACGCCTACGCCGACCCGATCATGCCGCGGGGCGAAATCTACGCCCTGACCGGCTACGAGCCGTGGTCCATCAGCTCGCTTTTCCAGTTGCTGGCGCTCAAACGCACCGGCGCCAGCGTGCTGGCGGCCGCACAGATGTTCTTGAACATGCCCGACCTGTTCAACTTCTTCCTCACCGGCCGCGCGGCCTCTGAGCGCTCCATCGCCAACACGAGCAACCTCATGGGCATCGATGGGCAGTGGTCTAGGCCCATCCTCGACCGCTTCGGCCTGCCGGAAAAGCTCTTTTCGCCGCTGATCGAGCCGGCCACGGTTCTAGGCCCGCTGGCCGGCCCCGTCGCCGTGGCCACGGGCTTGGCGGATGTGCCCGTCGTCGCCGTGTGCGGCCACGACACCTCCTGCGCGGTGGCCGCCGTGCCGGCCGAGGGGCACGACTGGGCCTTCCTTTCCTGCGGCACCTGGAGCATCCTGGGCTGCCTGGTGGATAAGCCCGTGGCCACACCGCGCTCGCTGGAGCTGGGCTGGACCAACGAATACACGCTGGGCGGCTGGTATCTGGCGCGCAACATCCTGGGCCTGTGGCTGGTGCAGCAGCTCCGCGCCAAGTGGAACACGCCCGCCGACTCCTGGGACTACGCCCGCATGCTCGCCGAGGCCCGCGGCACCACCCCGCTGGGCGAAGGCGCGCTCATCGACGTGAGCGATGAGTCCTTGCTGGCTCCGCGCGACATGGAGCAGGCCCTGCGGGCCAATCTCGCCCGCGCCGGCGGCAAAACTGCCGAATCCGCCACGCGTGGCCAGCTTGTGCGGGCCGTGCTGGAGTCGCTGGCCCTGGAATACGCCTGGGGCCTGGAGGTTTTGTCAGAACTGACCGGCCACCCGCGCCGCAAGCTGTTCATGGTAGGCGGCGGGATCGCCAACGAACTTCTGTGCCAGTTCACCGCCGATGCCTGCGGCCTGCCCATCGCCGCCGGCGCCAACGAGTGCACCGCCCTGGGCAACGCCCTGTGCCAGGCGCGGGCGCTGGGGGTGCTGACCAGCAACGAGCAGATTCGCCAGGTCATGCGGAATTCCGCCCAGATTCGCGACTATCAGCCGCACGACCAGGCCCTCTGGACGATCAAGCGCGGCAGCTACCGCCAGCTCCGCGGCCAATGGAGAAAACATTAACCGTGGCACGGGCGTCTCGCCCGTGAGTAGCACGGCCATCTTGGCCGTGCCTCCGGCCTTGCCACGGGCGAGACGCCCGTGGGACACATGGGCGAGACGCCCATGCCACTTATTGAGAGGCAACATCATGAAGCGTTCCACCGTGGAAAAGAGCTACAAACTCGCCGCCGAGGCGTACGCCGAGCTGGGCGTCGATACCGAAGAGGCCCTGAAGAAACTGGCCGCCATCCCCATCTCCCTGCACTGCTGGCAGGGCGACGACCTGGCGGGTTTTGAGTCCGGAGAACTCTCCGGCGGCGGCATCCTGGCCACGGGCAGCTATGGCGGCCGCGCCCGCAACGCCGAGGAGATGCGCGCGGACCTGGAAGAGGTTTTCTCCCTGGTCCCCGGCTGCCACCGCGTGAACCTGCACTCCATCTACGCCGAGACCGGCGGCAAGAAGATCCCGCGCAACGAACTGCGGCCGGAGCATTTTGCCGGCTGGATCGACTGGGCCAAGGCGCAGAAGCTCCACGGCCTGGACTTCAATCCCACGTTCTTCTCCCACCCGCTGGCCGCCGACGGGTTTACGCTCTCGCACGCCGATCCCGCCATCCGCCGCTTTTGGGTCGAGCACGCCATCGCCTGCCGCAGGATCGCCGAGGCCATGGGCAAGAAGCTGGGCACGCCCTCCATCAACAACACGTGGATTCCCGATGGCTTTAAAGACACGCCCGTCGATCGCCTTTCCCCCCGCCAGCGGCTGTGCGAGTCGCTCGATGCGATGCTCAAGGTGAAGCTCGACCCCAAGGCCATGCGCGATGCGGTGGAGAGCAAGCTTTTCGGCATCGGCTCGGAGAGCTACGTCGTCGGCTCGCACGAGTTTTACCTCGGGTACGCGCTGACGCGCAGGATCCTGCTGTGCATGGATGCCGGCCACTATCACCCCACCGAGACCCTCGCCGACAAGATCTCCTCGACGCTCTCCTTCGTCGATGAGCTGCTGCTGCACATCTCGCGGCCGGTGCGCTGGGATAGCGACCACGTGGTGATCCTCGACGACGCCCTGCTGGCCACCGCCCAGGAGATCATCCGCGGCGGCTTTGTCTCCCGCGTGCACATCGGCCTGGACTTCTTCGACGCCTCGATCAACCGCATCGCCGCCATGACCATCGGCCTGCGCAGCATGCTCAAGGCCCTGCTGCTGGCGCTTTTAGAGCCGCTGGCTGCCCTGAAAAAGCTGGAATCCGCCGGCGACTACACCGCCCGCCTGGCCATGCTGGAAGAACTCAAGACCCTGCCCTTCGCGGCCATCTGGGACCACTACTGCGCCCGCAACAACGTGCCCGTGGGCAAGGCGTGGCTGGAGGAGGTCAGGCAGTACGAGAAGGATGTGCTGGTGCGGCGAAATGGATGATGCGGCCGGAGCGACGTGCCGGGTGCCGTGGAGGATTTCGCACGAAGGCACGTGCCGACCGCCCCGGGCCGATCGCTCCAGACTGCTGGTTTCTTAACCCAGGTAGGGGTTGTATAGCTCCAGCCCAGGGTTGCCGAGCACGGCGAGGCTACCCTGGGCGACGTCAGCGCAAGTTTCTACCCCGGCAGGGGTTGACTAGCGCAACGGCGGGCAGAATTGCGTCAAAACGCATGTATTCAACCCCTTCCGGGGTTGATGGGGATATTTGCGTCCGCTGCCCCCGGGTAGGCTCGTCCGCTTCGCGGTCTTCGCCAACCCGGGGCTGGAGCTGTTTCAACCCCTCCGGGGTTGAAGACCAACGAGGCATTGTCCGCAGGCACCGCCGCACTATTTGCAGTCCGCCTCCTTGACCTTCATGCGAAATCCTCCGTGGCTGCATCCTCTCGCAGCCACGCGTCATCAGAACCAGATTACCGAGCCGAACTGGCGAGCGAAAGTGAGCAACTTGCGCTGACACGTGGCTGCAAAAAAAGCAGCCACGGCACCAGCGGGGAACCAAGCCGACGCTGTAAGTGCCATTTTCGCGCGGCTACGGGACTCCGAGACTGCTCAGACTTTTCCCATTTCCGCGCCTAGAGTTTTCCGATTTGTTCCGTCTGTAGGGGCAGTTGGAATGTACTTAGCAGATTTTTTCAGAATTATGCACACGGAGTGCCAGTTTCGCGTCCTTATACAAGGGAGAGACGCTGTTTTCACCGCGAGCACTTACAGCAAACCTTTGCATCAGGCCGCCGCGTGCCGTGACCTACCCCAGCGCGTCCACGAGCAATTCCAGGAACGGTTGAGGGTCGGGTTCAAACTCCAGCGTGTGCGCGCTGCAAAGCTCGTGAACGTGCAGGTTCTCGCCGGCCAGGCGCGCCAAAGCCGCTTGCGTGCGGGCGTTGTCGATGATGCGGTCGCGATCGGCCAGGATGAGCCGCACGGGCAGGTTTAGAGCGCCGGCCGCGGCGCCGGCCAGGCGGCGGTCGAGCAGCCAGCTTGTCAGCAGGAAGCGGGCGGTGACGGTCTGCAGCCGGTAGGGATCCTCGCGGATATAGGCCTGGCGGTCGGGCGTGTCGGTAAACAGGGCCGGATCCTCCAGCGGCACCGGGAACCCCCGGCGCGGGGCCACCAGGGCGCACAGCGCGATGCGCAGCTTGGCTTGCCAGGTCAGGTCCACCCGCGGCGCCAGGCCGGGCGCCACCAGCGTCAGGTCGGCCAGCTTGGCGGCGTGGGCCGCATCCAGGGCGTAGGCGGCGGCCAGCTTGCCGCCCCAGCTTATGGCCAGAAGGTGCAGGGCGTCCGCGCGGGTTTGCGTGAGGATGTACGTCGCCGCCGCATCGAGGTCGGCCAGGAGCTGCGCGGGCGAATCGGCGTGGCCGCGGTCTTCGGCGGCCGCCCCGCTGCCGCGGCGCTGAAGCTGGTAGACATCGTGGCCGGCGGCGGCCAGGCAATCGGCCGAGCCCACAAACCACAGCGGGTGGCTCTCGATGCCGTGCAGCACCAGCACCGGTTTTCCCTTGGGCTGATTGGGCAGGTGGTGTACCAGCAGGATGTCGGCGCCGGCCAAACGCCGCGACTCCAGCCGCACCGGCTGGCGCAGCGGGCGGCCGGGGCGGCTGTCCCAGTACTGGCGGGCGGGTTGGTCCATTGCAAATCCCATGCACGTGGCGCGGATTGTACGGTATAAACAGGAACATGAACAGCCAGTGGCCCCGACCCGCTGCACCCGTCCCCGCGGCCGCTCCAGCCGCTGGGCATCGGCGCGCGGTCAAGCGCGCCCGCCGGGTGGTGCTGCTGCTGGCCATGCTGTGGATTTTGAACGCGTTTGACCTGGCCCTGACGGTCATCTGCACCTCGGCCGACAGTCATCTGGACCGCTTCGCCGAGGCCAATCCGGTGGCGCGGTATTTCCTGGCGCAGCCGGGCGCGCTGTTCACGTTCAAGCTGGGCGCGCTGGCGTTCGCCACGACGGTGCTGTTCATCCTGCGGCGGCGCGGCGTGTCGGAGCTGGGCTGCTGGCTGCTGGCTGCTGTGCGCGGTGTACGTGGTGCTGGCGTTTCACTGGATGGGCGTGCTCCAGCGGTACAAGAAGGAAGGTCCGCTGCCGCCGCCCGCGCCGCCGGCGCACGTGTCATATACCGTCCCCGCCGAACTCAAAGGGCGGCGGGGCCAGGCTGATGGGCCGTCGGCGCCCCACGTTCACCAGCAGCCCCAGGGCCAGGCAGTTCACCACCAGGCTTGAGCCGCCGTAGCTGACCAGGGGCAGCGTCATGCCGGTAATGGGCATCAGCCCCACGGTCATGGCCACGTTGATGAACACCTGCGCCGCCAGGAGCGCCACCACGCCCACGGCCAGCAGCCGGCCGAACGCGTCGGCCGTCGAGGTGGCCACATCCATGCCGAACAGGCAGATGATGCCGTACAGCACCAGCACGGCCAGGCAGCCGGCAAAGCCCCAGCGTGCCCCCACCACGCTGAAGATGAAATCGTTGTGGTCTTCCGGCACCATGCGCAGGTATTCGGCCATGGCCGCCCGGTCGCTCTGGCCGGCGGCGCGGCCGGCCGCCAGCATGAGCATGGAATTGTGCTGCTGAAAGCCGGCCGTGGCGCGAATCCGCGGGTCCTCCTGCCGCAGCCAGCTCTCCACGCGGGCGAGCTGGTAGCTATGGCCTTTCAGCGTGATCATGGCCACCGACAGCGGCTGGAGGTCGAAGATCGGCCCCTCGCCGATCTGGCAGCGGGCGTACGAAACGGGCATGACGGCGCGCTTCGACCAGTCGATCGAGCCATCCTCGCGCCGGAACTCCCTGGGCTTGTAGCGCACGAAGGGCCCGATCTGCCAGGCGTCGTACTTGTCGATCTGCCGCTCGAACAGCGGCTCATCCACCGGCCGCGGCACCGGCCCGAACAGCACCACGACCCCCAGCACCAGGATAATCAGCAGGTGCCGCCAGCGCGCCCCGGCCACCAGCAGCATCACCAGCAGCGTCGGCAGCAGCAGCATGGAGGTGCCCAGGTCCTCGCGCAGGATCAGGCCCATGGGCACAAGCGTGATGGCAAAGGGCACGATCAGGCCCCCCAGCCGCCGGTAGCTGTCGCGGTAGCGCAAGTACCACGCCAGCGCCACGATGAAGACCAGCTTGGCCAGTTCGGAAGGCTGAAGCTGCACCGGCCCGCCAAGCTGAATCCAGCGGTGGGCGCCTTTGCGCGCGGGGCAGAACAGCACCGCCACCAGCAGAAACAGCGTCAGGGCAAATAGCGCGTAGCTGCCCTGGCCCACGCGGCGGTAATTCACGACCGTCGCGCCTAAAAACGCCCCCAGGCCCACCACGGCGAAGGCGGCCTGCTTGGCGGTGCAGCCGGCCACATCCCGGCTGTCGACGGCCCGCTCCACCGTCCAGATGGCCGTGATGCCAATGGCCATCAGGGCCAGCATCGCCAGGGCGATGGGCCAACTGAAGCGGCGAAAATAACCTTCAAAGATCGGCATGCGGCGCTGCTGCTAAAACGGCTCCAAACACAGTTACGGCAGATACCCCTTATCCCGGCACGCCCGGACCAGTTGCTTGGCCATCGGTCCGCACACGCTGCCGCCGCTGCCGGCCGAGACGTACTCCACCAGGATGGCGAAGGCGATCTGCGGATTGTGGCGCGGCGCGTAGCCGGCAAACCACGCCATGTCGCCCGACAGGACCACCTGGCCGGCGACGTCGGGCCGGCTGGGGTCGGCGCGCAGGCGCCTCGGCGCGGCCTGGGCGGTGCCCGTCTTGCCGCACAGCTCGGGCAAGTCCGGATCGTACGCGTAGTTGTGGGCCGTGCCGTCGGAATGGTTGACCACATCCGACATGCCGGCCTGCACGGCGGCGACGGCGTCGGCCGGCAGCTTCAGATCGCGCTGCCGCGAGCTGTCGGGCATCGCCTCTTCGCTGCCGCTGAGCACTAAGAGCGGCGCCTTGTACAGCCCGCCGCGGGCCACCGTGGCCATGCCGTTGGCCACCTGCAGCGGCGTGGCCTCCAGCTTGCCCTGGCCGATGCCCATCAGGCACAGGTCCTCGAGGCGCAGCGGGTGGCTCTGGTTCTGCCACATCCAGCGGCCCGAGGGCACGCGGCCGGCCTTTTCCTCCGGCAGCAGCGTGCCGGGGTGCTCGCCCATGCCGAAGCGCCGCAGCCAGTCCATCAGGGCGGGATTGCCCAGCTTTTCGCCGGCGGTGTAGAAGTAGATGTTGCAACTGTGCCGCAGCGCCTCGCGCATGGTCTGGGGGCCGTGCTGGCCGCTGTGCTCCTTGTAAATCCAGCAGCGGAATTTGTCGGGACTGGAAGGGAACAGGTAGCCGCGGCATTCGATCGTCTGCTGGGGCGTGAGCACTCCCTCGGCGGCGGCGGCCAGGGCCACCAGCGGCTTGACCGTCGAGCCCGGCGGATACGAGCAGGCCACCGCCCGGTGCAACAGCGGCAAGTTGGTCTGGTCGGCGACCAGGGCGTTGAACTTCACGCGGTACTCGTTCAGGTCGTAGCGCGGCTTGGAGGCCAGGGCCAAAACCTGCCCGGTGGGAATGTGGATCACCACGGCCGCCCCGTTTTCCGGCCGGCCATCGAGGATCTCGCGCTCGATCACTTGCTGAAGCTCGATATCCAGCGTCACGTGCACATCCTGGCCCCCCACGGCGGCCGTCTGCTCCACCAGGGCGCCCGAGCGGTGGTGCACCTGGCGGCCGCGGATGCCGCGCAGCACCGGCTCGGCCATGCGCTCGATGCCCGTCACGCCGGCCAGCTCATCGGGCAGGTACTCGCGCAGCATATCCTGCTCGTGGCCCGCCTGGTTCTCCGACCGGGCCTCGACCCGCGAGAAGCCGGCAATCTGCGCGAAACTGGGCCAGCTCGGCTGCGGCGCCTGCACCGCCGTCCCCTCGGCCTGGCCGCCGTTGTTGGCGTCGGTCTCGGGCGGCAGGTCGGCCAAAGCGCCGGCGGAGGAGAAGCGCGGCGCAACCGCCGGCGTCGGCCCCGGCCGCGTTGCCGGCGTCGGTCCCGGCGGCGGCCGCCACAGGCTGCCCACATCCTGGCTGGCCACGCGGCCCATCAGGCCGATCACGTGGCTGGCGGTCGGCCCGCAGGGGTACCAGCGCCGGGTACTGGGAGCCACGTCGGCGCCGAGCATGTCGGAAAGCTGCGACAGCAGGGCGACGGACGTCACCTCATCCAGCGCGTGAATGATGCCGTGGGGCGATTCCTCCTCCGCCACGCGCATCTTCACGATGGCCCGCACGCGCCAGATGTGCTGCACGATGCGGTCGATCTCCTCATCGAGTTCCGCGCGGCCGATGCCGACCGTCTCGGCGGCGCGGTTGAGTGTCCAGTCGATGCGCTCGGGCAGGCCCGCCAGCACCTCGGCCCGCCGCTGGTCGCGGGCCCGGCCGGTCAGCTCGGGCCACTGGCGGTGCACGATGGCCCTGGCCTGCTGCGTGAGCCAGTGATCCCGCAGCAGCCGCTCCTGGGCCGCCTCGAGCTGCTGGCCGACGGACTCCTGGGCCTCATCCGCCGACACGCCCTGCTGGTCCATGAGCTGCCGCGCCTGGCGCTGGGCCCAACTGGTCAATAGCGCCTCGTAGCGCAGCGTGAATTCGAAGCACGGCTGGTCCACCGCCAGAATGCGGCCGCGCCGGTCGAGGATCTCCCCGCGGTGCGTGGCCAGCCAGCGCGTCACCTTGAGCGATTCTTCCGCCTGGTGGGCGTACGCGCCGCCGTGCACGAGCTGCATCTGCGCCAGGCGCACCACCACCGCCGCCGCCGCGCAGCCGACCAGGAGCATGAAGATGAACAGCCGCTTGTTAAACATGGTTCTGTGGCACAGGCTTTTGGCCGGTGCTCTTCAGGACAGTGGGATGATCACTGTTCCCTGGTGCCACGGCTGCGTTGTTTGCAGCCGTGCGCCAGCGCCGGCCGCGCCGCCGGAGGTCCCTGGGAGCCAGGGGGACTCTCCCCGCACCGTTGAGCACAGCGCACGGCTGCAAACAACGCAGCCGTGGCACCCAATTTGGGATTCAATCCTTCATTCCAGAACTAGTTGCGTAGCTCACTCCCGCCGGCCGCTGCGCTGGACCAGGAACAGCCAGTCGAGCTTGTGCAGCACGCCCATGACCAGCGGGGCGGCGGCGGCGCTGCACATGGCCAGCAGCAGCGCCTCGACCAGGTCCAGCCCCAGCCGGCTGCCGGCCGGCGGCGCCACCAGGTGGATGAACAGCCGCGCGGCCCCGTGGGCCACCGCCACAAAGCCGAAGGTCATCAGCATCTGCGAGACCGGGTTGGTCGTGAAGATCGAGCCGCGGGCATAGTACACCAGGCTGGTGGCCAGCGAAAACGTCAGGGCATACAGCCCGATGGGCATCCGCGGGCTGGCCAGGTCGATTAAGAGCCCCAGCATCCAGCCGGCCAGCAGCGCATCGGTGCCGGCGCGGGTCTTCATCCCCACCAGCACCGCCAGGATGGCCAGGAAATCCACGCCCAGCAGCAGCCCATCGCCCAGGGCGATGCCCAAAAGGCCGCCCACCGTGGCCTGCACGGCCAGCATCACCAGGGCCAGGATGGCGAAGGGCAGCCATTTCACGGCGCCACCTCCCGCGTCTGGGGCAGCACGATATACACATCCTCCAGCGTGGCCAGTTGGGCATCCGGCTCGATCTTCAGCCGCACGTGCCGGGCGCTGTCCGGCACGGGCTCAACCGCCCGCACGCGGCCGATGACGATGGCCATCGGCAGCCGGCCATCCTCGCCCATGGTCAGCACCAGGTCGCCGGGGGCGATGGCGTGGCCCTCGCTCAGGGGCCGCGAGACCAGGCCGTCGCCGCAGCCGGTCAGGTACACCGAGACCGGGCCGTCCTTTTCGCTCAGCGACCGGCGCCGCGGCGGGCCCGAATTGGCGTCCATCACCTCGATTGGCCGCGGATGCCTGGGATCGAACACGCGCTGCACGAAGCCGTAGAGGTGGAAATCGGGATCGGTGACCAGTTGCAGATGCGCCGTCCAGGCCCCGCTGGAGACGATCTGCCCCACCACCGCCGAGGCCGACAGCACGGCCGGCATACCCGGCAGCGCCGTGGAGCGATTGGTCATGACCGTGCGCGTGGTCACGTAATCGCCGACGGCGGCCCCCGCCTGGCGAACCCGCAGCGCGCGCGTGCGCTGGTACGGCGTGGCCGAGCCGGCCACCACCTGGGCCGGCACGATCAGGCAGGGAAACTCGCGCGGCATGGCCCGCATCCAGCGCTCGGCCTGCTCCAGTTGCCCCTGCTGCGACAGCATGTACTGCCAGGATGAGGCCGTTTGGCGCTCCTGCAGCTTGGCCCAGTACTGGGCCAGTTGCCGCTGCACCGCCTCGTTGTCCTGCAGCCACTGCCGGGCCGTCTCATCATCCACCGGGCCGCCCCAGGCGGCCGTGGCGTTCCGCCGCACGCTCAGCGAGGCCAGCGACAGCACCCGGCTGACCGGCCAGAGCACCGGGCTCAAGAGCTCGCGCGGACCCTCCACCCCGTGCGGCCGCAGCAGGCACGAGGCCGCCGAGGCCACCAGCAGTGCCACGAGTACCTGCCGCCGGGATGGTCTTCGCTCGCCAGCCATGGGAGGGAATCTTATCGCAACGGGCGCGAATAGAAAATGAGACCTCTGAAAAAGGCGCCGCACGGACGCCCCGCCCGGCAGTTGCGCGGCGGTCTTGGCCGTGTTTCCGTGGTGCGCAGGCCAGGGTGCCGTGGTTGCGCTGTCTGCAACCACGTGTTGCCGATCGGAAACGCGTGGCTGCAGACAGCGCAACCGCGGCACCCAGCCCTCCCTCGGCACTTCCGGGCTTCGGCCCGTTCTTCATAGATCGTGT
>PMYD01000110.1 GCA_003171335.1 Phycisphaerales bacterium
AAACTAGCGCTGTCATGCTACTATCAAACGCCTCCTGCGGAGGCTAAAGAACTTGCCGGTCAGGGGATACCCCTGGAAATTCGTGGCTCCAGCGATTCTCGGTCGTTTCCGTAACCTTCTTTAAGCCGGACGTAAATATGCAAGGCTTAACTGCTCTAAAGCAAGAGGGCTCAAGTCTCTGCTCTTGCCGTCGTTTTCCCTCTTTCTCTTCCTTTGTGCTCCTTTGTGGTCTTTGTGATCTTTGTGTCCTCTTTTGTGAAAGCCGGACTCACGCCTGCGCGATCAGCGCCCGGACGGGCGAGCCGTCAAAATCCTTCAGCCGCAGCGGCACGGCCACCAGTTGGTAGGCGCCGGGGCGGATGCCGCGCAGGTCCAGCCCCTCCAGCGTGACGATGCCGGCGCTCAGGAGCGTCTTGTGCACCTGCGACCCTTTGGAGTAGGGCTCGACGGAGTTGTAGTCGATGCCCAGCAGCTTGAGGCCGCGCCGGGCGATGAGCTGGGCGGCATCCAGTTCCAGCGCGCAGTACGCGGGGTCAAAGCCGCCGTGATCGAGCGCGCCGCCGGGCGCGCTGTTGCGGGTTTTCAAGAGCAGCCGCTGCGGCCAGGTGGGTAGCGCCGAATCCAACTGCCGGGCGGTGATATGGTCGGCCGTCTGCACCTCCAGCACCAAGGCCTCGCCCATGAAGATGGACGGGTCCAGCCGGTCCACCGACACGCCTTCGGCCAGCACGTGACAGGGCGCATCGACGTGCGTGCCGACGTGCGCGGAGCAGGCCAACATGCTGGTGTTGTAGGCTGCCCCATCGGCGATGCGGCTGGCGAAGGCGTGCTCGAAAGGCCGGTCCCCGGGCCACAGCCTGCAGCCGGGGCACAGCGGCAACGAAATGTCGATCCACTGAGCCATGGTCAGTCTCCCGGAAAAAATGCCCCGCCGCCTGGCTCATTGAAATCTTACGCCAGGCGGGGCCAGCTGCCCTGTCGGATGATTTGCCGGGCCTTGGCTTCCTGCGCGGCCGGCACCAGAATGCCGATCCGGACACCGCCGGCGGGCCGCTCCTCGGCAATCGCCTGGGCCTCGACGCCCGCCTGGCGCAGCGCCTGGCAGATGGCATCCGCCTGGAGCGGGTCGGCGGCGGTGAAAACGCATTTTGTGGGCGGCATTCCCGTAGTATAACGATGCCGGGCCCCAAACATCAGGCGGTCGGAGGCTTGCGGCCGCTGCGGCGTAGCATGCGGGGAAAAGTGTCTCTCCATAATATAAGGACGCGAAACCGCCCTCATTTTTTAAGCGAACGCAAAAAAACTGATACGCATTCTCGCTCCTGCCCCGCCAGACGCGACAAATCGGAAAAATCCGGGCGAAGGAGTCGCGGAAATGAGGTCCAGGCCACCTTTCGGTTCTCATCTAGGTTCGTAGGTCAATTTCCTTGCATAACCGATGCCGAATTCATAAACTCTTAACAGTGTGATTCGGACTGCGGCTGGTGCCATTGTGCCCAGCCGGTCAGCCGGCGTGCGGGGGCGGCCTTTATGGGGTCGCCGCGGATGCCGGCGCAAAGCAGGCGGCCTGAACCGATCGCGGCGGCCGCCGGACAGACGCCGTTCAGCCGCGAAAGCGGCGCTTCGGACGTGCCGCCCCCTTACCCGGGGAGAATTTGAAACGCGAAAAGGGCCCGCCGGAGCCGAGCGGCGATTAATCGCCCCTGCGGCGAGGCCTGCGGGCCATAGATTCGACACAACCAACTGACAGAAGTGCCGATGTTTACGATGCTTCCGGAAAAAAGCCCGGGAATCTACCGTACCGCAGGCGATCGCGGGGGCCCGCTGGCGTCTGACCAGAATGGGTGCCGACATCGGTCCTGATCGGGCCACGTGGCCCTCTACGCAGTTGGCTTGTTGTTGAATCCGCCCGCCGACACGCCCCAGCCGATCTATCCTGTCCGTTACGCCGCGCGCGGCCTTGCGGCCGATGTGAAAGGAACTCTACGTGACGACCATGCCCATCTTGGCCGTCGAATGGTGGTTGACGGCGGGTCTGGCGGCGGCCGCGTGCGCGCTGGGCATCCTGGCGGTGCTGGGATACCTGCGAGTGCGCGATGCCGGCGTCCGCGAGCGTGCCAAGAAGCAGGCCCAGGAGGCGATCACCGCCGCCCAGGCCGAAGCCGACCGGCTGACCCGTCAAGCCCAGATCGACGCCAAAGCGGAGGTGATCAAGCTCCGCGAGCAATTCGAAAAAGACACCGAGGAAACCCGCAAGGAACTGCGCAACGAGGAACGCCGCCTGGCCAAGCGCGAGGACCTCATAGACCAGAAGACCGAGTCCGTCGCCGGCAAGGAGCGGACCGTCGAGGTCGCCGAGCGGAGCATCGCCGAAAAAGAACGGGCCCTGGCCGCCAAGGACAGGCAGATCGGCGAGGTCATCGAACAGCAGAAAGCCGAACTGATCCGCGTGGCCCGCATGAGCGAGGAAGAGGCCCGCAACGTGCTGCTGGAGCGGGTGACCAAGGAAGTTGAGATTGACGCCGGCCAGTTGACCGAGCGCATCATCAACGACGCCAAGGAATCCGCCGAGGAGCAGGCGCGCGAGATCATCACCACCGCCATCCAGCGCTATGCCGCCGAGCACACCGCCGACTCCACCGTTTCGACGGTGGATATTCCCAGCGATGACATGAAGGGCCGCGTGATCGGCCGCGAGGGCCGCAATATCCGCGCCTTCGAGAAGGCCACCGGCGTGGATGTGATCGTGGATGACACGCCCGGCGTGGTCGTGGTCAGCGCGTTTGACCCGGTCCGCCGCGAGGTGGCCCGGCGCAGCCTGGAAAAGCTCATCCAGGATGGGCGGATCCATCCCGCGCGGATCGAGGAAGTCGTCGCCGAGACGGAAAAGGAAGTCAATCGCAAGATCGCCGAGATGGGCAAGAAGGCCTGCGTGGAGACCAACGTGCGGAGCCTGCACGGCAAGCTCCAGCAGCTCTTAGGGCGGCTGCATTTCCGCACCAGCTACGGCCAGAACGTCCTGCGGCACAGCGTTGAAGTAGGTTTCCTCAGCCAGCTCATCGCCGAAGACCTGGGTCTCGATGGCGAACTGGCCCGCCGGGCCGGCCTGCTGCACGATATCGGCAAGGCCGCCGACCACGAGGTCGAAGGCGGCCACCCGCAGATCGGCGCCGACCTGCTCAAGCGCTACGGCGAGGACCCGGTGGTCGTCGACGCCGCCATGGGCCACCACGGCGATGGCGAAAATCACGGCATGTACACGGCCATCGTGTCCGCCGCCGACGCCATCTCCGCCAGCCGGCCGGGCGCCCGACGCGAAACCCTGGACCGGTACATCAAGCGCCTGGAGAAGCTGGAGGAGATCGCCACCAGCTTCGAGGGCGTCAAGCAGGCCTACGCCATCCAGGCCGGCCGCGAGGTGCGCGTCATCGTCGATGCCTCCAGCGTGGATGATCGCTTGGCCATGAAGGCCGCCCGCGATATCGCCAAGAAGATCGAAGAGGAGATGACCTATCCCGGCGAGATCAAGGTGACGCTCATCCGCGAAACCCGGTGCGTGGAATACGCCCGGTAGGCCGTAGCCGCCCGAAAGGCCCTTGCTGGGTGCCGTGGCTGCGTTTTTTTGCAGCCACGCGTCAGCGCAGGTTGCGCTTCTCCTCGCGGCGGATTCGTAAGCTTGGGTGCCGTGGGTGGGTGGCGCGGCTGGTTTTCTGGGTGCCGTGGCTGCATCTTTTTGCAGCCACGCGTCATCGGAACGCCCCATCGCTAACACGTGGCTGCAAAAAAACCCAGCCGCGGCACCCGGCGAAATCCTCGCACGGCACCCGGCAATTCAAATGCGCAGGAGAACCCTATCCCCTCCTCAGGCGGGTAGCCAACTACGAGGCGACATCGCCGGCCGCGCGATGGAGCCGTTCCAGCAGGGTGTGACTGGGCTGAAATACAATCGCGGACCGGGGCGGAATCTGGACTGGCTCATTGGTCCGGGGATTTCGTGCCTGCCGAGCGGCCCGGCGCTTGATCGCGAAGACGCCGAAATTCCGCAATTCGATTCGACCGTGCTCAATGACACAATCGGCGATAAGATCCAGCGTTCCCTGGACCATCTGATAGGCCAACGCCTGACTGATATCCATTTCCCCCGCCAGCCGCCGAACAATCTGCTTCTTGGTCAACGAATTGGCCTCCAACGAATGTCAACGTCTCGTTAAGCGGCACTGTCTAGAATGCTTGGGCGCAACCAGTGTCGGGAGCAACCCGGGAAGGCGAGGTATTTTCGCGTGTGCTTACCTAAAAAGCGGATACATTTGGTGCTCTCATGGCGACACTTATTGATTATGCGAGTGTATCAAGAGCGTCATGCGCGTCAAGGGGCACGCGAAGAATTATCACATAAATCATTTTGAATCAAAGAATTGCGTGGATCGCACTCCGGCTCGCAACGGCTTGGGCGACAAGAGCTTCAAATCCTTTGTCTCTTCTTCTCTCTCTTGTTACCTCATTTTTCTTACGCATCTCATTTTTTTTCGCGAAAAAACGAGAATTATCGTGCCGCATCAAGCCGGGCCGCTGGCAATGCTTCTTCACTTGACAATCGTTATCAGGTGACCGCACCATGAATGTAAACCAATTCCAGTTGCCCCGGTCGACTCTCGACTGCCCTCCGGCAGATTAACGCAGACATTCCCAGAGGATTGCACCTTCCTGGCCAGGCTGCTTGCAACAGACCTGGCGCACCAGAATGGCTCTTGCAGTTGACCCCGCCGGCCGCTATCACAGTAGTCTTATTAAGCGCTCTACGACGGGGCTCCCACCCGATGCCCCCGCAAGATCGCACGAATTTTTTTGTGGTGCTGAGCGCCAGGCAATTTGCCAAGGAGAATCGATGAATCGCGCCAAGCCGTTCCGCATGATCGCCGCCGTACACACCCCGATGCGCAGCGATCTGAGCCTGAACATTGACATGGTTGACGCCCAGGCCGACGTGATGGCGGCCCAAGGGCTGGATGGAGTTTTCATCGCCGGCACGACCGGCGAGGGCATGGTGCTGACGACCGATGAGCGGCGGCAACTGGCCGAGCGCTGGGTGCAGGCGGCCGCCGGCCGGCTGGACGTGCTGGTGCACGTGGCCCACCCGGTGCTCAGCGAGGCCACCGCGCTGGCGCAGCACGCCGTCCGCATCGGCGCCCAGGGCACCGTGGCGATCACCCCAGCGGATTTCCCGCCCCATACCGTGGACAATCTGGTCTCCTGGTGCGCGGTGGTGGCGGCCTCGGCCCCCAGCCTGCCGTTTTACTACTACCACATTCCCGTCCGTACCCGGCTCCCGTTCAAAGCGATCGATATCCTGCGTGCGGCCGCGCCGCGCATTCCCAACCTGCGCGGGCTGAAGTTCACGCACGAGGATTTGATGGACTTCGGCCGCTGCGCGGATTTCCAGGATGGCCGCTACGAGACGCTTTACGGCCGCGACGAGATGCTGCTGCCGGCCATGACCGTCGGCGCCACCGGGGCCCTGGGCAGCACGTACAACTACCTGGGCAGACTGTACCGCAAAGTGGTCGAGGCCTTCGACGCCGGCGACATGGCCGCCGCCCAGGCCTTCCAGCGCAAGAGCCGCGAGATCGTCGAGGTGATCCTGGAGCCGGGCAACCTCATGTCCACCGGCAAGTGGCTGATGAGCCTGATCGGCGTCGATTGCGGCCCGGTGCGCATCGCCTCGGGCAACGTGCCGATGGAAACCCTCAATGCCCTGCGGCCCAAGCTGGAGGCCGCCGGCTTCTTCGAGTACGCCGGAGCGCCCCGGAACGCCGCGACGGCCAAGCCCGCTGCCAGAGCGGCCGGCAAGCCCGTGGGTAAAAAGAGCCGCGCGTAAAGATTTGCCGCTGGATTGGAGGCACGACCGGAGTTGGATTCGAACCCCTCCCCCTTTTACGGGGGAGGGTGGCCCGAAGGGCCGGGTGAGGGTTCCGCGCAAATGAGTGACATGCCCTTGCGCGACACCCTCACCCGGCTTCGCTGAAGCTACGCCGGGCAGGCCGGGCCTGAAGGCCCACCTCTCCCGTCAAGGGAGAGGGGTTACGGCCGGATTCGCGGATGTGTGTCGCTCCGAGGAAGCGGATCTTTTCCCGTCGTTCCTCCAGCCTCCCTGCTTCGCCCGAAAGGGGCTTCGCAGGGCAAGCCAACAAGGCCTGCGTAGCCTCTGGCGTAGCAGGCCAGCCTCCAGCCTTCTACGCGGATCGGCCCAGTCGGCCCAGCGCCTCGGTCAGTTCGACATACAGGTACGGCACGCCGGCCCGCTCGTGCAGGGCGCGTAGCTCGGCGTGGTGGCGCTCATAAAGGCGGTGTGCCTGCTCATCGCCCAGGCGGCAAAAGAACACCCGACATCCCAGCGTGCGGCGGTCATGCGCGGTGCAGTGGCTGTTCACCTGATAGGGGCATCGCAGCACGGCCGCTCCCTGGCGGCTGGCGGGGGGCTGTCTTACCAGCTCGGCCAGTTCGATGGGGGTGACATACAGCCGGTGGCCGAAGGCGGCGAAATCGCAGCATTTCCCGCAGCCCTGGCAGCGGGCATCCAGTGGCGACAGCTCCACCTCAAGCCGCTGGTACAGCGCTGCCAGTTCGGCCCCCAGCCGCTCCTGCCCGGCCGCCGTCACGGCCGCCGCCAAGGCATTATTATCCCGTTCGTTCGCGCTCATGCTCAATGTGATCGGCCAAATGCAGCGGCCCGCGGTTGATGCCCGGGCATCGCTCGCCAACGCGGGCCCAGGCGTTCTCGCCCAAAAGGTTGCTCGGCCAGAACGGCCAGGTCTGGCACTGTGCGGGCCGCACGGCGTAGATCAGGCAGCGGCGCGGGCCGCCATTGGATTCTTCCAGAAACACGCAGTCGCGGTTGGCTTTTTCGATCAGGCTGGTTCGCCGGCCGATGCGCCGGGTGTACCGGGCCATGAACTGCTCGACCGTCACGCCCAACTGCCCGGCGGCCGCGGTAATTTCCTGCGACATCACCCAGACGTACCCTTCCTCCGGCCCGCTGCAGCAGCGGCCGCAGCCGGTGCACTCGAAGGCCAGGCCATCGACGTACCAGGGACGCCGCGAGCCAAACAGATTCAATTCGCTTACTCCATCAAGGACCAGACGCCCCGACAGTATACCGAAGTAGCCGGCGACCCAACGCAGGCTATTCACGCCTGGTTGAATTGAACGCAGGAATGATCGTAAGTGCCAATTCCGCGCGACCGCGTGAAGCCAAGAGGCGACTCGGATTGTTCCGATTTTGCGCCCGGAGTTTTCCGATTTGTTCCGTCTGCAGGGGGGGTTGGAGTGTATTTAACAGATTTATTTCGGATTTGCGCATATTTCGAGGCGGTTTCGTGTGCGTCCTTATAAGGAGAGACACTTTTTTCCCCGCGAGCACTTATAGAGCGCCAGGGCATCGGCGCCGAGGGCGGGTCTCTACTCGTGCCGCAGCGCCTCGATGGGGTCCAGCCGCGCGGCCTTGACGGCCGGGAACATGCCGAAGAGCACGCCCACGCCGGCGGCAAAGCCCAGCGACAGGGTGATGGCCCAGCCGGGAATGAAGGCGTGCTCCAGCTTGGCCCCGAGAATCTTGCCCAGCGCGGCCGTGAACGCCTGTCCCAACGCCAGGCCGATCAACCCGCCGATCAGGCAGAGCACCACCGCCTCGACCAGGAACTGCATGAGGATGGCCCCCGCCCCGGCGCCCACGGCCTTGCGCAGGCCGATCTCGCGCGTCCGCTCCGAGACGGACACGAGCATGATATTCATGATGCCCACGCCGCCGACGATCAGCGAAATGCCCACGATGCCCCCGGCCACCAGCGTCACCATGGTGGAGAGCTGGTTGAACTTGTCGATGTACTGCTGAACGACCTCGATCTGGAACGTGTCGCTCTCGCCGGGTTTGAGGTGGCGCCGCTGGCGGAGAAAGAAGGAAACCTCCGCCCTCGCCTCATCCGAGACCGTGGGCGACTTGCTGACGGCGATGATGTACGACCAGCCGCGGCCGCCGTAGGTTTTCCAATACGTCGAGAAGGGAATGAGAATCTCTTCTTCCTTGGGCCCGCCGCCGAACATGCCGAAATCCGTCGGCGGCTCCACGACGCCCACGATGAGGTAGTAGCGGCCATCCACCAGCACGCGCTGGCCCATGCACTGGCGGTCCAGCCGCAGTCGGTCGCGCAGCGATTCGGTGACCAGGCACACCGGCTGGGCCTGCTCGTTGTCAATCAGCGAGAAGGGCCTGCCCAGCACCACCGAGCGGTTCTCGATGCGATGCCACTCGGGCTCGATGCCGCGGATCACGGCGTCGGTGGTCTGTTTGTCGAATTCCACCGCGATGCCCGAGCGGTCCGCCTGCCGGGTGAAGCACTCGACGGAGGGGCAATGCTCGGTGAGCCCCTCGGTCTGCTCGGGCGTGAAGCGGATGGAACGCCAGGAGGCATGGCGCTGCGTGCCCTGGTCGGGCCAGTGCGGGAAGATGAACAGCTTGCCCGCGCCGATGGATTCGAAATCCCGCAGCACGTTGGCCCGCAGGCCTGAGAGCGCGGCGATGACCGTGGTCACCGCCGCCACGCCGATGACGATGCCGATGGTCGTCAGGATGGACCGGCCCTTGTTGGCCCACACCTGCGCCAAGGCCAGCAGGGCGCTGCGCAGCAGCAGCCGGGGCAGCGACAGCAGCAAGGCCACCAGCCTCATGGGCGGCCCTCCTTGGCCTTGTCGGTAGGACCCTCAGCGCTGGCCCGGCGGGCGCGGTCCTCGGCGGCGGCCAGGTCGGAGGCCACACGGCCATCGCGCATGCGGATGATCCGCGTGGCGTGGGCGGCCACCTCCTCCTCGTGCGTGACCATCACGATCGTCTGGCCCTCGGCGTGCAGCCGGTCGAACAGGGCCAGGATCTCCTCGCTCGTGCGGCTGTCGAGGTTCCCCGTCGGCTCATCGGCCAGCAGCAGCCGCGGCTGCACGACCAGCGCGCGGGCGATGGCCACGCGCTGCTTCTCGCCGCCGGAAAGCTGGTTGGGCCGATGCTTGATACGGTCGGCCAGGCCCACGCGCTCCAGCGCCCCCCGCGCCCGCCGGCGGCGCGCCAGCCAGCCCAGGCCCGAGTACAGCAGCGGCAGCTCCACGTTGTGCAAAGCGCTCAGCCGCGGCAGCAGTTCGAACGACTGGAACACGAAGCCGATCCGCTCGTTGCGGATCCGCGCCAACGCGTGCCCGCCCAGTCGGTGAACCAGCTTGCCGTCCAGGTGGTACTGGCCTTCGCTGGGCCGGTCCAGGCAGCCCAGGATGTTCATCAGCGTGCTCTTGCCCGAGCCGGAAGGACCCATCACGGCCACGTATTCGTTCTGGCCGATGCCCAGGCTCACGCCATCCAGCGCGGCGATCCGCTCCACGCCGACGCGATACACCTTGGAGAGGTTGTCCAGTTGGATCATCATGGAGTCAATGCGCAGAAATTACCACAGAGATCACAGAGGGCACGGAGGAATAAAAGCTTCGCAACCGCCTCTCGAACTCCTCTTCTTCATTCTGCCTTTCCCGCTCTTATGCCTGGGCCGTTCGCTCTGCGTCTTGCGTTTTCCTTTGTGGCCTTCACCCTGTATTTCCTGCCGTTCTCCGTGCGTTTCGCTTTCTTTGTGGCCTTTACACTGTTTCTCTGCCGTTCTCCGTGCCCTCTGTGTCCTCTGTGGTTTATTTCTCAGACCGACTCGCCGGCGCAGAGGAACTGGCCGGTTTGCTGGCGGCGCCCTCGCGCTCATCCTGCACTTTCTGCTCGTGCTTGAGCGACTCGAGCACCTTGTACGGGCCGGCGATCACGCGGTCGCTTTCGTCCAGGCCGGCCGTGATGATCGTGTCCGTCGCATCGCTGGCGCCGACGCTCACCGGCGTGATCACCGCCTTGCCGTCGATCACCCGGTACACCACGGTGGCCATCACCTTCTTGGCGTCCACCTGGGGGTTCTTGTCGCGAATCGCGGCCGGCAGATCATCCACGCGCCGGCCCAGCACCGCCTGGCTGGGCACCTTGATCACGTTGGGGTGGCGCTGGGCCTCGATGCGGATGTCGGCCGTCAGCCCCGTCTTCATCCGCCTGCCCGCCGGGTCCAGCGTGATCTCCACGCGCAGGTTCCGCGAGGTGTCCAGGCCGCTGCTGGAGTTGCTGGTCGTCAGCGACACCAGCGAGACCACGCCTTTGAACACTTGGTCGGGATACGCCTTGATGCGCACCTCGGCCGGCTGGCCCTCGGCCAGCGGCCCGATATCCGTCTCATCCACCTCGGCCACGGCCAGCAGTTCCGACAGGTCGGCCACCTCCATGATGACTGTGCCGGGGTTGTTCATGGTGCCGGTCATGGCCATTTCGCCGACGGCGGCGTTGATGCGCGTCACCACGCCGTCGATGGGCGAACGGATGATGGTGTTGGCCACCTGCTCGGCGGCCTGGGCGATCAGGGCGTCGGCCGCCTCCAGCCGGTGGTGCAGGGCCTGGAGGTTTCGCTGCTGGGATTGCACGGTGTGCTCGCTGGCACGCTTCTGGGCCCGCAGCTCATCGCGCTTGCACAGCGCATCGTCGAAGGTCGACTGGCTCACCACGCCGCGGCCCAGCAGCTTGTCCTGGCGATCGCAATCCTGCTCCGCCTGGCGCAGCGTGGCCGCCAGCCCATCCAGCGTGGCCTGGGCGCCGGCCAGGTCCGACTCGGCCTTGTCCAGGTCGGCCGCCTGCGCGGCGCGATTGGCCTGCGCGGAATGCAACGCCGCGTCCAGGTCGCTGGAATCCAGCCGCACCAGCAAGGAGCCTTCCTTGGGCGTCGTCGTCGTGCTGTCGCCCTTGGTCACGCGATCGCCGCTTTTGAATGGCAGGTCGACGATCCGCGCCGAGACGCGGGCGCTGATGGAGACCTTCGTCTTGGCCTCCACCCGCCCCGGCGCGCTGACCACTTCGACCAGGTCGCCGCGCACCGGCTTTTCCATCCGCACCTTGGTCGCCGGCTCGCCGTTCTTCTGCCGCGACGACACGGCCGCCCCGATACCCAGCAGCACCGCCACCGTCACGGCCGCCGTGACCAGGATAATGATGAATGTTTTCACCGTAGCGTTCTCCCGAAGGCCCACCTTAAAGACGACCGGCGGGCCAGGAAGTTGCAGAGATTATCGATCGCCGATTTTCGATTGCCGATTGTATGAAACGGCGGCGGGCGGGCCAAATCGGCATTCGGCACCCGCTTTAGCCGCGGCCGCCAATATGGTATGACATAACGCCTGAAGGAAAGAACCCGATGAGCGACTGCCGAGAGATTCTGGAAACTTTTGCCAACCCGCACGTGGCCCGCGATTACGAAATCGTGCACGAGCAGCCGGAATTCACCAGCGTCTGCCCCAAGACCGGCCAGCCCGATTTCGGCCGCATCACCATCCGCTACATCGCCGACCGGCGGTGCGTGGAACTCAAGAGCCTCAAGCTCTACCTGCAAAGCTATCGCAACGAGGGCGTCTTCTACGAGGATGTCGTCAACCGCATCCTGGATGACCTGGTGGCCACCCTGCGGCCGCGGCGGATGGTGGTGGTGGGGGCATTTACGCCGCGCGGCGGCCTTCACAGCACCATCACCGCGGAATACGCGCCGCCTCGTCGTCGTCGGCGTTGACGCCGCGACGATGACGTCCGGGCGCGATCTGGCCCTCGCGCACGCTCACTCCGGCGGCTGCGGCTGGTCGATCAGCGCGATTCGCCGGGCATGCCGGCCGCCTTCAAACGGCGTCTCCAGCCAGGTCTGAACGATCGCCAGGGCGGTCTGCTCATCCATCATCCGCTGGCCGAGCGACAGCACGTTGGCATCGTTATGCGCGCGGCCCAGCCGGGCCGACTCCACGTTCCAGCACACGGCGCACCGGACGCCCGGCAGCCGGTTGGCCACGATGGCCTCGCCGTTGCCCGAGCCGCCCAGCACGATCGCCCGCTGGCACTGCCCCTGCGCCACCGCCGCCGCCGCCGGACGGACCATCGTCGGGTAATCATCATCCGCCCGCGGCGGGTAGGGCGAGCAGTCCACCACCTCGTGGCCGGCGGCCGCGAGGAAACTCTTGATGCGCTCCTTGTACACATAGCCGGCGTGGTCCGATCCGATGGCGATTTTCATGGTGTTGTCCCCGCTTCCGGCGCCGGCGGCTGTTGCGTTTCCCGCCACAGTTCGGGCTTGCCGCTGGAGGTGCCGGTGATGAACCAGCGGCGCCGGCCGTTGTAGAAACTCACGGTTTGCGTCTTCGTGCGGCCGTCCAAGCGCGGCGGCAGGGCGGGCCGGTCGGCCAGGATGGCCGTGGAGGTGGTCTCGATGCGCAGCAGCCGTCGCGGGTCGGACCCGCCGTGCACGGCCTCCATCATCACCTCCAGGATGGTGCCGCTGCCGTCCTCGCGGGCCTGGTAGCGGATTTCCTTCAGCATGGCGTTCTCCAGCGGGAAGGCCAGCAGCCGCGCCAGCACAAAGGGAAACGCGGGGAACCGCAGCTTGACGCCGCTGTTGCCGGCGGACTCGAAGCGGATCACCTTGCCGGCCCCCTCCGCCGGGTTCCATTGAACCTCCACGCGGCCCTGGCCGCGGAAGATCACATCCGGCGCGAAAAGATCCAGGTGACTGAAGACCACCTGCTCACCTGGCCGAATATCGAATTCCAGCACCGCCACCGGGTGGCTTTCGTACCGCCGCAGTTCGAAGGCCAGTCGATTCACCCGCGGCCACTGGTGGACCATCCGCCGCAGGTTTTCCAGCCCGTCGGCCAGATATTGGGCGCCGGCGGCGGCATCGGTGGCCGTGTGGCGCAGCGGCTCGAAGCGCGGCGGCGTGGCGCGGAAGTACTCCAGCAGAATGTCGCGCGTGCGGCGCATCCCCAACCGCCGCGGGGAGTCCCGCTCCGCCCGCAGCACCCGGTCCACCAGGTCGTCTGAGAGCGCCCGCCCCGTCAGCCGCAGCGAGGCCAGCAGCACCACCTCCGACAGCCTGCGCTCGGCCGCGGCCAGCTCGTCGATCCAGGCCTCGGGCGTCTCCAGCGGCTGGGCCTGGCGGCCGGCCAGCAGCTCCAGCAGCGGCAGCACGACCCAGGCGGCCGTGTCGTCCACCTGCAATTGGCCGCGGGTCTGGGCGCTCTGGCTGACGCTGGCCGCCAGCACGTGGAATTGCCACAGCAGGTCGGCCGTCGTCGTCGCCCAGCGCTGTGGCTGGCGCGAGGCGTCGGCCGATGCCGCCGCCATCGCGTGGCTCTTTTTCGCCAGCCGCTCCAGCAGCATCACCGCCGCCCGGGCGTGCAGCGTGCTCAGGGGCACGCGCAGCGTGTCGCCCTGGGGCAGGGCCACCGCCAGGTCGTGCAGGCCGATCACGCACCAGATGGGGCTGGGCTCGTATTCCAGCTCGATGCGGGCATAGCGCCGACCTTCGGCCAGCGGGATGGGCGCCGGTGTGGCGGCCGTCCACTGCGGCGGCGACGGCCGCCAGAGCTGGTCCATCTGGCCGGGGGGCATGGGCTCGGAGCGCATGCACCCGCCGGCGAAGACCAGGCTCGCCGCCGCCGCCAGCCACAAGTAGCGCGACAAATGCCTCATTGCTGGCCCTCCGCCGCACCGGCACGTGGCTGTGCGTCATCCGGTTGCGCCGCGCCTTGCGGCTGCGCTGCGCCATCCGGCTGTGCCGCGTCCCGCAGCCGCACCGGCGCCGACTGACTGGCCGGCCGCTCCAGCCGGCGGCGCATCTGCGCCACCGGGTAGCTGGCCTGCCCCAGCAACACCTGGGCGATCTGCGGCCAATCCGTCACCACCTGCGTGTCGGCCGGCAGGTGGGCCAACTGGGCATCGAGTTCCGCGCGGGCCGGGCCGCTCAGCTCGGCCGGCTGGACAATTAAGAGCCCCAGCAGCCCGTTGGCCGCGTACGCCCGGATATCTGATGGCTGATCGCCCACCCCGGCGTGCTTGCCGCCAAAGCGTTCCACGAGCTGGCGGATGAAGCCGCTCTTGAACGATTCGCCGTCGGGCTGCCGCGCCAGATGCCGCACGATCAGCGGCCCGGACGGCATGTGGTGATCCTCCAGCCATTGCCGGCTGCGGCGGCTGAGATACTCGGGGCGATTGGTCAGGTACAGCGGCTGATACTTCCCGGCCAGCTCCCCCAGCGACTCCCGGGCATTCGCCATCGGCTGCGGATCGGCCAGCAGGGCCACCTCGAACTCCTGGGCCACCAGCGTGCCGTCCAGGTCGATGATGAGAAACCGCGTCTTCGAATCGTACACCCCGGCCTGCACGAGGGTCGTGGGCAAATCGAACGTGCCCAGCTCCGCTGGGTCCAGCGAGGCGCGGTAGCGGTACAGGCCCGGCTCATCCAGTATCACGGTGAACGCCGCCAGGCCGTCCTTATCGGTCTTCTTTACGCCCACCGTGCGGCCGTCTTCGGTGTACAGGAAGACCGTGTAGTCGCTCATCGCCCGCAGGGCCACGCCAGCGCGCAGCGACACCCGCAGCGTGGCCGGCTCGCCCGGCCGCACCACCGTATCGAGTCCCTGAAACAGCGCCCCATGCTCGGCCCCCAGCCACCAGTCCGGCACGCCGCAGCCGGGCAAAATCAGGGCCGGCAGGATCACGCACAGCCAACGAAAACGTACGCGCATGAATGGAACCTCGCTTTACGAAAACCCAATGCCCATAGGATTGTACCCGACGGGAGGCGAGAGGCTAGGCTATAGGCCAGGCCGACGCGACACGGTGATCTTCCCGATGGCAGGCAGAAATTCCAAATCCCAAATCCCAAATCCCAAACAAGCTCCAAATTCCAAAGGGGAGGAAAAGGTCGGCTTTGATGAGCGATTGGCTGCATGAGATTTGGGATTGGGTGCTTGGGATTTGTTTGGGATTTGGCGCTTGGAATTTGGGATTTTTCGCGCCGGCGAATGGAGAGAATGCTCGCGAAAGAAGCAATTTCTTGTCGCGCGGCAGCCTACAGCCTACAGTCTATAGCCTACAGCCTTCTTCAAGGACAATCGCATGTTCCGCATCGGCATCGTCGGGCTCTCGGGTTTTGCGGCCAATCACTGGCGCGGCCTGGAAGAGGTTCAGCGTGCGGGCGCCTGCCAGATCGTCGCCGCCACGGTCATCGACCCGGAAAACCACGGCGCCGCCCTGGAGGCCCTGCGTGGCCGCGGCGTGGTCCTGTTTGGCTCCGCAGCCGCCATGTTCGCCGAGATGCGCGGCCGCATGGAGGCCGTCACGCTGCCCACGCCCATCCACACGCACGCCGCGCTGGCCATCGCGGCCCTCCAGAGCGGCTACCACGTGTTTCTCGAGAAGCCGCCCTGCGCCACGATCCAGGAGCACGATGAGATGCTCGCCGCCATCCGCCGCTCCGGCCGGCTGTGCGCGGTGGGCTTCCAGGACATGTGGTCGCAATCCATCGCCCTGCTGAAGCTGCGGCTGGCCGAGGGCCAGTTCGGCGAAATCCACCGCCTCACCTGCGCCGGCGGCTGGATCCGCCGCGAGGAGTATTACCGCCAGACGAACTGGCGCGGCCACCTGCGCATCGGTGACAACTGGGTGCTCGATGGCACAGCCAACAACCCCATGGCCCACCAGATCCAGAGCATGCTGTACCTGGCCAGTCCCGAGCACCGCCGGCTGGCTACGCCCACCGCCATCCGGGCCGAGCTGTACGCCGCGCACGAGATCACCGGCGAGGACACCTGCGCCATGCACATCCGCACCGCCGAGGGGCCGGAGATTCTCTTTTTGGGCACGCTGTGCGCTGATGAGCAGTTCGACCCCGAGATCACCCTCCTGGGCGAAAAGGCCATCGCCCACCGCAGCTTTGGGGGCCAAGTCTCCATCCGCTACGCCGACGGCCGCGTGGAAAAACCCGTGGCCGATGATGCCGGCCGCAGCGAGGTGGAAAAGTTCGAGAACTTCATCGCCGCCGCCTCCGCCGGCGACCTGGACATGCTCCGCTGCCACCTGGAGATGTGCCGGCCCTTCACCCTGGCCGTCAACGGGGCCTACGAATCCGCCGGCCGCATCCGCCGCATCGGCGGCGACTTCCTCCGCATCGAAGGCCGCGCCAGCGGCCGCAAGACCATCATCGAGGGCATCGACGCCGCCATCCCCCAGGCCGCCAGCCAGGGCAAACTCTTCAGCGACCTGGACCTGCCCTGGGCCGCGGCGACGGAGCCGTACGATCTGGCGGGATATAACCATTTCCCCGTGCGATTCGCGGGAGGGGAGGAAGGCGAAGCGGCGCGGGAGGGAGAGGTGCCTTTTGCGTAAGAAAGAAAACTGGCAGGGATGCAGGGGATGCAGGCGATAAAGAAGAAAACAGAATTGGGGATTGGAACGATGCGAGGCCTACTCACGGGTGTGTCGGCATTCTTCTTGCTCCTCACGCTCTTCATGTGGGTGCGCAGCGAGTTTTGGGAGGCAGATCTCGTGCGTGTATTGCTCAGCGGCAATCGAGTCGAAAATATCAGCTCCGCCAACATCTGCTCCCATCGGGGCACCCTCAGCTTCTTCACTTGTGCGACATTCATTCCAGAGGACCATATATGTTCGTCCTTTCTTCGTTCAATATCGATGAAGCAAACATCAGAAGGGAATGCAGGGATTACCCTCATGGCTTTGCTGGATTCTCTTTAGGGCAGAACATATACAATCTTCGGCCTCCCGGAGACACGGATCCCCCCATCGTTTGGCAGGAGACCCATACGGGCGTGAGCGCGCCTTATTGGTTCTTTTGCCTTCTTTTGTCCTTGCCGATGCTTCACCTGATGTTGCTTGCCCGGCGTCAGAGATATCGTCAGCGGCACGGCCTGTGCCTCCACTGCGGCTATGACCTGCGCGCCAGCAGGGAACGTTGCCCGGAGTGCGGCAAGGCGATCGAGATTGCAGATCCCGCTCTTCAGCCCGCCAGGGCGTCTGATAGTAGCATGACAGCGCTAGTTTGATCGTAAGTCCTTATTTCTCCGTCGGACCGTTCGGAGTCGTTGTGCGAGTTTCCTAAGGTTCTTGAACATCGAAAGTGAAACTAGCGCTGTCATGGTAGCCCCGGTGCGCTGCCCTGAGTGAGCGCAGCGAGCCGAAGGGCGAGCCCGGGGATAACGGCCCACCCCCGCGCCAGAGCCCGGCAGGGCGATTGAACGGTGCGGCCGCGATAACGTCCCCATTTGAAGCGCTCAATCGCCCCTGGCGGGGCTCTGCTTCCGGGAGGCGCCTCTACCCCAGGCTTGCCCGCCCCTCGCTGCGCTCGTGTCGGGCATCGCCAGGGGCTACTTTCAGACGCCTCCTGCGGAGGCTGAAACGCGACAGGAGCCGAAGTGCAGGAGAGGGAGGCTCGTTGGCGCCGTTTCCGGCGCCCTGAAAGGGCGGCATATGAAAGCCCAGGGCAACGCCCTGGGTGTGCTGGCGGCACAATGAACCAGCCCTGAAAGGGCGAAATATCGATAAGGGAAAAACACACGCTATGGCGCCCTTTCAGGGCTTCAATCACACGTCCCCAAAAACCCAGGGCGATGCCCTGGGCTTTCATATCGCGCCCCCTTGGGGCTGAGGATGCGCCCTCATCCTTGCCGCGCCTGCTCCAACGCCGCTTTGCCCTCTTGCGTCGCCGGGGCGCGCAGAACTTTCCACTGCGGGCCCGGCCCGCAGGTGCGGCAGTAGCAATCTCGCCGCGGCCGGCGGGCCAGAAAGGTGTAGCCGCAGCCGGCGCAGCGGTGCAGGTAGAAGAAGCGCCCCCGGCGCAGCGACTCGACCGGCAGGTCGTGCGTGGCCCGCCCCGACAGCCGCACCGCCCGCATGAGCGTGCGGAACTGCAGGCCGTGCGGGCTCACGCGGCCGTAGCGGCGGAAGACCGCCAGGTGGGCCAACTCGTGCACCAGCGTGGGGATGAGTTCCTCGGGGTGCTCCAAAAGCAGCCGCGTGTTCAGTTCCACCCGGCATTCCTCCAGCACGGCCCAGCCCAGACTGGTGCGCAGCCGCGAGTTGTAGCGGATGGTCACCCGCTCGGCCAGGTCGGCCTGCTCCCACGCCTGCCCGCAGCGCTGGGCGATGGCCAGCAACAGCGGGCGTGCCGGCAGCGCCTGCCCCGGCGCCGGCCGCCACAGGTCATCAAACAGCGTTTGCCTGGCCGCGGTGCTCATGGGCAGGATTGTAGGCCCATCGCCAACGGACGTACAGAGCGGCGGCGAGACCAAGAATCAACGGCTATCGTCAAGCATGGTATTGGACCTGCCGGCCGGTAGGATTTCGACCGATTTATCCGGCGGGCCAGAATAGACGTAAGTGCCATTTCTTCACAGCGCGCGCGACCCGAAAAGTCACTCGGATTTTTCCCATTTCGCGCCCGGATTTTTCCGATTTGTTCCGTCTGTAAGGGCAGTTGGAGTGTACTTAGCAGATTCTTTTTGGATTTATTGAAAAATGAGGGCGGTTTCGTGTGCGTACTTATAAGGAGAGACACTTTTTTTCGCGCGAGTACTTATAGCGCGCCGCCCTGCGGCCGCAGGGTGCCGTGGTTGCATCTGTTTGCAACCACGTGTTGTCGGTCGGAAACACGTGGCTGCAGACAGCGCAGCCACGGCACCCAGCCCCTTATCGGCACTTCCGGGCTTCGGCCCGTTCTTC
>PMYD01000165.1 GCA_003171335.1 Phycisphaerales bacterium
GTCGACCGTACGTATCCTGTCCATCTTTCAAATACGCGCGGGACAGGCCCGGTGCGGCAGGTTCTTAGCCTGCCGGTCACCTCGCGCGGCGGCAGGACACAGGCTAAAAGCCTGTGCCACCCGCTCTGGGAAACCCATGCGATAGAACACCCGTGGGCGAAACCCACACGATCTATGAAGAACGGGCCAAGGCCCGGTTTTGCAAGTTGGGTGCCGTGGCTGCGCTGTCTGCAGCCACGTGTCTCCGACCGACAACGCGTGGTTGCAAACAGATGCAACCACGGCACCCGGCGAACACCGATTGTCCATTGCGGCCGGCGGCGCGTGATTCCGTGCAAAGGCGGAGCCGGCGAAATTGACGTAACTCCATCCGGAGAAGTGACTGCCCATCCGGGCAGCGCCAAGGGGCAAAAAAGCGCGGTCCCTCTATATATACTGCCGGTTTTTGCCTTCAGCCGTACAGCCGAGAAATCGGGTTACGGCCGGCCAAGGACTTACGATTTCGGAGCGGCGATACGGAAATCCAGAAAAATGCGGCATGCAATCACGATTTCGCTTCCAACTCACAGCCGGCCAGGAAGCAAAAAAAATCTGCGTGATTGCATGGATTTCTCTATTGGTGACAGAATACAGAATCGGAAAGTGTTAGGGTCCAGGTCCCAAGACTCTGAAAAATCGGAACGGCAACAGCGTGAAAAATGGCCTCAAAAAAGTAGGACTTACGTTCATCCCGCGGCGCAGCCGGCCTCGTTCGCAAATGTGGGAATTCGCTGGCCATCGGATGGGACTGGCTCCTTTTTCCGCGCCTTGTGCGGGAAAGGGTGCCGGTCCCGAAGCGCGGCCTGAGCCGCCGCCGCGCACGGACACAGAGCCGAACATAATTCTCAACCTATTGACAAAATGGCACTTCAGGATATACTCAAACCATCGCTTCCTGGGGCGTCCGGGCCGTCGGCCGGCGCTAGATGCATGTTCATAAGGGCGGACGATTTCGAGCTTTCTGGAGCGCACAAAATGGCAGGCAAACGGGGAAGTCTTGGCGATGGGCGAGGGCTCTTGAGCGCGGCCGGTGCGCGTCTCGAATTGCTGGAATCCCGCCTGCTCCTGGATGGCGCTGTCGGCGGGGCGATCCTCGGCGACCTCAACGGCGATGGCAAGGTGGATGCGGCCGACATCGACCTGCTGACCGCCGGCATTCGCGGCGGTACAACCAGTCCGGCGGCCGACCTCAACGGCGATGGCACGGTCGGCGGTGATGACCTCACGACGCTGGTCAACACCCTCCTGGCCACGCGACCCGGCGATGCCGACCTGGACGGCTTTGTCAGCGGCCATGACTTCCTCACCTGGCAGATCAACTACCCGCGCACCGATGGCACCGCCACCTGGGCCCAGGGCGATTTCAACGGCGATGGAAACGTGAACGGCCAGGACTTCCTGCTCTGGCAGCAGAACTACCAGTACCAGCGCCCGCCGCTCCAGGTGGTCAGCACCTCCATCGATCCCGGCAGCGCCACGCCGGCCGCACCGCTGGACCATATCGACGTGACGTTTAACCAGCCGGTGGACCCGAGCACATTCGCGGCGGGCGATGTGGGGATCCTCCCATCTGCGCCGGTGGTGATCCGCACCGGCGCCATTGATGAATCCTATGGCATCTTGGATGTGCATCAATTGGGAAACTATCTGGTTGGCCGGGCCACAACCGACCCCGGTATTAGCCAGATCGGTCTTGTCATCCTGGATACTTCGAAATCCTACCCCGTTCTGGTGGGGTCGTATGCTCCATCGCTAGATACCAATCAAGTTTTTAGAGATATGGACGTTGTGGGCAACCTGGCGTATCTGACGGTCAACAAGTCCCAGGTCGTTAGTGGTTCGCTAGAAACTGTCGATCTCTCCAATCCTGCAAATCCCACCTTGCTAAGCAGCTACGTGACGCACGAGCAAACCGCTTATCGCTTGGGTTTCCGGGTCCAGGTGGAGGGCACGCGAGCTTACCTGCTGCACGCCGAGCCGAAGGGCTCCGTGCTGGAGATCGTCGATGTCAGCAATAGCTCCTCCCCGGCTTTCCTGGGCTCTGTCAGCCTGCCGGCTGCCACGGCTTATGAGGACCTGAATGTTTCTGGCTCGATGGCTTATGCAGTCCTTGATGGGGGTTTGACGGTTGTGGATGTATCAAACCCGGCCTCACCGATGATAGTTGGACAGTACAGCAGGCAGAACGCGGTCAGTGTCGTCACGACCGGGTCTGTGGCGTACCTGGCCTGCACGGATGGTATGGATGCGGTCGATTTTTCCAATCCGTCCTCACCGCGGCTCGTGGCTTCTTTTCCCATGCAATCGACCTTTGGGTATTTGCCGGCAATCGCCTTGGGCGGTTCCAGGGTTTATATGTGCCCGGGCTGGACCGCGCATATGGCCGTCTATGATGTTTCAACGCCGACTTCACCTAAGCAACTGTGTCTGACTGGCGCCCCCGGTCTTTACACGGCCGAGTTGGACGTCATCGGCTCCAGCCTCTATGCCGTTGAGTTCTCTAACTCCGGGGGCGACGGTACGATTGTGGTGATGGACACTCAGCACATCGGCTGGGATCCGAAGTTGGGTACGCCGCTAGCCATGCCGGCGCCTTCGCAGGATGTTCAGACGGTCGGGTCGATCGCCTACGTGGCGGATGGCGCAGGCGGCCTGAGGGTGGTGAGCCTGGCCAATCCGGCGGCGCCGCAGGAGATCGGTTCCATCGCCCTGCCGGGAACCGCCTCGGCCGTATCCATCCAGGGAAATCTGGCCTATGTGGCTGATGGGACGGCGGGGCTCCAGATTGTCGATGTTTCCACGCCGGCATCTCCCACGCTGGTGGGATCCATTGCCACATCGGGCAACGCCGCTCAGGATGTTTGTGTTCTGGGAACGACGGCCTATGTGGCCGATGGTGCAGCGGGGTTGCAAATTGTGGATGTGTCAACGCCATCCTCGCCGCAATGGTTGGGCACGTACGGCACCCCCGGTACGGCCATGGCGGTGGATGTGGAGGAATCGCTGGCCTATGTCGCCGATGGAAACGGGGGTCTGAAGATAGTAAACGTGTCGAACTCGGCCGTCCCGGCCCTGGTCGGCACCTATGCCACTACGGCGTATGATGTTGACGTTGTCGGCAGCGTGGCCTACGTGGCCGCTCTGAATAACCACCTGTTAATCATTGATGTAAGCAATCCCGCAGCGCCGGGCCTCCTGGCCATTGCAGGTGTGAGCGGACCAGTTCGCGTCAACGTCGTTGGCACCCTCGCGTATGTTTCCGGGTCCCCTGGTTCGCCCATTATCAGTGTGGTGGATATTTCGAATCCCCGCTCACCGATGGTGGTCTGTAAGGCGCTCATGCAATCTGGCATACCTTTCAACTGCCAAGTCGACGGGGATTTCTTCTTCGTGGTGGACGACAGCAAAACGAATGCACTGGTGCCGGTTCAGTTCTTCAGCCCGGTGTCCTCCATCACGCAGCTCTCGCCGACGACCTTCCGGATCAACCTGGCGACGCCGCTGGATGCTGGCACGTACTACCTTCAGATCGGCCCGGACATCGCCACGCCGGGCGGAAGCCTGATGAACCAGAACGGCGATGCGACGGCCGGCCAGGGCAATGAGGATGTATTCGCGCTGCGGTTTGTGGTGGGCTAGCCGCGTGAGGGTTTGAATAATTGGGGCCGCGTGTGCGGTGGGGCTTCCCCCGCTACATCTTCAAGTCTTTCAGCCCAGCGGCGGCGGTGTAGGTTGTACCCACGCCGCCGATATACAAAGCCACGCGGAGGGTCTCGGCGATCTCCTGGCGGGTGGCGCCGGCGGCGAGGGCCATTTTGGTGAGCGCGGCCACGCCGGTGGGGGTGCCGTGGTCGGCATCCAGGGCCAGGGCGATCAGGAGCTTCATCTTGCGCGGCAGCGCGCCATCCTCGGCGAGGGCGAAATGGCCCAGTTGCCGGGCTGATTTGAAGAGTTCCCCATCGAGTTCCTCGATCGGTTTTAACGGATCATCGGCCATGGGACGGTCCTCTCTAATTGCCAATTGCAAATTTCAAATTTCAAATTTCAGGAAGCTTCGGCGGATGGTCGCCCACCCCCGATGTTGCGGCACACCGAGTCATTTTACAGGATGGGCCCGCCGTGTGCACGCGACGCGTCGGCTCGCTGGCCCCATGCCCACCCGCCTGCGGCGTGAGGGCATGCCACCTCGGCATTTTGAATCATGCAAAGATGAAGTAATCGCCGATATATACAAGAGTTGAGCCTGTGGAGAATCTTGCGCTGCCGGATGAAAAACGCGCAAAAATTGCTTGTGAGAAATTGTTGACAACATCCGGCGGCAGGATTGAAATATCACCATCCGTGCTCGCGTAGAGCAAAGGACGAATCGCAAACAGGAAGAAGGGACTCTTATGAAACTGGCAAGGATTGCCGCACTGGTTGCCGCGTTGTTGCTGACGTCTTCGTTGGCCCTGGCCGCCGGCCACAAGGCCACCGCGTCGAAGAAACACCACCGCCACACGACGACGGCGATGGTTCACAAGCACCACCACAAGAAACACATCGCGGCCGCCAAGACCAAGGGCCACGCGAAGATCCACCAGGTACGCCACACCGCGGTTCAGTAAGTCAAGTTGCGCGAACCTCGCATGCCCTCACGCCGCCGGCTGCAAGAGCAGGTGTCGGTGTGCGGGCATGTTTTTTTTGCGCGCAGAGGGCGGCGGTGCGGGCGGCTCTCGGGCCTGCGCTTGACAGGGGGTGGGGGCATCGGGGATGGTCTGGGCACTAAGAACGTGCCTAAAAACGTGGCATGGGCGTCTCGCCCGTGGCGAGAAATAGGAAACGGCGGATCACGGCCAAGATGGCCGTGCGACTCACGGGCGAGACGCCCGTGCTACGATCGGATTCGCCCATGGCCGAAGGGATAGAAACAGGTAGAGCCCCGGCGGCCGCACTGGCGCAGCCGGCCGGGGGTGCGTGGTCCTATGCGGGGCCGATCGATCCCGTGGCGTTGGCCGATCGTCCGCTGCTGTCCCAAGCGTGGCAGCGGCGGCTGATCTGGGCCTTCCTGGCGATTGGCCTGGCGGCGCGGTGCCTGCGGTTTTGGCTGCGCTTCGGGCTGTGGGAAGATGAGTGCTTCCTGTGCGTGAACTTCATCGATCGGGGATTCCTCGACCTGCTCAAGCCGCTGGACTGCCACCAGACGGCGCCGGTGCTGTTCCTGTGGGTGGAACTGGCGGTTACGCGGCTGCTGGGATTTTCGGAGCTGCCGCTGCGGCTGATGCCGTTTGTGGCCAGCCTGGGCGGGTTTGTGCTGTTTGCGCACATCGCCCGCCGGCTGCTGTCGGGTGCGGCCCTGGTGGTGGCGGTGGCGGTCATGGCGGTGGCGTATCCGGGCATTCGCTATGCGGCCGAGGCCAAGCAGTACGCGACCGATTTCTTCCTGGCGACAGCGCTGATCGCGTTGGTTCTGGAGTGGTGGCGCTCGCCGCGGCAGGCGGGCTGGCTGTGGGCGCTGGCGATCGTGTCGCCCGTGGCGGTGGCGGCGAGCTACCCGTGCTTGTTTGTGGCCGGCGGCGTGGCGGCGTTTGTGGGCCTGGCGGCCACAGCGCAGCGGCGATGGCGCTGCCTGCTGCCGCTGGGGCTGATGGCGGTCGCGGTGGCGGCGACGTTTGCGCTGCTGTACATCGGTTCGATGCGCGGGCAGACCGCGGCCGAGATCGAATGGATGCGCGTGACCTGGCACCGGGCGTTTCCGCCGGCGATCGGGCATCCGCTGGCTCTGGCGCGGTGGCTGATCGTGACGCACACCGGCTCGATGCTGGCGGTGCCGGTCGGGGCCGATAACGGCGGCAGTTCGTTGACATTCCTCCTGTGTGCGGCCGGCCTGTGGGCGCTGGCTCGCCGCCGGCAGTGGGGGCTGGTGGTGTTGGCGGTGGCGCCGCTGGGGTTTCAAATGGCGGCGGCGGCGATGCGGCGATATCCGTACGGCGACCATGTGAAATTCACGCAGCCGTACCTGACGATGGTGTGCGTGCTGGCGGGGCTGGGGATGGCGCAGGTGCTGGCCCTGCTGGGGCACCGGCCGCCGCACGGAAAACGCCTGCTGGCAGGCGCGCTGGTGTTTCTGGCGCTGCTGGGAATCGGGGCGATGGCGCGCGACATCGCCATGCCCTATAAGGCGCTGGCGGACCAGCAGGCGCGGGCTTTTGCCCGGCAATTCTGGGGCGGCGCCTCCGCCGAGCGCCCGACGCTTTGTGCCCAGCGCGATCTGCACCTGAACCTGACGCCCGAAATGTTCCACGATCTGAGCTGGGGCGCCATGTATTACTGCAACCAGCGGATCTACCGGCCGCTCGATTCGCCGGCCGGTGCGGCCGATGCCAACCTGGCTGCTCAAGCCGGCCGGCCAGTTCGGGTGGCGGTATATCACGTGCTGGCCGCGCCGCCGGCCGTGAGCCGGCTGCATTTCGATGAGGCGGCGCTGCGAACGTGGCTGGATTCGATGCAGGAGCGGTTTGACCTGGTATCGGCCAGGGCCTACCCTATGGAGCGATTCAAGCGATGGCCGTGGCATGAACTGGCGGCGCTGGACTACGTGGAGGTTTACACGTTTGTGCCCAAGGTCCCAGACAGTTCTTCAAATCGGGTGGGAACATGATGATCGAGCAATCACAGACTGAGGCGGCCAGGCGCCGCGGACGCGGGCGACTCGTCGTAAACCTCCTGGCCCTGGCCGGACTGATCGGCATGGGCGTCTGGATAGCCTCCGAGCGACGGCCGACGGGCGCCGCCTCCGGAGTGGCGCTGGATGGGCCGACAGCGCGCCCCAGCGTTTCCCGCGTTCTTCGGGTGGCCACGTTCAATATTCACGGGGCCAAGGGAACGGATCGGAAAACCGATGTCGGTCGGGTGGCGGACCTCCTGCGAGGCGTCGATCTGGCAGGATTGAACGAAGTGCATGGCGGGAGTCTGGGGCAAGAGAATCAAGCGGCCCAGCTTGGCAAGAGGCTGCAGATGCCCTGGCTTTTCGCGCCGGCCGAAACGCGCTGGGGCCGCGACTGGTTCGGCAATGGGTTGCTGTGCTCGCTGCCGGTGACCTCGTGGATGAGAATCCCGATGCCGACCCGCGGAGGCGTTGCCGGGCTGCGAAATGTGGTGCTCGCGCAAATCCAGGTGGACGGGCAGAACGTAAACGTGCTGGTCGTGCATATCCATCGGATGGAAGACCGGGTCGAACAACTGCGGGTGGCGCTTTCGCTCTTCTTGTCGCTGCAGCCGCCTTCGGTCATCCTGGGCGACTTCAACACCCCGCGCGGCGATAGCGAACTGTCGCTGTTTCTTGCTCGTCCGGACGTGATGGATGCACACGGCGGCAATCCCAAGGATACCCCTGCGCGAATTGATTGGATTGTCTCGCGAGGGCTGACCGTGCGAAAAGCGGAGATTGTGCCCACGAACGCCTCAGATCATCCAATGCTGACGGCGGAATTTGAGCTGCCGGCAACACCTTTCAAAAACTGATAGTTCAAAGCGCCGGCTGCGACGACTTTGACTCTTATTTTTTCCCTGCCGCGAATGCGGGAAATGCCGCACACGCCTCCTGTAGGGACTTTTCCGGTTTTAACTCGAGTGCGGTCGTTCCCCTGCCGATTCCTAACACACCTGCTACGCAAAAAACCGACCCTCTTAATGAAGCTTGGCCAAAGGACCTGCCACGGATGGAGGTTCTTTAAGTCATTGTATGGATGCAAGTTGCGCTCGTAGCTACGGAATGGCAGGTTGCTGTGTGATTATGAGTGAATTCCGGCATCTTCTTCCCGGATCTAAGCTGATTACTCTTTTGCCTGCAATAGGTTAAGGAGTTCAAACGTGAGGCACGTACAGTCTTGGAACGATATGGAGCCGCTGGAGAATCGGTTGCTGCTCGCGGTGAACGATACTCCGGTGAATACCGTACCCGGGACCCAAAGCACGCCGGAGGACACGTCGCTGGTGTTCTCCGCGGGGAACAGCAACCTTGTCGCCATAAGCGATGGGGACGCTGGCAGCGGCCTCATGAGCATTACGTTAGTCGTCGGAAGCGGTACGGCCACCCTGGCCTCCATCAATGGGCTCACGTTCAGCGTGGGCGGTGGCACGGCCGACAGCACCATGATCTTCACTGGCACGGTATCGAACGTCAACACGGCGTTCAGCACGCTCACTTTCACCCCGAGCGGGAACTTCACCGGCACTGCCAGTCTTACCTTGATTACGAATGACCAGGGCAATACCGGTACGGGCGGGCCGAAGATGGCCACCGACACATTCTTGATCACCGTTATCCACGAGGACTATGCACCGGTGCTGACGCCTGTGGCGCCCACGTTGACGCCCATCGCGCGCGACAACACCACGAATAGCGGCGCACTCGTCTCCAGTGTCGTCGGCTCTTCAATTTCGAATCCCATTAGCGGAGCAGCTCAGGGGATTGCGATCTACTCTGACTCGGCCACTTTCGGCGCGTGGCAATTCTCCATCAATGGGGGAACAACGTGGAGTGCCGTCGGCACCGTGGCGGCTAATAACGCCCTATTGCTGCGGGCAAGTGACAGGATCCGATTTGTACCCGACGGGTCCGACTCCGAGATTGCGACGCTATCGTACTACGCGTGGGACCAAACCGGCGCAACGACCGGCGCCCAAGGCACGAAAGTCGATGCTACCTCGCGCGGCGGCACCACACCCTTCAGCACGGGCAGTGACACTGCCAGCATTATTGTGAATGATGCGCCTGTTCTTACACCAGGTAACCCGAGCCTCACCGGTATTACTGAAGACGACGCCACGAATTCCGGGCAATTGGTATCCGACGTCGAGGGCGCCACCGTGTCAGACTCGGACACGAATGCGGTGCGTGGCATTGCTGTTGTTTCTGTCACGCCCAGCAATGGGACTTGGCAATACTCTACGAATGGAGGAACAACCTGGACGACGATGAACGCAGTCTCTGTGACCAGCGCGCTCTTGCTGGGTTCGGCGGACAAGGTTCGGTTCGTGCCCAGCGCTAGCGGTGTTGATACGGCGAACTTCTCGTACTATGCCTGGGACCAGACCAGCGGCGTGGCCGGGACAAAGGTGGACGCCTCCTTCCGCGGCGGGTCGACGGCCTTCAGCACGGCGTCGGACACGGCCAGTATTACCGTAAACGATGCGCCGGTCCTGACGGCGACATCGCCGGCCTTGACGGGCATCACCGAGGATGACACCAATAGCGCGGGCCAGACGGTGTCGAACATCGTGGGCACGAGCATCGCGGATGATGGGGGTGTCAAGGGCATCGCGATCTATGGGACGGCCAGTGGCAGCGGGGCCTGGCAGTACTCCAGGGATGGCGGGACGACCTGGTCGGCGGTGGGGGCGGTCTCCGGGACCAGCGCGCTGTTGCTGGGTTCGGCGGACCAGGTTCGGTTCATGCCCAATAGCAGCGGGGCCGATGCGGCAAGCATCTCGTACTATGCCTGGGACCAGACCAGCGGTGCGGCCGGGACGAAGGTGGATGTGAGCAGCCGCGGCGGCGCCACGGCCTTCAGCACGGCCTTTGACACGGCCAGTATCGCGGTCAGCGCGGTAAACGATGCGCTGGTGTTGACGGCGGCATCGCCGACGTTGACGGGCATCACCGAGGATGACACGACCAGTACGGGCCAGACGGTGTCGAACATCGTGGGCACGAGCATCGCGGATGATGGGGGCGTCAAGGGCATCGCGATCTACGGGACCAGTGATGGCAGCGGGTCCTGGCAGTATTCCAGGGATGGCGGGACGACCTGGTCGGCGGCAGGGGCGGTCTCCGGGACCAGCGCGCTGTTGCTGGGCTCGGCGGACCAGGTCCGGTTCGTGCCCAATAGCAGCGGGGCCGATGCGGCGAGCATCTCGTACTATGCCTGGGACCAGACCAGCGGTGCGGCCGGGACGAAGGTGGATGTGAGCAGCCGGGGCGGGTCGACAGCCTTCAGCACGGCCTTTGACACGGCCAGTATCGCGGTCACGCAGTTCGATCTTAGGCCGACATTTGCTTTCGTTTCGATAGTCGATTCGTGGCTGCCTGGCACTACTGGCATCGCCAGAGTGGTTGTGACCAACCAGGGTGCGGGCAAATTGACGGATTCCTTTACAGTCTCTCTCTATGCTGTATCCGCCAATGGCGACATGGTGTTCCTGGGTGGCGAGCGGGCGCAAACAGTCCAGTTGCAGCCTACAACTTACCGCGCTTACGCGATTCAAATTACCGTGCCGTCAAATGCAGTCCTCCCGCCCGGCAACTACACCCTAATGTGTCGAGTCCAGTACGACCAGCAGACAAACGACGTCACATACGGCCATACTTTTGTGGCTCAGGAAGCATATGTTGACTTAACCGCGTTGCTCCCGGCGGTAAATCTCCCATCTGACATCATTGTTCCGGGCGATAGGGGACTGGTTGCCGTCCGCGTGGCTAACAGCGGCAATGTTCTGGCAGCAGGAGGAGTCAGGGTTTCTGTGTATGCATCCGCGAGCGGGCAAGTCGATGGTGATGCCGTCTTGCTGGTAACAATGACCAGCGTAGTGAACCTGCCAGCAGGCGGGCCCTATGCGCAGTACGTACTCAATGTAAATGTTCCTCAACATGGACTGGACTGTGGCGAGCATTACTACATCATCGCCTCGGTGGTTGCCGGCGACGGCATTACCGAAAGCCAAAACCGCGTCCTGAACAACACGGCGGCCAGCAACAGCACGAGGGACTATGAGTGGCAGTTCGGGCACGTCGGCCATCGGAGCAATGTCGTGCTAACCCTGGACGATCCGTCGACAAATGTGCAGACGAATTTCTCTCTGGTCGGCGGAGGCTTGGGCCAGGTGTCGCTGGACGGCAATAGTGGCTTGTTAGATGTCTCGCTCGCGGGCACCTCGAGCTCCTCCCTCGCTAGAGTGGTCAGTGCCGACGCATCTAGCCTTGGTGACTTTACTGCTGGCGATGACCTGGGAACGCTGCTTGCCGGCCAAACGACGTTCTTGGGGAACCTTTCCTTTGGCGGTGGATTGCGGCGAATGGTTGCCGCGGGCATCGGTTCTGATGCCAATGTGCAACAGACGCTGACGATTGGCCATGTGATTGCCCCGGCGGCGGCGGATGTCACATCCCTTTCCCTTGGCGTCGTGTATGACCTGAACATCAATTCCGAATCACCCCTCATGGCTTTAACAGCCAATGCCTGGAATGACGAGATCGGCGGACAGAACGCCGATGTCATCACCGCTCCGTGGCTCAGCCAGCTTACAGTTCAGGGTGGATTTTCTGCGTCGCTTGCTCTCGACCCCACGGACGCTGTGCCCGGAACGCGTGTGGCCCCGGGGAACATGGTACTCGGTGCAGCCGTGATTGGCGGCAGCGTTACCAGTCCCCAGTGGAATATCGCAGGCAAGGTCGGCGGTATCGCCACGGGTGATGTAGACGGACTGAAACTGACGGCCCAATCAGTTGCCAAAGCGACCATCCGGGGCAGCCTGAGCAACTCCGTGCTCACACTGGAACAGGCTCTGTCCGCCAGGCAGCAATCGCTTGCGAAGTTGACCGTAACTGGCGCCGTGGAAGCTACCGACATTCTCTCGATCGGCAATATCGGCTCTGTCTCGGTCGGCCGCATCTCAGGCAGCCGCGTCTTTGCAGGCGTCAATAATGGCGTAACGGGTCTGCCTGTGGCCGGCAATTTTGTGGCAGCGAACAGAGTTGGTCTGCAGGCCGTCATCAGCCAGTTTGCAGTTACGGGGCTCAACACCTTCGGGGCGGCCGCGACCCTCTTTGAAGACTCCATGGTGGCTGCGGGCAACTTGGGCAAGGTGCGGGTAGAGGGCGTTGATGCCAGCAATGGCCAGACCTTTGGCTTTGCAGCCGACACGAGTATTCGTGACTTGGCCTGGACCGAAGACAACATATTGGTCGGCCGGTTTGCCGGCACATCATGGCGCCTGGGCCCGTCGCTACCAGAAGGCGATTTCATGGTTCGGGTGGTTTGAACCGAGATCCGGGAGACATGCCGAAGGCCTGGGCGACCCAATGTCGCGCCAGGCCTTCACTTTAGTGCGTTTGTAGCCGCTGATTTTCGAGAGAGCCCTCTGAATAGGACGGAAGAGCGGGTCACTAGGTCTAAGAGTCGCCGCGAGTGTGGGATATATATGCGCCGGGCACAGAAATCAGTTAGGACCAGATTTCCGACGAATAGTAATCTCTCGGTCCGTTGGTCCGGTGATCTGGATACTGACACGCCAAGAATCTTGAGGTACGAGCCCCGAGGCGCGGTCAGCCCATTCCAGCAGGACCACCCCGTCAGTCAGGAATTCCTCAAATCCCAGGTCCTCCAGTTCGGCCACGGGTTCTTTCAGGCGGTAGAGGTCCAAGTGGTATACCGGCACGCGGCAAGGGTACTCCTGCATCAGAACAAATGTGGGGCTGTGAACCATGCGCCCATCGTCCAAGCCCATGCCTAAGGCTACTCCACGCACGAATTGAGTCTTGCCTGCTCCCAGCGGACCCATCAGGGCCACGCAATCACCCGTCTGGAGCCGCTGAGCGAATCTGCGACCGGCGGCAATTGTTTCCTCCAGGCTGTGAGTCTGGATCGTCTCGAGCTGGCGGGTATCTTCAGGCACGGTGGCGATATCCTCGCGGCTCCATCGGTTGCAATTTGCCGCCGATGCGAAGCTTCATTTCCGGCCTGGCAACAATTTGCCCTATGTAAGCGATTCCTGGCGCCAGCGGCTGCTCCTTGATGAGCAACTCGGCCTGCTCCGGTGGGAGGGTGAAGAGCAGCTCATAGTCTTCTCCATCCGAGAGTGCCGCCGCCAGCGGATCCTCAGCCTCCTCGGCCGCCGTCGAGAGCGGAATATTTTCGGCAACGATCTCCGCCCCTAGGCCGCTTTCGCGGCAGATGTGGCCCAGATCCGCCGCCAGTCCGTCGGAAATGTCGATCATGGCATGCAGCTCCACCCGGCCGGCCAGGTCCGCCGCCTCGGAAATCCGCGGGGTGAAGTGCAGATGCTTGCCACTGGGCAGGCTGCCGCCCAGCGTGCCGGTCACGCAGATGGCATCGCCGATTTTCGCCCCGCTGCGCAGGATAGGTTTACCCACCGCGGGTCTTCCCAGCAGGGTCACCGTCAGCAGCAGGCGACCATCCCAACTGCCCACATCGCCGCCGACAAGGGGGCAGCCAAATGCGTCGGCTGAGCGGCGCAGCCCGCGGTAAATATCTTGAACATCCTTGTCGGCCATGCCGTGGGGCAGCATGACCGTAGCCACAGCGGCCATGGGCAGGCCGGCCATCGCGGCGATGTCGGACAGATTGCGGGCCATCACCTTGTACCCGGCTGCCTCCGCGCCACACTGGGGCAGCAAGAAGTGCACACCATCGGCACACTGGTCGGTGGTGACCAGCACCTGCTCGCGGTCGATCCGCAGCACCGCGCAGTCATCACCGGGGCCAACACCGACTACGTCGGATTTGATACTCGGCTGCTGGCGGATCCAGTCGATGAATTCGAATTCGTCCACGGTGGCAAGTCTGTCCTATTTTCGCGCCTCAGCCAAGATGCCCCGATCCACGGCGTCGCGAACGAGGTCGAGGACCACCTGCCACAGAGCGGGCGCGCCCTCGGCCATGTGCCGATTCCGCTGGAGTACCTGGTCCGCAGTCACTCCGTGCTCGCGCCAAGCGGCACCGTCCGTATGATAGTTGTGCAATATGGGCTGCAGCCGGTCCAATGCGGCGGCGAATCGCGCCTCGGTGGTCCGCCGCGCCTCAAATTCCTCCCACAAAGCCCGCAGCTCGCCGCCCTGGTCGGCCGGCAGCAGCGCAAAGATCCGCTCGGCTGCCCGCGCTTCTGCCTGCACCTTCGCGGCCCTGGCCTCCTGGTCATAAACCAGCGCATCTCCCGCATCGATCTCCACTAGGTCATGCACCAGCGCCATCCGCACCACCTTGAACAGATCCAGCCCAGGGGGCACCGCATATTCGCTCAGCAACACGGCCATCAGCGCGATATGCCAGGAATGCTCCGCGGAATTCTCCTTCCGCGAGCGGTCCATGAGGTAGGTTTGGCGCGTGATGCGCTTGAGCTTATCAATCTCCACAACGAAGCGCAACTGGGCTGTCAGGCGGTCGTTCATTCAAGTTTTTCCGTCCACCAGGCCAGTTGCTCCTCGAGCTGCTTTTCGCCGCCGGCACCGGCGGGGGCGTAGCGCTTCACGACGTTCTCGGCGCCCAGGAAGTCGTAGACGTCCGGGCCGATCCGATCGCACGCCTGCCGCAGCAGGTCCAGGGACAACTGCTTGAGCGGCTTTCCCAGCTTCTCCGCCTGGCCCACCAGCGAGCCCACCACGTGGTGCGCCTGGCGGAAGGGCAGACCGCGGCCGACCAGATATTCCGCCAGGGCGGTCGCGTCGAGGAAACCCGCATCCAGCCGCGCGGCGATCACATCGGCGCGGAACGAGGCCGTCGAAACGATGCCCGCCGCCACCGCCAGCGACTGCCGCATCGCCTCCTCGGCGGCGAAGAGGAATCGCTTGTCATCCTGGAGGTCGCGGTTGTAGGCCAGCGGCAGGCCCTTGACGAGCGTCATCATGCCCACCAGTTGGGCCAGTGCCGTTGCCGACTTGCCGCGGATTAGCTCCAGCGTGTCGGCGTTCTTCTTCTGCGGCATCATGGAGCTGCTGGTGCAGTAGGCGTCGGCCAGTTCCAGGAAGCCGAATTCGGCGGTCGATTGAATAATCCAGTCCTCGGCCCAGCGGCTCAAATGGCCGGCCAGCATCGCGCAGGCAAAGCAGAATTCGCACAGGAAATCGCGGTCGGCGGTGGCGTCGATGCTGTTGCGGCTGATTTCGGAAAAGCCCAGCAGCTCCGCCGTGCGCTGCCGGTCCAGCGGCAGGCTCGTGCCGGCCACGGCGCCGCTGCCCAGGGGGCTGACGTTCACCCGCTTGCGGCAGTCGGCCAGCCGTTCATCATCGCGGCCGAGCATTTCCACGTACGCCATCAGCGCATGGCCCGCCAGCACCGGCTGGGCCCGCTGGAGGTGCGTATACGCGGGCATGACGATGCGGCCCTGGCGCCGCGCCAGGTCCACAAACGCCCGCTGAAGGTCGGCGATCAGCGCGCGCAGTTCGTCGATCGCATCGCGGACGTACAGCCGCAGGTCCAGCGCCACCTGGTCGTTGCGGCTGCGGCCGGTGTGCAGCTTCTTGCCCGGCTCGCCGATGCGCTGGATGAGGGCCGACTCGACCACCATGTGAATATCTTCCAGTTCCATGGGCAGCGGCAGCTTGCCGGCCTCGATGTCGGCGGCGATGGAGTTGAGGCCCTCACGGATGGCGCGGAATTCGTCGCGCGCAATGATCTTCTGCTCGGCAAGCATTTGCGCATGGACGATGGAGCCGGCGATGTCGTACCGGGCCAGGCGGTAGTCCACATCAATGCTGGCGATTAACCGGGCTGTCGCCCCATCCGCCTGGGCCGTCAGCCGCCCGTGCCAGCTCTTGGCCGGCTGACCGCTCTGCGAGTTCGTGCTCATGGTTTTCTCCCGATGCGCAAGAGATTAACCTCGCCGGGGGCGGATTGGTAGGCTGGAGGCGGGTTTGCCAAGCCAGTACAATGCCACCGATGAACGAGTCCTTCTCCCGGATCATCATTCTGCTGCCGACGTGGGTCGGCGATGCGGTCATGGCCACGCCGGCGTTGCGGGCGATCCGTCGGCAATTTGCCCATGCGCATATTGCCTGGATGGGCAATGCGGCGGCAAGGGAAGTTCTGGCCGGCCTGAAATTCGCCGATGAGGTGCTGGAGGATCCGTCGAGACGGTCATCTGCTTCCATTTGGCAAGCCGCGAGGCTTCTGCGCCGGGGGCGCTACGACCTGGCCATCCTGCTGCCCAACTCGTTCCGCTCGGCCCTGGTCTGCCGGTTGGGAAGGGTGCCGCGCCGGCTCGGCTACGCGCGCGATGGCCGCGGCTGGCTGCTGAGCGACCGGCTGGCGCCGCCGCGCGGCGCCGATGGCAGTTTAGAGCCCACGCCGGCGGTCTTGTATTACCTGGCGCTGGTCCGGTCTGTGGGATGCGCCGCAGAGGATCGGACGATGACACTAGCCGTTGAGCCGGAGTTTACGGCTCAGGCGGATCAACTTCTTGGCAAGGCCGGGGCGGCCGGCCGGCCCCTCGTGATCATCAATCCGGGCGCCTCGTTCGGCACCAGCAAGCTCTGGCCGGTGGAGCGTTTTGCCGCCGTGGCCGATGCGCTGCACGAGCGGTTTTCCGCCGCCATCGCCATCAATGCCGGCCCGGCCGAGACCGCAATCGCCGCCGCCCTGGAATCGGCGATGCGACACCCCCCGGCCGTCAACCTGGCCCGCACCGGTCCATCGCTGGGTCTGCTCAAGGCGCTGACCGCGCGGGCCACGCTGATGATCACCGGCGACACGGGTCCGCGCCACATTGCCGCGGCGCTGGGGGCGGGCGTCGTGACGCTTTTCGGGCCCACCGATCCGGCGTGGACCACCATCAACTACGACCGCGAGCGCATGATCCGTGTGGATGTGCCCTGCTCGTCGTGCCAGAAGAAAGCCTGCCCGCTGAAAGGCCCCCGGTACCAGCAGTGCATGCTGCAAATCACGCCCCAGCAGGTGCTCGCCGCCGCGGAGGAACTGCTGCGGCTGGGCCGCTGCCCTGACGGCCGAGAGGTGCAGGCGTGAGCGGGCCCAGCGCCAGTGTGGGCCGGGCCGATTTTGTACCGGCGTTTGGGCCGCTGCTGGAGCGGGCCGGCCTGGCGAACTACGAGTCGGTCATGGCCTGCCGCCAGGGGCTGCGACTGGACAAGCCGGGCCTCGCCGGGCGGGAGCGGATTCGCCTGCGCCTGGACTGGCCAGACGGCGGGCCGGCGGAGCTGTACCTCAAGCGATACAAGACCAATGGGCCGGCCATCCGCGAGTGGTCGGCCCTGGCGGAGGTGCGCCGTGCGGGCGTGGCGACCATGGAGCCGGTCGGCATGGGCGTCGGACCGGCGGGCGGATTTGTGATTGTGACCGCCGTACCGGGCGAAGCCTTGTCGCGCTGCATGGGCAATCTGCTGGAGCGATTTTCCCAGGATGCCGGCGCCATGGCCGAACTGGCCGACGGCCTGGGCATGCTGGCCGGCCGGCTGCAGGCGGCGGGACTGGCGCATCGGGATTTCTACACGGCGCATATCTTCTGCGATGTCTGTGATCCAACCGGCCCCGCTGCCAAAACCCCTGACCGGCGGTTCAACCTCTATCTCATCGACATGGCCCGCGTCTTTCGCCCGCGCTGGCGAAAGTGGCGCTGGCGGGCGAAGGACTTGGCGGGTCTGAAACAGTCGCTGGATTCGGCCTGGGTGCACCGCCACTGGAGCGGCGTCATCGCCGCCTACGAGCGGCAACTTGGCCGCCGGCTGCCCCTCTGGGTGTGCTGGCTGATTGACATCCGAAGCTGGGCGGGGCACCGTAGGGCGATTCGGCGGCTGGCCGCATCACAGGCGTCTCGGCCATGAGCAGAACGGCACCCATCACGTGATGTGTGACAGAGACCTGGGAGCAGCACGCGTTGCGCATTGGCCTTTATATCGAGCAATTCAATCCCAGCCGCGGCGGGCGGGAGCGCTCTACCGCGCAGATCGCCCGCGAGCTGGCCGCACGCGGCCATGCCGTGCAGGTGGTCTGCATGGCTGGCAGCCAGCCGGCCGACCGTGCCTATGAGGTCGTTCCTCTGGGGCGAATTCCCGGCCTGCGCACGCTGGCCCTGTCGCGGTTTGTGGCGGCCGCCCAGCAGGAGATCGCCCGGCGACGGCACGACATCGCGCACGCCATGTTCCCCCTGCCGGGGGCGAACATCTACCAGCTTCGCGGCGGGACCTTGCCGGGGCTGCGGGCAGGCCACCTGCGCCGGCTCAATCCGCTGCTGCGGCCGCTGCGAAAAATCATCTGGCCGCTCAACCGGCTGCGGGCGCTTTTGGGGCGGCTGGAGGTGCAAGTGATGGCCGACCCGCAAACCTGGTGCCTGCCGGTCAGCGATATGGTGGCCCGCGAGATTGAATGCTTCTACGGCCGCACGCAGCGCGTGCGCACCATCTTTAATGCCGCCGAGATTGAGCCGGCGTCCACAGCCGCCGGGCTCGATCTTCGCCGGCAGTGGGGCGTGGGGCGCGAGGCCTTCGTCATGCTCTGCCCGGCGACCAATTACGAGCTGAAAGGCGTGTTGGAGGCGGCCCAGGCCTTCGCCCAGTTCCATCGCCGCGATGAACGAGGCGCCAGCGCCTATCTGGTGGTCCTGGGCTGCCAGGATGATTCGGGTTACCAGCGCGTCATCTCCGCCATGGGCCTGGCGGGGCAGGTGGTTTTCCTGCCGCCGGCGGCGGATATGGCCGCCCTGTACGCCGCCGCCGATGCGGTGATCCTGCTGAGCTGGTACGACCCGTGCAGTCGGGTGATTTTGGAGGCCGTCGCCAGCGGCCTGCCCGCCATCACCACCCGCTACAACGGGGCGGCGGAGATCCTCGCCGAGGGGGCGGGCATCGTCGTGGAAGGCCCGCGCAGCCGGCGGGAAATCGCCGCCGCCATGGGCACGCTGGCCGAGCCGGCTCGCCGAGCCGACTATGCGGAAGCGTGCCGCCGGCTTGCCGCTCGCGTAAGCGTGCGGCGGCACGTGGATGAGCTGCTGTCGGTGTACCAGGAGATTGCAGGAAAATGATGATTCACCCGCTCATTCAGTGGGTTGCCATGCCCCTGGCCGGCTACCTGGCCGGGTCGATTCCCTTTGGCTACCTGATCGGCCGCGCCAAGGGCACGGACCTCCGCCGCACGGGCAGCGGCAATGTCGGGGCGACCAATGTGGCCCGCGTGCTGGGCAGGCCGCTGGGCTATCTGTGCTTCGCCCTGGATGTGCTCAAGGGGCTCTTGCCCGTGCTGGCCGCCGGGCTGATCCTCCGCACCGGCGGCCTGACAACCGGCGAGCAAATGGCCTGGATTCTGGTCGCCATGGGCTGCATTCTCGGCCATATCTTCAGCTTCTGGCTGGGCTTCCGCGGCGGCAAGGGCGTGGCCACATCGCTGGGGACCTTGCTGGGCTTCTGGCCGTACCTGACATTGCCAGGCTTGGCGGCGTTCGCCGTCTGGATTATTGTGACACTGATCTGGCGGTACATCTCTCTGGGCTCGATCATCGCGGCCATTGCGTTCTCGCCGCTGTTCGTGGCCAACTGTGTGCTGGTGGGCATGCCGTTATCTAAAGCCTTGCCGCTGCTGATTTTCGCCATGGCGATGGCGGCCCTGGTGGTGTATCGCCACCGCGCCAACATCCGCCGGCTGCTGGCAGGTGCGGAAGCCAAGATCGGGCAGAAAAAAAATCCCGAACCGATGGTGGCGCCGCGAGAGAGTGAGCCAGGTCAGAAGCTGATGTAAGGTGGCACTTTTCCGGGCCGAGCCGCGTAACTCCAACTATGGGGCCAAGTTGGAGTGAAATTAGAAAGATTTCTCGCCTTCGCGCATATTCCGAGGCGGTTTCGTGTACGTACTATATGGAGGGGGAGATTCCTCTACCCATTGCGGTCCTCCAAGCCGGAATTGCTGTAAGTGCCATTTTTGCGTAGCCGCGCGGTCCTTAAGAGTGCCTCGGGTTTTTCCGATTTCGCGCCCGGATTTTTCCGATTTGTTCCGTCTGTAGGGGCAGTTGGAGTGTACTTAGCAGATTTTTTTCAGAATTATGCACACGGAGTGCCAGTTTCGTGTGCGTCCTTAATAAGGAGAGACACGAATGCCATCAACTTAAGCTGC
>PMYD01000133.1 GCA_003171335.1 Phycisphaerales bacterium
AGACTAAGTTGATGGCATTCGGGCCTGAGGCGTTTATCGCTTTGGCTAAACGTCTGGCGGCATCGATTCCCGGACAGGATTATCACCCTCGTCTTTCTCCAGCAGTCGGCGGGCCCATTTGCTTTGAGAACCTGGTGTTTGTGCTTGAGAAATACACAAAACGGCAACATAGCGCCGTGGGCCTGGACGCATTTATAGAAGATTCCGAGGGAATCCCAGAAGAACACGCTGTTGTGTTTACTTCGCTCCGCGATAACAAGCTTCGCGAAAGGAAGGAGCCTATGTACCTTCCAGGGCGCCAAACGGGGGTTTGGCGGTGCAATCTGGAGCAAGTCCTTTGCTACGCGGTCCAACCCGAACAGATTGACCAACTGCGCCAAAACCTGCATCTGCGTGATTCCGACTGCATCAGCGACGACGAGTTCTACCTGCTCACTCCTTTGCCCCTGCCTTCCATCGGAACCAGATAGATTCCATCTCAAACACATTCAGAGTTTTCGACTTCTCAGGATGGAAAACAGCAGCCACAGCCCCAGCAGCGCCGCGATGAGATAGCCGAAGATGCCCAGCGTCTCGATGCGCACCACGCCCAGAAGTTCGCGCTGCCCGCCCTGGGTCACCAGGAGGCTGGAGGCGACGACCGCCCCGGCGATGATGAGCCCGAAGGCGATGCGGTTTGATGCGCGGTCCAGCGTGTGCACCAGGTTCTCCAGGTGCTCGTGCTGCACGTGCAGGTCGATCTGCCCGCGGCGCAGCCGGCTCATGATCGCCGAAACCTGCTCCGGCATGGCGGCGGCCACATCCAACAATTCGCGCAGAAAACGCTGGCCCTGCCGGGCCACGCGCCGCGGGTCCATCCGCTCCAGCGAGATCCGCCGGGCGTACGGCCGCAGGTGCTCGATGAGCTGGAAATCCGCATCCAGCATCTTGGCCATGCTCTCGATGGTCATCAGGCTCTTGAGCATGAGCGTGAATTCGGCCGGCGGGCGGATCCGGTGGTGCCGCATGATGTCGAAGGCCTGGGCGATGGCCCGGCCGATGGGAATGTCCTTCAGCGGCAGGTCCGCGTAGCTCTGGAGCATATCCTCCAGGTCGGCGGTGAGGGCCGAGACGTTGGTCCGCTCGCCCACCAGCCCAGCGCGGGAAAGGGCGTGCACCATCCGCTCGGCATCGCTGTCGCTGACGGACAGCACCATCTCGCCCATCAGTTGCCGGTTGTCGCCCGTCAGCCTGGCCGCCTGGCCGAAATCCAGCGGGGCCAGCACGTTGCCCGGCAGGATGAACAGGTTGCCCGGGTGCGGATCGGTGTGGAAGAAGCCAAAATCGAAGAGCTGGCGCAGGATGAACTTGGCCCCGCGCGAGGCGATCAGCTTGCGGTCCAACCCGGCCGCCTCCAGCGCGGGAATATCGTTGCACTTGATGCCGTCGATGTACTCCATCGTCAGCACGGCGTCGGTGCAGTACTCGCCGTACAGCTTGGGAATTCGCACCGTGGGGTCATCGGCGAAGTTGCGGGCGAAGCGGTGGAGGTTGCGGGCCTCGTTGCTGAGATGCACCTCCTTGGTCACCGCCGCCGTAAATTCCTGCACCATGAGCACCGGGTCGATGGTCTCATCGGGCCCCAGCGTGGCCTTGATCAGGCCGGCCAGTTCCAGCAGGATTTCCGACTCGACGGTGATCGCCTGCACGATGCCCGGCCGGCGGACCTTCACCACCACCAACGTGCCATCGCGCAACGTCGCCCGGTGCACCTGGGCGATGCTGGCCGCCGCTAAGGGCTCGGCGTCGAAGCGCAGGAAGATCATCTCCAGCGAGCCCTTCAACTCGGCCTCCACGCTGCGGCGGATGGCGGTGAAATTCGCCGGCGCCACGCGGTCCTGGAGCAGTTCCAGCTCGGCCACGTATTCCGGCGGAATCATGTCCGGGCGGGTGGAGAGCAGTTGGCCCAGCTTGACGAACGTCGGCCCCAGCTCGGCCAGCGCCAGCCGCACGCGCTGCGGCCGCGAACGCCCCACGGCGGCGCGCCGAACGTGCATGGGCACCGCGCGGGCGCCCAGGCGCAACGTAAGCCGGCGGCGGAGGGCATCGACTACTTCGTCGAAGCCGTACTTCATCAGCACCGCCAGGATGTGCCGGTAGCGGCGCAGGTGCCCCATCTTGTCGGCGATTCGAAATCTCATGTCGCACAAACCGCGGCGGGCCGCGCAGGGTCCAGTGCACAGGGAAAAAGGCCAACACAAAGATCACAAAGACTACGAAGAACACGAAAAAAAGCGAAGAAAGTCTTTAATAAGACCTTTTCGTGATGCGCCTTTTTCCCGCAGTTAATCTCTGTCTTCTTTGTGATCTTCGTGCTCTTTGTGGTCTTCGTGTCGCGCTGTTGCAGGCAACCAATGGATCGACCGCTCCCGCAGACGCGACCGATGCCGGCCGGAAGCCCGCGGGAACTGCCACCAAAACTTTGCGCCGCGCCGGCAACCGGGCACGGCCGGCCATCAGCCGCGGGGCAGCAACTCGTCCAGCCGGGCCTGGAGGCGGGCGAGATCCTCGCGCGTCGCCAGGTTCATCTCATCCACCACCTGGCGAAGCTGGCTGCGGATGACCCGCGCCAGGTCCTCGCGGGCCCGATCGGCCGAGTCGAGCAGGTCGCGGACAAAACCCTCGCGGTCGGCCTTGGCGGCCTCGCCGCGCTGGACGTACTCGTCGAAGATCTTCTCCGCCCGCTCCCGTGTCATCGACAAGGCGCCCAGGCCCGCCAGCATCAACTTGTTCATGGTCTCAAACATGGTCTTTCCCCAGTCTTATGTAAGTGCCGCACAAATCTATTGTAACCGAAGTCGCCCCGTTCCGGCAGGTCCTCGGGGGTGGAGGCACATAAGCCGATAAACGGCATACACAAAGATCACCAAGGCCCACGAAGAACACAAAGAACGGCAAGAGAGCTAAAAAGTCCTAACTTCCCGCTTCGCTTTTACTCAAATTTCTTCTTCGTGTTCTTTGTGATCTTTGTGATCTTTGTGTTGCGCCGTTTTCTTCTTACGTGCCCCCCGGATAGGGCAAAGGGTCGACCGCCCCGGCCGCTTCAAAGCCTGCGCGGCGGATGCGGCAACTGTCGCAGCGGCCGCAGGGCCGGCCTTTCATGTCGGGGTCGTAGCAACTGTGTGTCAGGCCGTAGTCCACCCCCAGGGCCAGGCCCTTCTGGATGATCTGCCCCTTGGTCAGGTGGATCAACGGCGCGCGGATGTGGAACTGGCCCTTGCCGGTCACGGCGGCGGCGGTGGCGAGATTGGCCAGGCGCTCAAAGGCCTCGATAAACGCCGGCCGGCAGTCGGGATAGCCGCTGTAGTCCACGGCGTTGACGCCCAGGAAAATGTCAAAGGCCGCGAGCTTTTCGGCATACCCCAGGGCGATGGAGAGAAAGATCGTGTTCCGCGCCGGCACATACGTAACCGGAATTCCCGCTGCCGCCGGCTGCACCTGCGCGTACTCGGCCTTGGGCACCTCGATGGCATCGGTCAGCGCTGAGCCGCCAAAGCCGGCCGCCGCCGTCAGATCCAGCCGCACGACGCGGTGATCCGCCGCCCCCAGTGCCTTGGCCACCCGGGCCGCCGCCGCCAGCTCAAAGCGGTGCCGCTGGCCGTAATCGAAGGTCAGCGCGTGGCAGCGGTAGCCCTCGGCGACGGCTGCGGCCAGCGTCGTGGCCGAGTCCAAACCGCCCGAAAGAAGCACCACTGCCGGAGATTTCGTGGCTGCCGAGGTCATGACTCTGCATGATAGGTTTTGACAGCCGGCAAGGCTACCGCCGGCACGGTCTGACCCTCGCGATATGTGTATGGCATATGCAATACACTTATTCTTGGCACCAGGATATGAACTGGAGTCAGAACGCCGCAACTGGGGAGATTCCTCAGTTGAACCCGCCTGGATATAAGTGTATGGTATATACCATACACTTACCTTCACCCCGTCCGGCTCGCCCACCAATACCCGGCGGCAGCGCCGAAGACGCCGCCGCCAATCACACTGGGCCAGCGGCGCTGGCGAATGTCGCATTGCTTGCTGGCGCAAACCGTCGAGCGGGCCATGAGCAGCCCCGCCGCCAGCCCGGCGGCCGCACCGGCCAGAATTTTCAGCGCAAAAACCATGGCTTGATCGGCGATGATGCGGACGGGAAAATCCGTCCGACGACCCATGTTACCATTTGCGGAGCTTATGGCCAAACGCAAGGGAAAGAGCCGGCATCGACCCAAGGACTGGGAGCGGTGGCACCGCGAGGGTCACACCACCAGCGACAATGCCGAAACGCATCGGCGGCTGACGCAGCGCCGCATCCGCCTGCCCGGTCAGGAGCAGGATGCCGCCATCTATTCCGCCGTCCAGTCCGCTACCGACGTGCCCGGCAGCCAGGTAATCGGGATTGTGGTGCAGCTTTATCCCGGCGGGGCCATCGTCCGCACCGCCGACTACCCCGGCCTGATGTGCGGCCTGGCCGGCACGTTTCGCCCGCCCCCGCATTCCAGCGCCCTGGCCGTGGGCGATGAGGTGACGGTGCAACTGATGCCCGAGACCTCCGGCCAGATCCAGGGCGGCCAGCGCGACCTGGACCGCAGCCGGGTCGACGCCCTGATCCTCCAGCGCGGTCCGCGGCGCACGGCTTTGTCGCGGCCGCAGACCATGCGGAACAAGCGGCGGGATGAATACGAAACGCACGTTTTCGAGAAGGTCATCGCCGCCAACATGGACCAGCTCGTGGTGGTGGCTTCCGTCGCGCAGCCGCCGGTGCGCCGCCGGCTGCTGGACCGCTACCTCATCATCGCCGAGCGCGGCGAGCTGCCGCTGGTGGCGGTGATGAACAAGATCGACCTGGGCGAGGTGGACCAGGGGCTCATGGACGAGTACGCCCAGCTCGGCATGCGCTGGGTGGCCTGCTCGGCCGCCACGGGGTTGGGGCTGGACGACGTGCGGGGCCTGCTGGCCGGGCGCGCCAGCGTTCTGGCCGGGGTCAGCGGCGTGGGCAAGAGCAGCCTCCTGAACGCCCTGATGCCCGCGCTGAACCTGACGACGCGCGAGGTTCGCTATCACGACAGCCGGGGAAGGCACACGACCTCCGCCGCCACGCTTTACGAGCTGCCCTTCGGCGGCCGGGTTGTCGACACGCCCGGCATTCGCGAGTTGGGCATCGAAATCGGCGCCGCTGAACTGCCCTGGTACTTCCCCGAGTTCGAGCCTTTTGCCGCCCACTGCCACTTTAAGAACTGCACGCACACGCACGAGCCCGAGTGCGCCGTGCAGGCCGCCGTGGCGGCCGGGACAATCCCGTCGAATCGGTTTGGAAGCTATCTGCGGATTCTCGAATCGATGGAGGAGTGAGCGATGGCCTGAGCCTGTCGAAGGACGATTTGCGATTTTTGATTTGCGATTTGCGATTGAAGAAAGAGATTAGAGGCCATGGCAGCCACGGATGGGTTCGTACATCTTCACGTTCACTCGCACTACTCCCTGCTCGATGGCGGCAGCAAGGTGGAGGCGCTGGCAAAGCAGGCCAAGATGTTGGGCATGGAGGCGCTGGCGCTGACGGATCATGGAAATCTGTTCGGCGCGGTGGAGTTTTACAACGCCTGCCGCGAGGCGGGAGTCAAGCCGATCCTCGGCATGGAAGCGTATGTCGCGCCGACCAATCGGTTCGATCGCTCCGCGGGCAATATTTCCGAGGCCAGCTTCCACCTGATCCTTCTGGCGATGAACGCCAAGGGATTCGCCAATCTCATTCGCCTGTCCAGCCGGGCGTACCTGGAGGGTTTCTATTACCGGCCGCGGATCGATAACGACCTGCTCGCCCAGTTCAGCGAAGGGTTGATCGCCACGACCGCCTGCCTGGGCGGCGAGATTCCGACGGCGCTGCTCTCCGGGCAGAAGGAGCGGGCGAAGAAACTGGCGGCGACATACCGCGAGATCTTCGGCCCCGAGCGGTTCTATATCGAGCTTCAAAACCAGGGCATCGACCAGCAGACCGAGGTCAACCCGATGCTGGTTGAGCTGGCCGCTGAGCTGGATATCCCCCTGGTCGGCACGAATGACGTGCACTTCCTTACCCGCGGCCACAAGCCCAGCCACGAGGTGCTGTGCTGCATTTCCACCGGCAAGACCCTGGGCGAGGGCACGCTGGGCGAGGCGTATCCGCCGGAGCTGTATCTGAAAAGCCCCGCGGAGATGCGCCAGGCCCTGGCGCGCTGGCCGCAGGCGGCGGACAGTACGCTGAAGATCGCCGAGATGTGCGAGTTGAAGCTCGACTTCAAACAGTCGCACCTGCCGCAGTTCCCCACGCCGGCCGGCAAGAGCGATGATGAATACCTGGCCGAGCTGGCCCGTGCGGGACTTAGCCGCCGCATGCCGGGGGGCGTCCCCGCGAATTACGCCGAGCGGCTGGAGTGGGAACTGAAGGTCATCGCCGAGAAGGGCTACAGCTCGTACTTTCTCATCGTGCACGATTTCGTGCAGTACGCCCGGCAGAACAGCATTCCCGCCGCCCCGCGCGGCAGCGGCGTGGCCACACTGCTGGGCTACACGCTGGGGATTTCCGACCTGGACCCGATCAAGTACGGGCTGCTTTTCGAGCGTTTCACCGATCCGCAGCGCAAAGAAGCGCCCGATATGGATATCGACATGTGCCAGGAAGGCCGCGGGCGGATCATCGAGTACGTCCGCCAGAAGTACGGCCACGTGGCGCAGATTATCACCTACGGCACGCTCAAGGCCCGCGCCGCCATCCGCGATGTGGGCCGCGTGCTGGGCATGCCGCTGGCGGATGTGGATCGCATCTGCAAGCTCGTGCCCGATGCCCTGCACATCACGCTCGATTCGGCCCTGGAGGCCGAGCCGGACCTGCGAAAACTGGTGGAAAGCGATGCCCGCGTCCGCGCCGTCTTTGACCATGCCCGGCAGCTTGAAGGCCTGGCCCGCCACGCGGGCGTGCACGCGGCCGGCGTGGTCATCGCGTCGCAGCCGCTGGAGGAGATTGTTCCGCTGTGCCGCCAGGCCAACAGCCCCGACGCCATCACGCAGTGGGATGGTCCCACGTGCGACAAGATCGGCCTGATGAAGATGGACTTCCTGGGCCTGCGGACGCTGACGATCATCCAGCGGGCGCGGGAGCTGGTGCACCAGCATACCGGCGAGGATATCGACCCGGAGACGTTGCCGCTGGATGATCCGGCGGTTTACGCCATGTTCTCCGAGGGCCGCACGGCGGGCATTTTCCAGTTTGAATCCGGCGGCATGCGGAACGTGCTGATGCAGATGCGGCCCGAGCGGATCGAGGACCTCATCGCCGCCAACGCCATGTACCGGCCCGGGCCGATGGAGCTGATCCCCACCTATATCAACCGCAAGCTGGGCCGCGAGAGCGTGCCCAGCCTGCACGCCCTGGTGGATGACATCCTGGCCGAGACGTACGGCATCATGGCCTACCAGGAACAGGTCATGCAGGTGCTCAATCGCCTGGGCCAGCTGCCGCTGAACCGCGCGCTGACGTTGATCAAGGCGATTTCCAAGAAGAAGCAATCCACCATCGCCGCCGAGCGGCCGAATTTCCTGGCCGGCGCCAAGGCCAACGGCATTGCCGAGGCCGATGCCGACCGGCTGTTCGAGCTGATCCTGAAATTCGCCGGCTACGGCTTTAACAAGGCCCACTCCACGCGGTATGCGATCGTGGCCTACCAGAGCGCGTGGTTTAAAGTGCACCATCCGCGCCAGTTCATGGCCGCCACGCTCACGTTCGAGGCCTCCGATACGGACAAGCTCAACCAGTATCTCGACGAGTGCGACGTGATGGGCATCAAGGTGGGGCCGCCCAGCATCAACCAGTCGGCGGCGGATTTCACCGTGGTGGGCCAGGGCATCCTGTTCGGGCTGGCGGGCATCAAGGGCGTGGGCGACAAGGCGGTCGAGGCGATCCTGGCCAGCCGCGCCGAGGCCGGCAAGTTCGAGGACCTGTACCACTTCTGCGAGCACGCCGACCTGCGGGCGGTGAACCGCGCCACGCTGGAGGCCCTGATCAAGTGCGGCGCGTTTGACGGCATGGGCGCGCACCGCGCCGCCATGATGGCCGCGCTGGATGGCGCCATTCAGCACGGCCAACAGCAGGCCGCCGACCGGCGCAGCGGCCAGATGAGCTTCTTCGACTCCTTCGAGACCGGCCCGGGCGGGCGCAGCCGGCCGCAGTTCCCCAATGTCGAGCCGTGGACCGAGGCCCGCCTGCTGGCGGCGGAAAAAGAGACGTTGGGCTTCTACATCACCTCGCACCCCCTGACCAGTTACGGCCGCGAGCTGGACAATTTGGGCAACAGCAAGTTGGCCCTCCTGCGTGATCTGGCCGATGGGGCCGCGGTGACCATCGGCTGCATGGTCAGCCAGGTGCGGCCGCGGCTGGTCCGCCAGGGCCGATCGGCGGGGCAGAAGATGGCCATGCTGACCGTCGAGGATCTGACCGGCTCGGCCGAATGCGTCATTTTCAGCGATGCCTTCGAGCGTGTCGGCCATCTGCTGGAGCCCGAGGCGATGGTTTTTCTCTTGGGCACGGTCGACCGCCGGCGGGAAGAGCCCAATATCGTCGTCGACGACGTCATTCCCATCGCCCAGGCCGCCGAACAACTCACCGGCAGCGTGGAACTGAAGCTGGATGCGGTGCTGAACGATTCGGCGCGGCTGCAAGAGCTGCGGGATGTGCTGCTGGCCTTCCGCGGCAGTTGCCCGGTCGAGCTTCGCCTGCACCCGGCCAGCCAGCCGCACCTGGAGGCGTGGGTGCGGGCGGATTCGCAGTGGTTCGTCAGCCCCAAGCAAGTCCTGATGCGGCGGCTGGAGAAATCGCTGGGCGAAGATAACGTCATCTTCCGCGGCAAGCCGGCCTCCGCCGCGCGCCGCAACGGAAGCTGGCGCGGTCGCGAGGGCGGCAGTGGCGGGGCTACCGGCCAGGCGCGCGGCATGTCCGATGCGGCCAGTCCCGCCGTGACCCGATTCAATTGATTCACGTGGTCGAGTCGACCACGTGACTATCAGGCCCAGTTCGGGGGGCTTGAGAATCCAGGTGGTCAAGTTGACCACCTGCCGCCTGCTGGCCAGCTTGGCCGGTGGACAAAAAGCCAAGCACCTGGTGGGGCGGCGATAACCTTTTCAGATCACAAGCTCAAGTCAACAAGCTATTTATGCTAAACGTTCTTGTCCGTGCTCCGGCTTTGGTGGATGGACCTTTCCGAGTCCGCTATACTTAATTAATCCGTTACTTATGCGGTTTTATGGCGGCGCCTGTCGGCGTCGGCCGCACGGGGCGGAGCTGAGGGAACGACCATGGCAACGCAGACGGCACAAGTGACATTCAAAAGTAAGCCGCTGACTCTGGTTGGCGAATTGCCCGAAATCGGCCGGCCGGCGCCGGATGCCGAGCTGGTCGCCAACGACGGCTCGGTGGTGCACTTGAGCGACTTCTTTGGCAAGAATAAGAAGATCATCATCAGCGCGGTCCCCAGCCTGGACACCAGCGTGTGCGATATCGAAACCCGCCGGTTTGACAAAGAGGCGGCGAGAATCGGGCCCAATGTGCAAATCCTGACGGTGAGCATGGACCTGCCTTTCGCCCAGTCCCGCTGGTGCAACTCCGTGGGTGTAAGCAACATACGCACGCTTAGCGACCACCGCGAGGGCTCTTTCGGCCGCGCGTATGGCGTGCTCATCAAGGAGCTTCGCCTGCTGGCCCGATCGCTCTTTCTGGTCGATGCCGCCGGCGTGCTCCGCTACCGCCAGATTGTCGAGGAGATCAGTCACGAGCCCAATTACAACGAAGTGCTAGACGCCGCTAAGAGCCTGTAGGGAAATCAGTTATTGCAGAAGATGGGGATGGGCCGCAGGCCGTGGACATTGTGTGGCCGCGGGGCGGTGGCATGTTGCAGGGGGAGTTGCGTCTATAGCGCAGGAACAACAAGACAAGCGCAGGTGAGGCTTGACAGTGTTCAGGCAATCAAGTACAGTTATTCCTAAATAGGAAGAATCGACCAATGGCTGGACTATTGAGAATCTCGGAAGCGTACGTGCTGGCGTTTCATGCCATGGCCTACCTGGTGAACTCTTCCAGCGATCGGCCGGTCTCGGCGGCGGACCTGGCGGCGACGTTCCACGTGAGCGAGGCGCATCTGGCCAAGGTGCTCCAGCGGCTGGCGCGGCTGGGGCTGCTGGCATCGCGGCGCGGGCCCAAGGGCGGTTTTGTGCTCTCGTGCGACCCGGCGCAGGTGACCTTGCTGGACATCCATACGGCCGTGGATGGCCCGCTGGATGAGAACACCTGCCTGCTGGGCGAGCACATGTGCGAGCCGGGCACGTGCGTGATGGAGTCGCTGCTGCGGGATGTGCACCATATGGTCCGCGAGCAGTTGGCCAAGACGCGGCTGGCCGACCTGGCGCCGCTGGTGAAGCGCCGAGGCGAGGGCGAGCCCGTCGGGGCCGACCGCGCCAGGGCCTAAAGTGTAATCAGCCGCCGCCGCGGCGGATGCAATTCCTGGTTGTGTAACCTTCCTGCAAGGAGATTCTCCAGTGACCGAGATGTTTTGCTATCAGTGCGAGCAGACGGCCAAGGGCACCGGCTGCACAGCCATGGGCGTTTGCGGAAAAGATCCCCAGACGGCGATTCTCCAGGACCTGCTGATGCACGCGGCCAAGGGAATCTCCATTTTCGCGCATCGTGCCGCCACGCTGGGCGCGCGCGACCGCGAGGTGGATCTGTTCATCATCGAGGCGCTCTTCACCACGGTCACGAACGTGAACTTCGACTCGCAGCGCATCGCCGGCATCATTCGTCGTGCACCGCAGGTGCGCCAGCGCGCCCGCGCGATGTACGAGAAGGCCGCCGCTGCGGCCGGCGTCAAAGCCGAGACTCCCGCCTGCCCCGTCAACGCCCAACCGGCCGCCGACCTGGCGGGCCTGTTGGACCAGGGCCGCCAGGTGGGCATCGAGCCGCGGCGAAATGCGCTGGGGGCGGATGTGACGGGCCTCCAGGAACTGCTCACGTACGGCCTTAAGGGCATGGCCGCATACGCCGATCACGCGCAGATCCTGGGCAAGGAAGACCCCAAGGTCTTCGCCTTCTTCCACGAGGCGCTGGATTACCTGGCCGAGGGCGCCCCGGCGGCCGACAAGCTGCTGGAGCTGTGCCTGCGCTGCGGGGAGGTGAACATCACCGCCATGGGCCTGCTCAACGCGGGCCACATCGAGCATTACGGCAAGCCCACACCCACGGCCGTGCGCATCACGCCGGTCAAGGGCAAGGCCATCGTGGTCTCCGGGCATGACATGAAGGACCTGGAAGAGCTGCTCAAGCAGACCGCCGGACGCGGCATCAACGTGTACACGCACAGCGAAATGCTGCCGGCGCACGGCTATCCGGGCCTGAAGGCCTACAAGCACCTGGTGGGCAATTTCGGCGGCGCGTGGCAGGACCAGCGCAAGGAATTCGATGAATTCCCCGGCGCCATCCTGATGACCACCAACTGCCTGCAAAGGCCCAAGGACAGCTACCGCGAGCGCCTCTTTACCAGCGGCCTGGCGGCCTGGCCGGGCGTGCGGCATATCGCCGATCGCAACTTCGCCCCGGTCATCGATGCGGCGCTCAAGGCGCCTGGCTTTACCGAAGATGGACCCGAAAAGACGATCCTGGTCGGCTTCGGGCACGACGCGGTCTTGGGCGTGGCGGACAAGGTCATCGCGGCCGTCAAGGCCGGCCAGATCCGCCGCTTCTTCCTCATCGGCGGCTGCGACGGCGCCAAGCCGGGCCGCAACTATTACACCGAATTTGCCGAAAATGTCCCCGATGATTGCGTTATCCTCACGCTGGCCTGCGGAAAATACCGCTTCAACAAGCTACCCTTCGGCGACATCGGCGGCATTCCGCGGCTGCTGGATGTGGGCCAGTGCAACGATGCCTATTCGGCGGTGCAGATCGCCCTGGCGCTGGCCAAAGCGTTCAACTGCGGCGTGAACGATCTGCCGCTGTCGTTCATCCTGTCCTGGTTCGAGCAAAAGGCGGTGGTCATCCTGCTGTCGCTGCTGCACCTGGGCATTCGCGACATGCGGCTGGGCCCGACCCTGCCCGCCTTTGTCACGCCGGCCATGCTCGGCGTGCTGGTGGATAAGTTCAATCTCCAGCCCATCACCACGCCCCAGGCGGATCTGGCGGCGGCGATGGGGGCGTAGCAGCACGTAAGAAGAAAACGGCAGACACAAAGACCACAAAGATCACAAAGGGCACGAAGGAGAAGGAAGAGTAAAGGCAAGCGTAAAGGCAAGAGAGAGGCCGACGCCGAATTGGACGTCACTCTTTTCCTGTTGTTAACTTTCTTCTCTTTCTTGCCTTCTTCGTGTCCTTCGTGATCTTCGTGATCTTTGTGTTCTCTTTGTTCTTGCTCCGCACCTGCCCCCCAAGCGGAATCTCCACACAGACCCGGGTATTGCGTTTTTCAGAGCCGACGGTGAGCTGCCCGCCCAGCGACTTGGCGCGTTCGGCCATGACGCGCAGGCCCAGGCCCTTGCTCATCTGGCGGGTGTCAAAGCCGGCGCCATCGTCACTGACGCACATCCGCACCTGGCCATGGCGGCGGGTCAGACGGACTTGCACGTGATGCGCCCGCCCGTGGCGGACGGCGTTCTGCAACGCCTCCTGGGCGATGCGGAACAGGGCGATTTCCTGCTCGCCTTTGAGCCGCTGGTTCTCCAGGTGGGCGGGGCAATCGATGGTCACATCGGCCGAGCCGGCAAAGTCGCGGGCCAACCCCCGCAGCGCCGCCGGCAGGCCCAGCGATTCCAGCGTCGGCGGATACAGACCCTGGCACAGACCGCGCACTTCCTGGACCAGTTGGCCGCAGGTCCGGATGGTGTCGGCCAGTTCCCGCATCTGGGCTTCATCCAGCGCGCCGGCGCCGTCTTCCAGCGTGCGCTGCAGCTTGAGCCGCAGCAGGACCAGCCCCTGGCCCAGCGAATCGTGCAGGTCGGCGGCCAGCCGCCGCCGCTCCTGGTCGCGGGCCACCATGCCCTGGTGCTGGGCCTGGCGGGCCGCCAGTTCCGCCTCGCGCAGCTCGGTGATATCTCGAACGGTTCCGACCATAGCCAGCGGATGCCCCCGAGCATCGCGCTGAGTCGTTCGCGACGAGCTCAGCCATCGGTACTGCCCCGACTTGGTCCGGAAGCGATACTCAAGCCGCTGGATCCTGGCCGGGTCCTTCTCTGCGCGGTTCCAGATGGGCAAGACGAGGTGGCGGTCTTCGGGATGAACGCGGCTTAGCCACCCATGAAAACATCCTAAGGCACGGACCTCCTGAGGGTCATACCCCAGGATGTCGAGGCAGGCAGGGCTGATGAAATTGTACTTGAGCGTCTTCAAGTCTATCCGGTAGATCATGTCGTGCGAGGCTTCCAGAATCCCGCGGATGCTGCGCTCGCTGTCCGCCAGCGCCTGTTGGGACCGCCGGGTGGCCAGTTCCGCTTCGCGCATCTCGGTGATATCTCGAACGGTTCCGATCATCGTCGCCGGATGCCCCCGAGCATCGCGCTGGATTACTCGCCCCACGTCCAGCCATCGGTACTGCCCGGACTTGGTTCGGAAGCGGTACTGAAGCTGCTGGGACACAATTGGGTCCTTGTCTGCGCGATTCAGAATGGGCGAGACGAGGTGGCGGTCTTCGGGATGAACGCGCCGTACCCACCCATGAAAACCAAAGTCGTGGACCTCCTGAGGCTCATACCCCAGGATGTCGAGGCAGGCAGGGCTGACGAAATCGTATTTGAGTGTCTTCAAGTCCAGCCGGCACATCACGTCCTGCGAGGCTTCCAGAATCCCGCGGAAGCGGCGCTCGCTGTCGGCCAGGGCCTGCTGGGCTTGCTGGGCGGCCAGTTCCGCTTCCCGCCTCTCGCTGATGTCGCGCGCCACGACCATCACCGCGTTGGGCCTGGCGGTAGCCGCGTCGTGCAGCGGCTGGAGCGACACATCAAACCACAGCCGCTTTTCCCGCCGCACGGCCTGCTCAACCACGTACAGCGCCTGGTCGGACTGAAACACCCGACGCAGGTACGAGCGGTAACGCCGGCTCGCCGCCGCCGGGAAGAGTTTGAAGAAGTTGCGGCCGGTCAGTTGGGCCGGCGTCACGCCCATCATGGCGGCGGAAGCGGCATTGGAAAACAGGATCTTGCCCTTAGAGTCCACGGTGAAGATGGCGGCGCGCAAATTCTCGACCAGCGAGCGGTAGTTGGCCTCGCTTTGCGTCAGCCGGATCTCGGCCTGCTTCTGCTCGGTGACATCGCGGATGGTGCCGATGATCGCGAGGGGAACGCCCGCGGCGTTCCTCTGGACCGCACGAGCGGTGCTCAGCCAGCGATACTGGCCGCCTTTGGTCTTGAAGCGATACAGAAGTGGCTGATCCGGCAATGCGGCTTGCGATGCATTCGTCGCGAAATCGTGCAGAGGCTTGGCCAGGATTCGGTCCTCGGGATGAATGCGGGCCAGATAATTAAGTGGCCCCATCCGCTGCAACTCCTTCGCGCTGAAGCCCAGGATGGCCTGGGAGGATGGGCTGAAGTAATCGTGTTTCAACGTCGCGATGTCCAGCCGGTAGATAACGTCGCGCGAGGCCTCCAGGATTCCGCGGAGATGCTGCTCGCTCTCGCGCAGCGCCTGCTCGCTCCGGCGGGCCGCCAGCTCGGCCTCCTTCAGTTCGGTAATATCCCCGCCCATAACCATGACCCGGTCGAACTGGCCCGTTCGCGGGTTGGCCAGAGGCTGGATCGTTATGCGCATCCAGCGCCGCCGGCCCAGAAGCACCGTGGGGTCGGCGACCGTCAGCGGTCGCATCGTCTCCAGCACCTTGCGGGTGTTGGCGCGATAGAGGCGCGACATTGAGCGCGGGAAGAACTTCCACAGGTTCTGCCCGACCAACTGCTCGGGCCGCATATTGAAGTTCTTAGCGGCCGCGGCGTTTACAAACAAAAGCCTGCCACTTCGATGCATGGTGAAGATGACCCGGTCGGACTTTTCCACCAGCGTGCGATACAGGTTGGCCTCGATGGCCTCATCGCGCCCGTGGCGGCGCGCAGACTGCGGCGGTTGGGACTGGGTCTTGGCGGCTCGAAGCCGGCTAGCATTCTTCATGTAGTGCTCTCGTGGCGTATCTGGAGGTCGCGCCCTTTTCAAGATGTGGGTTCATTCTACGGAGGATGGCCATTTTTGGGGAGTCTCCAAACGTCGCCGCCCGCCCATCGTTTGCGCGGCTGCCGCCCGACCGGCGGATTTGGCCGGGGTCAATGTGAATCGTACGTTGCGCTTGGCGCACCTGTGCATTGGGGCATGGGGCATGGTTGGGCCGCCTGGGGAGGCGGCGGGCGGCCGCACCGAGCGGCGGCCCGTAATTCGAGGGTGAGCCATGATGGTCTGGCCGCACGAGGCGCTGGAATCCCGGATGCTGCTTTCGGCCGCTTCGCCCGCCGGGGCGTGGGCGCAGTTGCCGCCCGCGGTCGCCACACTCGCCTGCCCGCTGAACGTGCCGGCCGCCGGCGACGTGATGCTCAATATTTCCGCCCCCGCCGCCACCCCCGCGGCGTATCGCCTCGTGGCCCCGGCGCAAGGGCGGCTGGTGTTGCTGGCCCAGGCCATCGACCCGACGGCCGATCCGGCCCTTTGGGTGTATGACGGCGCCGGCAACCTGCTGGCCCAGAACGACAATGTGCATCGCGGCTCCAGCGACAGCCTGGTCCGCCTGCGCGTTGCCGCGGGGCAGGTGTTGACGATCCTCAGCCAGACGGCCCAGGCCGGCCGCTACACCCTTACCGCCACCAGCGAGCCGACCGACGATGCCGGCAACACGCCGGCCACCGCCCAGCCGCTGCCGCTGGATGGGGCGGGCAATGCCCGATGGTGCGGCCGGATCGATTATCCCGGCGATGTGGACGTGCTGGCCGTGACCGCCCGCCTGGCCGGAACGATGCACGTAACGGTGAGCGGCCTGGCCGGCCTGGGGGCCGGCGCGGGCTCGCTTGCCGTGCTTGATGCCGCCGGTCAACGCATCAACGCCGTGGCCGCCGCGGGCGATGGCGGCGGCGCTGCCGCCCAGGAGTTCGCCTTCAGCGTGGCGGCCGCGGGCGTGTATTACGTGCAAGCCGGACCCAGCGGCCAGACCGGCCCGTATTGCCTGGCCATCTCCACGCAGACCGGCGATCCGCCTGCCCCGCCCGCGCCCGCGCGCCAAAACGTCCTGCCGGCAGCGCCCGTGAATGGCACCGGCACGGATACACCCGGCACGGCCGTGACGGCCGAGGCGACGGTTGTGGATGGGCAGGACGAGCTGGTCATCAACGGCACCAGCGCCGCCGATCACATCACGCTGCGCCAGCAGGATGGCGTGGTCACCCTGGAAACCGGCGGTGCGGTTCGCGCCTTTGCCGGCGCGTTCACCCGGATCGCCATCGACACGTTCGGCGGCGACGACGTCGTCACGGTGGCGCACAGCGTGTCGATTCCGGTGCTCATCCGCCTGGGCGACGGCAACGATGCGATCTACGACGCCGGCACCGGCGGGAGTATCCTTCAGGCCGGCGCGGGCGAGGATCTGCTCGTCAGCGTCGGCGGCGGGGCCGATCGCCTCATCGGCGGGTCCGGGCTGGACAGCTTCTGGTGCGATGCCGCCGACACCATCGTCAACGTTTCGGCCGCCGAACGCCGCGTCGGCGCCGTGCATCGTATTTCCGAATTCCAGCAGCCGATCACGCACGATCCGAATTCGGCGAGCTATGTCTCGCTCGAAATCGCGGGACAGAATATTCCCGATCCCGCCATCGGCGCACCCGCCGCCGGCTACGCCAACTTTGCCGACCGGCCGCTCTTCGTCGGCCAGCCGCAGTACCGCGATATCGAACAGGGCGCCGTGGGCGACTGCTACTTCCTGGCCTCGCTGGCGGGCTACGCCCATGCCAGTCCCCAGGTCATCCGGCAGATGATCGCCCCCCTGGGCGATGGCTCGTATGTCGTGCGCTTCTACCGCGACGGTCGCGAGGCCTACGTGCGCATCAACGCCGACCTGCCGGTGATGCCGGGCGGCACGCTGGCGTACGCCGGCCTGGGCGGCCAGGGCCAGGTGTGGGTGCCGCTGGTCGAGAAGGCGTACGCCGTCTTCCGCGATGAGCTCAACAGTTACATCGCCCTGGGCGGCGGCTGGATGAACGACGTCTATAGCGACTTGACCAACGCCGGCGGCACGAGCTGGCAGACCAGCCTCAAGAGCAATTCGCAGATCTACTCCACGCTGCAGGCCGAGCTGGCCGCCGGGCGCACGGTCACGGCCGGCAGCGGCTTTGCCGAGGTCGCCCCGATCGTCACCGGTCACGCGTACACGGTGATGTCCGTCGACACCAGCGGCGGCCAGTTGTTCGTCACGGTCTACAACCCCTGGGGCATCGACGGCCGCCCGTATGACAGCAATCCCTACGATGGGCTCTTGCGGCTGACGATCAGCCAGTTCGCCTCGGCGTTCACCACCATCTGCGTCAGCGCGGGCTGATGCTTGGGCGTTCAAACCCCGCACGTCAATTGCTCGGCCCGGCTGTCGTGCCCGGCGTTGCGGCCGGTGCGGGCGACCCATCCAGAATCAGCGTGCCCAGCGTGCGCAGGTCCCAGAAGTGGCGCGGCGCCTCGGACCAACTGGAACTCTCCGCCCCGGCGGTGCTGTGCCGGATGAAATTGACGCCCCAGATCTTCTCCTGGCCGGCCGCCCCGAAGGGCGCCAGCGGGATGGCCAGCTCGGCAATCCACGCATCGCCCGTGCGGGCGATGGCCACGCGGGCGGCGGCGGCCCAGGAGGCGTCAGCCTCGGCGGCCGCGCCGGTGGGGGCGGCGCCCTCGGCCGGCGGCACGCCGCGCCCGGCCACCAGCACGCCGTTGCTCTTGACGGCCAGGCGATACAGCCCCTGGCTGTCGGCGGCATGCCGGCCCGGGTCGAGCACCACCTCGATCAGGTCCTCCCCCGTGGCCAGCAGTTGCTCATAGTGCACGGCGTTGGCCGGCCGAGCCGTCAGCGGTGCATCCGCCGGCTGCGTGCAGCGAAAGGCCAGGTACAGGTTGCGATCATCGTTGGCCACAAAGACCGTCGTGCCCAGCCGCGCCAGCCCGTTTTCGGCGCGGCCGCGGCGGCCCACCAGGCGGAAATCGCCGGCGGCGTTGCCCTGGGCCGCCGGCCAGTCGTTCAGGCTGCCGTCGATAACGATGGGCCGGGACACCGCGTGGCTGAATAATAAGGGGACATGCACAGGCAAGATGCGCGGCGGCCGGCCGTTCACCGACAGCCGCAGCGGCACCGTGGCCTTGCCCGCGGCGGCCGGGCCGATCAGCGTGGTGTAGCTGAGCGTGGCCAGTTGCCGTGCGGCGGGGGCCAGGGCGGCGATCTCCTGCTTGGGCGTGATCACCTCCACGCCCGCCGGCGGCGCGGGCAGCGACAGCGTGACCCACGCCGCTCGGCCCAGCGGGTTAAACAGCTCCGCCTGGATCGTCACCTTCATGTGGTCCGGCCGGCCCGTCGGCTCCAGCCGCGTGTAGAACGCCTCGGCCAGCACATCGTGCGCCGCCTCATCCAGCCGCTGCCAGGCCAGGCGGACCGCCAGCGCCCGCTGCCGCTGCGAATCCTGCGGCCGGATGGTCGCCAGGGCCTCCTCGGCCAGCAGGCCGCGGGCGAACTCCCAGCTTTTCGCATCGGTCGCCCAGCCGTCCAGGCGAACATCGCCCTCCATCGCCCCCGCCGCGGCCGCACCGAAATACCGGGCCATGGTCCGCTCGACGGCCTCGGCCAGGTCCGCGCGGTCCCGCTGACGCAGCACGGACAGGTAGGCCACATCCTCCATGCCACGGCGCAGCCACTTGAGGCGCACGCTGGGCAGCAGCTCATCCAGTCCCGCCGGCGCGCCGGGGTAAAACAGACCCGCCACCGGCGGCCCATCGCCCGCGGCCAGGCCTTCGCCGGAGATTGCCCGACCGCCGGCCGGCCGGGCGGCGGCCGCACCCGGATGAAGCATCGGCAGGGGCGCCGGCGCAGGCAGTGCGGCGGGCGCGATTTGCCAGCCCAGGGCATCGTTGAGAAACAAACCCTTCATGCCCGCCGCATCGGCCAGCCAGGCCAGGGCGCGAACATCGGCGGGGCTGGCCGGCAAGTAGACCGGCGGCGTGTAGGGCGGCTGGCCCGGCGTCAGGAAGACCCGGCTGTTGCCGGCTGTACGCTGGCAAGCCAGAAGCGGCGGGGGCGGTGCCGCCAGATCAATCGCACCGGCCGCTGCGGCCGCGGTGCCATCGGCGATGGCCACCCCGCGCGCGGTCGAGCTGGGCCCGGTCGCCGCCGCCGGACCGGCCGCCATCTGCCACAGCACGGGCGTGCGCTGCGTGCGCGAGCGGATCATCGCGGCCAGTTGGGCCGCACGCTGGCCGGCGGCGTCATCGCCGCCATGGCGCACCGGCCAGAAGAAAAGCTGCCCCGAGGCGGCCAGGGTGTCGAAATGCTCCACGATCTGGCCGATCAGGTCAGATGCCATCTGGCCGTAGGCCCCCGAGCCCAGCCCGCCGTACCGCGCCGGCTCGGGCCACGAATCATCCAGCGGCGCCGGCCACAGCGGACTGGCCAGCCGGTCATCGAAGGCGGTGCCGTTAAGGTGCGGCAGGGCGACGGCGTCGTAATCGTCCCAGGAAAGCTTCAGCCGCCCATCGCTATCGCGCTTGATGGCCGGCTGGAGCGCCGTGTCGAACAGGTCCAGGTGATGCTCGTGCGCCAGCACCATGAGCTGCCGCTGGAGCACCAGCCCGCGGGCCACCAGGGGGTCGGCGCGGTCCAGCCACGAGGGCGCGAACGGCTGGCCATCGCGCTGCAGCGTGCCGGCAAAGAGCGTGCGATGGTCGAACGCGCCGACGGCAATAATCGGCCGGCTGTCCGGCAGCACCAGGTCGAGCACCTCCAGCTCGATGGTCAGGCTTTGAGCTGCCCCCGCCGCCGCCGGCTGGCCCTGGCACGCCAGTTCCAGGTGCATCACGTAGCGGCCCGGCTTGGCGCTGGCCGGCACGCGCAGATCCGCCCACAGCGCCAGGCGGCCGTGGGCGGCGATATCGGCCGGCAGCCCCTGCTGCGGGGCCGTCGCCGGCACGAGCCGGTCATAGAACTCGATCGGGTCGGCGGGCCGGTCGCCCAGCAGCTTGTACCAGGCGGGGTACTCGCGGACCATGACCGGCCACAGTCGAAACAGCTTCACCCACGCCGCCGGCATGGCCGCCGCACCGGTTTCGGACGCGGGCGACAACTTGGCCGAAAGCCGCGGCAGGGCCTGCTCGCCCGCATCGACCACCACCTGGAACGCCACGGTCTCGTTGCCTGAGGCCGTCAGGTGGACCGTCCGCGTGCGCACGTCGAAGAGGTCGGATAGTTCGGCCGCCTGGTGCGATGTGGTTTGCGAGGTGAGCTGGATCATCTCGCCCGCGGCCCACACCTCGGCGGGTGCGGCCGTCGGCGCCGCGGCCGGACTGGCGCCGCCGCGGCTGGGCATCCAGTTGGGCATGTTGCCGCAGCCGGCCGTGACCGCCGCCAATACCAGCGTGCATAGCCGCAAAACACTCAGTCTGTAAAGCCGTTTGGGCCGCATCCGGCCAGCCATTCTACAGTCTGGCCCCGGGCCGCTCCAAGAACGCTTCAGGGTCTTGCGGCCAACGATGGGGGGGAGGCTGACCAATGAAACCACAGAGGACACAGAGGACACAGAGAGATGGAGAGGTAACGGCGGAAAAACGGACGGACTTAAGAGGGCGCAGAGAGTCGCAGAGCTAACGGCGGAAAAAACGGCCGGACTTAAGAGGACACCGAGAGACGCAGAGGTAAGGGCGGAAGAACGGCCGGATTGAAGAGCATTCAGAGTCTTTCTCTCTTTTTGGCTCTGTGTGCTCTGTGTCCTCTGTGGTTAGCTTTTTTGCGGAAAGACCCTATCTTCTCTTGCCCTTTGATCGGCCGGAGCCTCTCGGCTATCGTGAGGCCATGAGCGACCGGCCGCGAGAACGGGCCATCTGCCTGTATGTCACGGATTTCAGCGAGACATCGCAGGTGGCGCATTTCCTGGCGCGGGCCAGCGGCGTGGTGCACGCGTTGGCCAAGGGCTCCAAGCGCCCCAAGAGCGCCACCGGCGGCCCCCTGGACCTGCTGGAAGAGGGCGAGATGGTGTTCATCCCCTCGCGCCGCGAAGGCATGGCCACGCTGGTGGAGTTCGCCCCGGCCACGTACCACGTGCCGTTGCGGAAGCGCGCGGGCGCCCTCAACGCCGCGCTCTACATGGCCGAGATCACCCACATGCTCCTGGCCGAGTCGGACCCGCACCCGCCGGCCTTCGACCTGCTCTCGGCGGCCCTGGCCCGGCTGGATAAGAGCGATGCCCCCATCCAGGCCGTGCTGGCCTACTTCCAGTGGCGGCTGCTCCGCCAGGTGGGGCTGCTGGGCGAGATGGATGGCTGCATCGCCTGCGGCAAGGCGCTTTCGGGCGAGCCGCTCTCGCGCGAGGCTGTCTCCCGCGAGCGGTTCTTCTTCAGTTCGCGAGAAGGCGGCTTTCTCTGCTCGACCTGCCGGCCCGAGGGCGGCGACCGCCAGGTCGTCCCGCCGGCCGCCCTGGCGGGTATTGCGGCCCTGGCCGCCATGGATCGCCGCCAGCCGGCCTCGCTGGCCGAACCGGCCGCCGCCGCGGTAAACGACCTACTGGCGTACCACCTGAGCTATCAGCTCGGCAAGACGCCCCGCATGCTCCGGCACATCCGCCCGGCTCGCCCGGGCCCTTCTTCGATCTAATCGGTCTAACGTACGTCTATTGCTGTCGCCGGCCAAAGCATCCTGGATAGGTGATGGCTGAGCCGCTACGAACTTGCGGAAGAGCTCTTAGCCTCCGCAGGAGGCGTTTGAGGAGTAGCCCCTGGCGCTGCCCGAAGGCGAGCGATAGCGAGCGCAGGGCGAGCCTGGGGTAAGGCTAACAAATGGAGCCCATCATGGGCGATTGAGCGGTCCGCCGCGCAGCCACATGTTGGAATGCCGCGGTTCAATCGCCCTTCCGGGCTCCAAGGAGCGGACGCCACATGCCCCCAGGCTCGCCGCTCGCCGCTAAGACGCTCGCGGCATTGCCAGGGGCTACCATGACAGCGCTAGTTTCACTTTCGATGTTCAAGAACCTTAGGAAACTCGCACAACGACTCCGAACGGTCCGACGGAGAAATAAGGACTTACGATCAAACTAGCGCTGTCATGCTACTATCAGTCGCCCTGCGGGCTCGAAGGCCAACGCAAGGGTTTCGCGCAGAGCACCTTGTGACTGATCCGAGCGACATGCATGCCCGCGCTGTCCATGGCCCCAAAGCCAAACGCCAGCCTGAAGTGCCCCAAGAAAAACAAAAACCCCCGCAAAATCGGGGGTCTTCACGGGTGGCTAGTGGGATTTGAACCCACGACCCTCTGGACCACAACCAGATGCTCTGCCAACTGAGCTATAGCCACCGTGTGCGGTCAGGAAGGGCCCTGGCCGAAGTGTAAACGATAGAAACGAGGAGGGTTCCTGTCAAGGCCGTTGGGCTGGAGGATTGAAGCCATTAGCGCGTAGAACGGGGCGAGCAGATCGTTTGCTCGCCCCGCGAATTACCAGCCCATAATGCCGAACGGGTTCAATTGCCCAGCATCTCTTTCAGCGGTGCAAACGCCTGGTCCGCCTCCTCGATGCTGATGACGCCATCTCCGTTCTTGTCTATTTGATCATAGGAGGGGTTGGCAAGAAGGCCCATCGCCGTCGTGGCGGCTGCCGGCACGCCGGCCAAGAGCAGGTTGGAGTTCTGGCCGTAATAGTTCTGCCAGACGAGGAAGTCCACCCCATCAATATTGCGGTCGGCGTTAAAGTCACCGGTACCCCAGGATCCGCTGCCCGTGTTTGGATAGTGTGACTGCCATATCAGGAAGTCGACGCCATCGACTTGCCCATCCAGGTTCGCATCGCCGGGAATGAACTTCAGCTTTTTGGTCCCGCCGTTCAGGTAGTATAGGTTGAAGCCGTGTATCTGTTTAGCGGGTTAACCGGCTCACGCAGCCGGCTCATTCGGTTGGGATTGCCTTTCCCGCCCGCCATTGTCAATCGTTTCCGATAGTTTT
>PMYD01000077.1 GCA_003171335.1 Phycisphaerales bacterium
GTGAGGCCCCGGCCTACCCGATCCCCAGGCCGTCTCGGCCAAGTCCAAACCTCGGATGGTCCATCGACAGAAACGTGCCATGTGGCGCGGGTCTTACTTCAGGGGCATGCTATGGAGAGCGCAAAAAATGAAACGGATGACTGCGGTGGCGGTTGTAGTTCTCTGTCTGGCGGCCGGGGCGCAAGCGACCCCGGTGGTTTACGCCGAGGTCACCTACCCGAGCAGCACGACGTGGAGCCTGTGGCTGACGGAAACGACCAACTGGGACGGCAACCCCGCCGACATGACGCCGGGAGGCTTTGGCATTGCCGGCTTTTCCATTAATCTTCCGGGCGGGAGGACGGGTATCAAGGGTACCCCGTCACAGGTGTCCCTGGAAACAACCGATGACCCGTCAGTTCAGGTCGGCACTGTCGGCTTTCCGGTTGGCCCAGGCATCGCTTTGCTGTTTAGTGGTATCGTCCAGGCTTTTGGGGGGCAGGATAATACAGTCCCCGATGAGATCTTTTACGGTTTCGGCGTGACCGCCGGCAGCTATACGGTGCCCGATGCCAATAGGTATCAGACCAGCAGCCCCTATAGCTGGGCTGCCCCCGGCGCCCCAGGTTCGGCCAGTCCGGGCGTGCTAGTTTTCAGGGGGACGCGGAATTCCGGGCAGACGGTCTCCATTGAGTATGACTTCAACGCCACTGTGTTCACTGGCGCCATGACTGGCTTCAACACACCAGCCGTTGAAACTGTGAATCTGGTTCCCGAACCGGGAGCTCTTTTTCTCCTGACGATGGGTGGTCTGTCTGCATTCCGGCGGCGGCGTTGACATTGCTGGCAATTCGGCCAGCAATGTCAACGCGACGGCGGAGAAGGCAAGTCGCGAAAGGAGACGCTCCCGCCATCCATGCCGGCGCGGCGGAAAGAGAGATGTGTCCCGCGGCGCCGGTTTTTCGTGCGCTAGGCGAAATACCGCATCGAGCTCTTCTTGTACTGGCGGGTGGAGAAGAGGACCGCGTGCGGGCAGGGGCCGAGGGCGGCGAGGATTTCTTCGAGGGCGGCGAGGACCTGCGGTTTTGAGCGGCCGTGAATCATGGCGTAGAGGTTGTAGGGGAAGTCCGGCAGGGGTGGCCGGCGATAACAGTGGGAGATGTCCGGCCGGGCGGCCAGGATGGCGCCGGCGGCATCGAGGCGAGGGGCGCTCACGTCAAAGACGGCCATGCCGTTGGCGGTGAAGCCCAGCGCGCGATGGTGGAGGATGGCGCCGAGGCGACGGAGCGTTCCTGTTTTCTGCCAGTCGGCAAGCTGCGCCAGCACGTGCTCGACGGGCCGGCCGAGCTGCCGGGCCAGGAGGTCGAATGGCCGCTCGACCAGCGGCAGGTCATCTTGGAGCAGGCGGATGAGGGCTTTTTGCCCTTCATCCAGCGAAGCGGCGGGGGATGGGGTCGGCAATGTCTTGTGTGGCACAGCCGCCCTCGGCTGTACAGTGTTGGCAGCCGGCTTGTCCTGTTCGTTCGGCACAGCCGAGGGCGGCTGTGCCACATCGGATGCTTCCAGATCGAACTGCACACGGAGCTTGTAGAGTTTCTCCGCCGGCAGCGGGAAGAACTGAACGCCCGTGCGCTGGCTCAGTGCGGCCAGCGTTTCCTGCTGGCGAATCAGGCTTTCGCTGATCAGCGTGAACCAGAGGTTGTAGTCGTGGTCGCGGCGGTAGTTGTGCGTCACGCCGGCCAGGTCGCTGACGGCCGCGGCGACGGCATCGATGCGCGGGTCGGGCACGCGGGCCGCCACCAGCGTGGTCACGTACCCCAAAGCCCGCGAATCGAAGATGGCCCCCAGGCGGCGGAGCAGGCCGGCCGCTTTCAATTCCGCCAGGCGGTGCAGGAGCTGCGCGATGTTCAGGCCGAGCGTTTGGGCCAGGGGCGCGAAGGGTTCGGCGGTGAGGGGAAGGCCGGATTGGAGCAGAGTGAGAAGTCGAGCATCGGAAGAAGAAATTCCAAATTCCAAATTCCAAATCCCAAACAAATCCCAAGCACCAAATCCCAAAGAAGAATCCGGGGACCCGACGTTTGTGGGTGGAGGTTCACTGCCGGGGTTTGGAATTTGGGATTTGGAATTTGTTTGGGATTTGGGATTTGGGATTTGGGATTTCTTCGGTTGATATGTGCAAAAGGGTTCTTCCCCCAGAAAATCGCCCGCCACCGCATACGCTCGCGCCCGGCAGCCGCCGCAGAGGTGGACGAATTCACAGCGGCCGCAACGGCCGCGGTAGGCGCGGGTCTGGCGGAGCTGGGCGAACAGGGGCGAATGGTCCCAGATCGGCCGCAGGTCTAAATCGGTCTGGCGCAGGTCGCCGGCCTCCAGGTCGAGGAAGCCGCACATCTGCACCTTGCCCGTGTGCGAGATAAAGGCGAATTGTTTGCCGCCCAGGCAGCCGCCCGAATGGCCGGCGTGGCGGGGGCCGGCATCCGCAGGAGGTACTGTCGGCGCCGGCACAGCCGAGGGCCGTGGTGACACATCGCCCATCCGATGGGGCGGCTGTTCTTCTTTGGAATTTGGTGCTTGGTGCTTGTTTGGGATTTGGGATTTGGAATTTGGGATTTCGCCTTTCTCGCTCGAACGATCCCCCATTTCCCTCTGAGTTCCTCGCTGCCGCAGAATCCTCTGATAGTGGGGCGCGCAGGTGACGCGAATGGCGATGTCCTGGCGTTTCAGGTGTGCCAGCCAGGTGAGCGTCCGCTCGTAGTCGTCGGGGGCGATGGCCAGGTCCATCAGTTCGCGGCCCCGGCCGGTGGGGACGAGCAGGAACGGATTAAAGGTGACGGCACCCAGGCGGGCGGCCAGGTCGAGCGTGGCGGCCAGCTCGCCCAGGTTGGCGCGGGTGACGGTGGTGTTGATCTGGAAGGCCAGCCCCCCCCTCCGGGCGGCGGCGACGGCGGCCAGGGCGGCGTCGAAAGCGCCCCCGACGCCGCGGAAGGCATCGTGCGTGGCGGCGGTCGCGCCATCCAGGGAGATGGAAATGGCGCTGACGCCGCAGGCCTTGAGCCCTCTGGCGGCCGCATCATCCAGGAGCGCCCCGCACGTGGCCAGCACGACCCGCAGGCCGCGGGCGACGGCGTAGGCGGCCAGGTCGTACAGGTCGGCCCGGAGCATGGGCTCACCGCCGGTGAGGATGAGCGTGGGCGAGGCGAAGGCGGCGATATGGTCGATCACGCGGCGGCATTGGTCGGTGGCCAGCTCGCCGGCGTATGGGCCGGCGGTGGCGGCGGCGCGGCAGTGGCGGCAGGCCAGCGGACAGGCGCGGGTGAGTTCCCAGGCGATCAGCCGCGGAGTGAATTGGACATCGGCCGACATCGTGCGCTACCTGCGCGGCGGCTAATCGACCAGCAGCAAGGGCTGGTAGCCGGCGATCTGGGCGAAGACATCGAACAACTGCTGGCGGAAGTCGTTGACGTTCTTGCCGCCGGGCACCTGGAAGAAGACGCCGTTGGTCTTGTTGGCGATGTACTGAAGGGTTTGGACATCCGCATCGATGCCCAGGCCGATGGTGATGATGGGAAACCCATCCTTGAGGGCCAGGTTCGCCTGCGTCTTGGCGTCGGCGATGCCCACGCTGGGGTTTTCGCCGCCGCCGCCGCCGTTGAGCGGCAGGTTGGCGATTCCATCCGTCAGCAGCACGATGACCTTGGCGGCGGTCGCACGTCCATTGGTTTTCAACTCATTGCGTGCGGCCTCCAGGCCGGCGGCGATGTTCGTGCTGGGCGTGTAGTGGCCGGCCTGCATTTGCTGGGAGCGGGTCTGTATCGAAGTGAAGTCGGTGGTCAACGAGACCTCCAGATGCGCCCGGAAGTCCGTGTACGTGTAGGAGACGAAACCGATGCGGTCATCGGTGGGCTGCTGGTTCATGAAGGCCAGGAAGACCGTCACGCCGTCCTTCACGGAGGCCACCGGCTCCTCGCTGGCCTTCCAGAGGTCGGGCGTCTGGTTATGCGAGGGCCAGGCGGCCTGCCAGTAATCGATCAACGTCAGGTAACCGAATTTGTTGCGGTAGGGATCGTACGTCGTGCCGCTGGGGTAACCGGCCACGTAATTGATGTAGTCTGACCAACTGCCAGAGGGATAGGGGTACTTGACGCCCGAAAGGCCGAATTCGATCAGCGGATTGCCGGTCTTGGAGGCCTGCGGCGTAAAGGTGAGCTTGCCGTACGTGGGCGAGCCGAGCTGCTGGTACATAAGCTGGATCTGATTCTCCACCGCGGTTCGCCCGAGCTTGGGGATGCTGCTGCTGGTCCGGCCGCCGCCCGAGCTCTGGGATATGCTGCTGTCATCATTCATGGAGGCCGAGTAGTCCAGCACCAGGACGATGTCGCGCGAGCCGAAGACGGCCGTGGCCGAGGCGCCCACATCGGCGGTGTTGATGCCCAGGATGGGCGCGAAGAACAGGCCCACGGCGTTGTTGCGGCTTTTGGCCAGTTGGGCCGTGACGTGCACGGCGTTGGGCGTAAGATTCGTGCCCGCCGTGGGGTTGAAGGTGCGCGCGGCGTAATTCCACTGGCCCAGTTGGATGTCCTGGTCCTGGAGCGCCACGGGCGTGCCGCCGACAGTGTTCTTGGCGGCGTAATCCAGGGCCCGCTGGCGGACGGTGGTCTCGTTGAGCCCCAGCGCGCTGGCGCCGGCCAGGGCGCTGGCCTCGGCGGTGGCCTGCAACTTGGCGCGGACCACGTACAGGTAACCCATGTCCACCGCCAGCGCCATGATCCCGATCAGGCCGACCAGGATCAGCACGACGAACACCAGCACATTGCCCCGTCGAACACGTGATTTGGAATGGTTCATCTCGTTTGGCTCCACGCCGGTGTCCTGCGCGCGGCCTCGTGCGGCCGGCCGCGGTTACATTCCTTCCTTTCGCATGACGACTTCGGCGTTCAGGTTGCCCGAGGTGAGAAAGCTGCCCAGACCGGCCATCAGCGAAATCTTGGATCGCGGTACGCTGATATGCACCTTTACATCGTAGCTGTTGGCGTCGGTGGGTTCGGCGGCTGTCACCGTATACAGCTTGCCTTGCGGATCCTTCAGGAGGTTCAGGGCCTCGCCCTGCGCCTGGGCCACGGTTCCCTGCCGCACGGCCAGCGTGCGGGCGGCCTCGCGGGCGGCGTTGGTCATTTCGTGCATCGTGCTGATTTGCAGGCCCAGATCGATTCCACCCAGGATGAGCAGCAGCAGGATGGGCAAGACCAGGACCATTTCGACGGTCGCCAGACCGCGGCGCGGTTTGGGTAACATGTCGACGTCCTCCACCAGTGTCCGGCCGGCCTGGTTTGACACCAGTACCAGCCTGCGCATATCGACCGTGGTACGCTGGGGACAGTTCATGCATCCCCGTTACCGTCCACGGCTCACTTTGCCAGATTGTATCACAAGGGTTCCCCCTAAAGGATCGTCTCTTTTGAGGTCCGGGTATGCAACAAATGTGGCCCTCGCCGCGAGCATACCGCTGGCCATGTGCCCCAGCGGCGCCCCCAGGCGTTCATCCTGTGCGGCATGTATGGCCTGTAGGGGCAGATATTTCGGGTTTTGGGCTATTCCCGGGGCATCTGCCTCAGGGCGACCTTGACACATTTTTCCGGTGCGGCTATAGTGCGTTTATCATGATGAGTGTGATTTAAAGCCATGCCTGATACTCAGACGCTCGCACGGATGGGGGCATATCGAAAAAGAAGAGTTGCTCGGCCCGGAAAAGTGTAGCGGCGTAAACCCGGGAGTCGATAGTTGGCGTAAGAGGCAAATCGAGCATGTGATCCAGATGATACTGGCGGCTGCGGGCCGAGACCGAACGTTCGGTCCCGGGCAGCCGCTCGAAAATGCGAACCCGGTTCGGTAGATGCCGGGGAAAACAGGAGAGAGGACATGAAAGAGCTGCTGAAGAGGTTCGTCAAAGAGGAAGAGGGCCTGGAGCCTGTTGAGTACGCCCTGATGCTCGTTCTGCTGGCCCTGGTGGCCGTTGTGGGCGCTGGCGCCCTGGGCGGCGCCATCAGCAAGAAGTTCACTGAAGTGTCCGGCACGATCAGCGGCACTCCGTGAGTTTTTTGGTTCTTCTAACAGACAAAGAGCCATTCATGTGGCTCCAAACCTTGTGGATGTACCCGGCGCAGCCGCTGCTTTGGGGCGTGGTCGTTCTGGCGTCCCTGGTAGCGGCTGCGCTGGATTTGAAAAGCCGGCGTATCCCCAACTGGTTGACCGGCCCGGTTTTTCTGGCCGGGCTGGTGAGTGCGACGGCCATCGGTGGGATAAGAGGTTTGGCGGACTCGGCGGGTGGCGCCGTGGTCATGTCTTTGCTATTTCTCATGCTTTTCGTATTTGCTCGCGGCGGTGCGGGTGATGCCAAATTGATGGCGGCGCTAGGGAGCTGGCTGGGTGTGGTCAATGGGCTGTTTGCCCTGGGAGCGATTCTGGCCGCCGGCGCTTTGCTGGGTATCTGTTACGCTTTGATAGTAAAACGTTTGCGCCAAGTGCTGCGGAACTTGGCGGGCATGATATTGGCCCTGTGGTGCCTGGTGGTGGGGCGCGGGCGAATTGTGACGCTGGAGCAGGCCCGGCAGGCCGCGCCCCTGCAGAAGATCCGCATGCCGTATGGCCTGGCCGTTCTGGTGGGCACCGTGGCGGCGTGGATAGGGGTGTTTCTGTGGCGACGAGCAAATGGCTGAACAAATCGCGACGTTAGCAAGACAGTTTGCTATATTGGCGAGCTAATTCTGTTTTCCCCCCGTGCAGATTGCCGATAGATAACAAAGCGCCGGTCCTCCCGGTCGCCAGGAGCGCTGAATGTTGCGCTTGGGCTACACCGAGTTGCCTCAGCCAGCGGAGTTGGGATGGCGGGCGGCGGGGTCGGCCATCTGGGACAACAAGGAGTCATGCCATGAAATGGTCTGTGGCGGTCCTGGTGCTGGTCGGGTTGGTAGCGGCTGCGGCCGCCGCCGTGCTGATGCAGTCTCTCAAGGCGGGAGGGCACGTGTTCTCGATGTCCGGCGCCACGCAGGTGGCGCCAGGCAATGACGTCGAGGTGCTCGTGGCCGCGCGGAACCTCCAGCCGATGGCGGTCATCGATGAGAGCGCCTGGGCAAAGCGCAAGATTCCCCGGGACACGCTGCCCGATGGGTATATGACCGATCAGGTGCAGGTGGTGGGCCACGTACTGATGCTGCCGGTGACGGCGAATCAGGCCTTCACGGCGCAGCATTTTGCGCGCAAGAATGCGGCGGCGCTGGCCTCGGCGATACCCGAGGGGCGGCGCGCCGTGACGCTCTCGCTGTCGGGCGATGCGGCCATGAGCACGACACTTTATCCCGGCTGCATCGTCGACGTGGTGGCCTCCCTTGAGTTGCCCGCGCAGGAGGGCAAGGATGCCTACGGGAAGGAGATGGTTTCGGTGATTTTGCTCCAGGGCGTCGAGGTGCTGGCGGTCGAGGATAAGACCGTGCTCTCCGAAGGCGACAGCAAGGCCGCCTCCGGCGGCGGTCAGTATGCGCAGCGCCGCCTGGTAACGCTCCAGGTAGCCCCTAAAGAGGCTGAACTGCTGCAATTGGTGCGGGCCAGCAAGGGCGAGATCAGCCTGACCATGAGAAATCCGACGGAACGCTCGCACATTGACTCGAGCTCGACATCGCTAAGCCAGATTTCCGAGCTGTTCAGTCGTCGGGCGATGCCTTCCATCAGCACGTCCGATGTTACCCAGGAGCCGCCGGCTAGCGAGCGGCCGCAGTGGTCAGTGGTGGTGCTGCACGGCAACAACGTGGAGAAGCAGACATATGAAATGCCTGCCAGTCTGAAGTAAGTCATCCATCTGCGCGCAGCGGCGCGCCTGTCTTTTTTGGAACAAAGGAGCACAGCTTATGGGTCGGTGGGCCAAGGCGTACCACGTTCCAACTGCACTGGCAGTAGTGTTGTTCGCCGTCATCGGCGCCAAGACCGCGCAAGCACAGGCTCCGGCGCCTCCGGCGCTGACGCCCGCCGCGGGGCTCCCGGCCGCAGGCGGACCCAGCGGGGTGGTCGAACCGCTGACCGAAACGGTCTGGCTGGCGCCGGGTCAGTCCAAGGTCATCCAGGCCCCCTGGCCAGCCATCCGCATTTCCATCACCGATCCGTCGGTGGCGGATGTCAAGACCCTCGACCCCAACCAGGTGCTGCTCATCGGTAAGGCCGTTGGCACAACCGACCTGCTGATGTGGAACAAGGAAGGCCAGGTCTTGCGCACCAAGGTCCAGGTGATGGTGGCCGACCTGGAAGTGCTGGGCAATGAGCTGCACAAGCTGTTTCCCGACTCTACGCTGGAACTGACCCCCTCGGGCCGCGCGGTCGTGCTGACGGGCGTGCTGGCCCGCACCGACCAGGTGGCTCAACTGCACGCATTTTTTGATGTCCGCAAGCTTGACTATGTGGACATGACCCGCGTGCCGGGCGTCCAGCAGGTGCAGATCAAGGTTCGCGTGGCGGAAGTCAGCCGCATGGCCATCCGCGCCTTGGGGCTTAATGCCCTGTTCCTGGGCAGCGATTTCCAGGGGGCCAGCCTGGTGGGCGCTGACGGCAGCGGCCCGATTAATCCCTTTGGCACCGTTCCTACAAGCACGATTCCGGTTTCGCCCGCTGTGACTGTATTCGGCCGCTTTCCCAACGCGGATCTGAGCCTGTTCCTCCAGGCGTTGGCGGAGAACCAGTATTTGCGCGTTCTGGCCGAGCCGGACCTGACGGCCCTGAGCGGCGAGAAGGCCAGCTTCCTGGCGGGCGGCGAGTTTCCCATTCCGGTGGTTCAGAGCGTCACCGGCGGCACCAACGGGGCAGTCACCATCGAATACAAGGAGTTCGGCGTGCGGCTGTTGTTCCAGCCGGTGGTACTCGGTGAGAACCGAATTCGCATGTACGTGGCGCCGGAGGTCAGCGAGTTGTCGACCGTGGGGGCCGTAACGCTTCAAGGTTTCCAGATTCCCAGCCTGATCACACGCAAGTTCGATACAACGCTGGAGTTGTCCAGCGGGCAGACGTTCGCCATGGCCGGCCTGCTTCAGCGGTCGTCCAACGGACGGACTTCCCGCATTCCCGGGATCGGCGATATCCCGGTGCTGGGCGCGCTGTTCCGCTCCACAAGATACGAGGAAGGCGAAACGGAACTGGTGGTGCTGGTGACGGCTTCGCTGGTCGAGCCGGTGTCAACCAGCGCCTCCACCTTTGTGCTGCCGGGCGAAATGCACGCCGTGCCCAATGATTGGGAGTTCTACGCGCTGGGCCGCGTGGAAGGCAAGGGACACCCGGGGATCTCCGCGGAACAGGCCAAGTGGTTGGACGACACCGGTCTTGACCAGTTGCGTGGCCCGGGTGCGTGGGCCTCATGCTGCGCCTCGGTCTCCGGCGAGCATGCCGCCGACAGCAATAAGGATACTGCCGCCGCCGCGGCACCCATGATGACCCCCCAGTCCACCGGAACGGCCGCGCCGGCCGAGCCCAAGGTGGTGCCGGAAGGCCAGGCCACGCCGCCCGCCGGACAGACAGTCCACAACGCGGCCGACGTGGCGCCCGCTGCCGAGGCGGCCAAGGGCGGCGAAAGCAACAGCCAAGCGCCAAAGGCCAGCGGCGCAAGCAACTGATGTGGTAGTCTATGTGTCGTCGTGCCCGGTTTGAGTTTGTCGGCCGGGCGTCGGCGTTTCGAGCGGACCCGGCAATTGTCTTAAAGCCGAGGAAGTCATCGACGTGGAAGCCAGACAAAAGATCCTGCTGATGACGCAGGAGGAGCAGACCAGCCGCGCCGTGTCCACGGCGCTGGAGGCCGGTCGTGTTTTCACGACCAACGGTCTGTGCCATTCGCTGGAGGAAGTGGCGGCCAGCCTGGAGTTCAAGCCGGCGCCGGTGGCCCTGGTGGACATTGACCTTCGGCCCGAGGCCATGCTGGCCGAACTGGGGCCCATCGCCGCCCGCTTCCGCCAGACCAGCTTTGTCGTGCTGGCCAGCGAGATGCGGGGCGAGTTGGTGCTTTCCGCCATGCGCGCCGGGGCACGGAATTATGTGCTGAAGCGCTCGCTGGTGAGCGACCTGTCCGAAGTGCTGAATACCCTGGTTCGCGAAACGGCGAGCAAGGCCGAAGAAACTCTGGGCACGCTGGTGACCGTACTTTCGGCCGGCGGGGGTTGCGGGGCGACCACGCTGGCCATTGGCCTGGCCGACATTCTGGCCCGGCAGGCGGGCCAGCCTTCCATCTTGATGGACATGGACATCAGCCTGGGCGCCATCGGCTCCTACCTGGGCATGGAAAGCCCGTACGGCCTGGCCGACGTGCTCAAGCATTCGGGGCGCATCGATTCGCAACTGGTGCTTTCGACCTCCGTCGCCCACATGGAGACGCTGCGCGTGCTGCTGAGTCCCGCCACCGCCAACTTCGCCGCCCCGGCGGCGCTGGAACTGCGGAACCTGGAGCGGCTGCTGCGGGTCAGCCGGGAGGCCAGCCCGTTCGTGGTCATCGATGCGCCGCGCGTGCAGATGGAGCTGGCGTTCACGCTGGCGCGCCAGAGCCTGCTGACGCTGATCGTCCTCCAGCAGAACGTCAAGGACATCCGCACGGCCCGCACCATTCTGCTGGGCCTGGCGGACCGCGGCGTGCCCTGGTCGACGATGCTGCCGGTGGTCAATCGCTGGCGGCCGCGCACGCCCATGGTCAGCTTTCCCGACACGCAGAAGGCGCTGGGTGTCACGGCGGTGGCCCGCGTGGCCAACGATTTCAAGAGCGCGCTGCGCAGCATGAACTACGGTCAGCCCGTGGCCCAGGTGGCCCCGGGCTCCAAGCTCACCAAGCATCTGAGGGAACTGGCGGCTGAGGTCCTGGCGGCTCGGGACCGCCTGACCGCCACTACAGGGCGGACGCCATGACAAACCAAGATCCCAACGCCAATGTCATGAATGGAGCCGGTCGTGGGCCCGCGGCCGTTTCTCCGGAAGTAAAGGCCGCAATCCATCGCCGGCTGCTGGAAACGCTGGACTTCATCGAAGCGAGGCGCATGACGCCCGAGCAACTCCAGCGCGAATGCTCGCACCGCCTGGAAGGCTTGCTCAGCGAACACCATTGTCCGCTCAGCACGCCCGAGAAGGCCCAGATGATCCGCGAGCTGATGGATGAGATTTTCGGCTTAGGGCCGCTGGAGGAATTCCTGCGCGATCCGGCCATCAGCGACGTGCTGGTCAACGGTCCCAACCAGATTTACATTGAGCGCCAGGGCGTGCTGCATCGCACCGAGGCCTGCTTCCGCGATGACAACCACCTCATGCTGGTCATTCAGCGCATTGCGGCCAACGTGGGCCGCCGCATCGACGAAGCTTCGCCCATGCTGGATGCCCGCCTGGCCGACGGCACCCGCGTCAACGCCATTATCCCGCCGCTGTCGCTGGTGGGGCCGTCGATGAGCTTGCGCCGTTTCGCCAACATGCCGCTCAAGGCCGATCGGCTGGTCGAGCTGGGTTCAATCGCGCCGGCCATGAGCGACTTCCTCGAGGCCTGCGTCCGCTGCCGCATCAGCCTGCTCGTCAGCGGCGGTACGGGTACCGGCAAGACGACGATGCTGAATATCCTGTCCCAGTGGATCCCGGAAAATGAGCGCGTGATCACGATCGAGGATGCGGCCGAACTGCAGCTCCAGCGCGAGCACGTGGTCCGCCTGGAAACGCGGCCGCCCAACATCGAGGGCCGTGGCGAGGTGACGCAGCGCGAGCTGGTTCGCAACTCGCTGCGTATGCGGCCCGACCGTATCATCATTGGCGAGGTTCGCGGCCCCGAGGCCCTGGACATGCTCCAGGCCATGAATACCGGCCACGACGGCTCCATGACCACCGTGCACGCCAATAACCCGCGCGATGCCTTGCGCCGCGTGGAGAACATGGTGTCCATGGCCGGTTTGAACTACCCGGTGCACGTCATCCGCCAGCAGATGTCGTCGGCCATTCAACTGCTGGTGCACCTGTCCCGCCTGACCGGCGGCGCCAGGAAGATAATGACGATCTCCGAGATCACCGGCACCGAGGGCGATGCCGTCTGCCTCCAGGAGCTTTTCGCGTTCCGCCAGACCGGCGTGAGCGCTGATGGGCATGCTGTCGGCTTTTTCGAGGCCTGCGGCGTGCGCCCGCAATTGCTCAACCGGCTGATTGCCGAAGGCGTGAAGATGGGCGAGGATTTCTTCCAGAAACGGGTGCTTTCCACCAAGATCACCCATTGAGGACACACTCATGTTTTGGGCCCACTGGAATACGGTGGACCGACTGATCGTCGGCTCAACCTTCGCCCTGGTTCTGGCACTGTGGGTGATGGGTCTGGTCGCCTGGCAGCTGCGCCGCTCGCGCACTGATCGGCCGTTGCGCCGGCGGCTGGGAACGGCGCCGGCGCTGGAGGGCGCGCGGGAGCTGCGCCTCTGGCGCGAAGGCCGCGAGGTCATTACGCACGTGCCCGACCGGCCCGCGTCGGCGACCCTGCGGGTCCGGCTTGAACGCCTGCTCGCCTCCGCCGGCCTGGAGGTGCCCTTCGAAACGGTGCTCATTTGGGGCGTGTCCGCTACCGCCGGCGTGGCGCTTTTCGCGCTGACCATGACCCGTTCGCTCTGGGGCGCCCTGGGCGCCCTGGTCGTGCTGGCCCTGTCCGTGCAGATGTACCTGGATCGGCGGGTGACCAAGCAGACCGAGAAATTCGAACGCCAGTTGATCGCCGCGATGGACCTGGCGGCCCGGTCGCTTCGCGCCGGTCACCCGCTGCTGTCCTCTTTCCGCCTGATCTCCGACGAAATCGCCGCTCCGGTCGGCACCATCTTCGCCCGGGTCTGCCAGCAGCAGGCGATGGGCATGTCGCTGGAGCAGGCCCTGCGGCAGGTGGCGGAGGAGTCCGGCAGCCCGGATTTGAAAGTCTTCGCCACATCGGTCGTCATCCAGATGCGCAGCGGCGCCAATCTGGCCGACATGATGGAGCGATTGACCATGGTGATCCGCGACCGCATGCGCCTGGCGGCGCATATCCGCGTGCTCACCGCCCAGACGCGATTCAGCAAGCGCGTGCTGCTGGCCGTGCCCATCGGCCTGTTCGTGCTGGTGAACTTCATCAACCCCGAGTACATGCGGCCGCTGTACGAGTCCGATCTCGGCAAGGTCCTGCTGGGCATTGGTGTGGGCGGCATGTTGCTCGGCGCCTGGCTGATGAGGCACATGGCCAAACTGCGTTACTAAGGTGCCGTCATGGTAGAAACTTATCTTTTTCCCGCGCTGGTGTTCGTGGCCGTGATCTGCCTGCTGGGGGCCATCGTGCTGCTGCGCCGCAGGCCGGACATGTCGGATCGACTGTCGACTCCGGCCGAAATCCGGCCGGCTCAAGAGAATAGGCTGACCAGCGCGCTGGCCAGCTTGGCGACCGGGCAACCTTCCAGCAAGCTGCGCGAGCTGCTGGCCCAGGCGGGCTATCACGCCCACAACGCCGCTTCGGTATACCTGGGCCTCAAGATGCTGCTGTTTGTGGTCGGACTGGGTCTGGGCTTTGTCGGCATGGCGACGTTCAAAGTGCCGGCGGCCACGAAAATAACCGGCACCTTCGCTTGCGGACTGCTGATGTTCTTCGTGCCCAACTGGGTTGTCTCCTCGCGGCAGCGGCGGCGGCGGCAGGAAGTGCGATCCCATCTGCCCGACGCCCTGGACCTGCTGGAGGTGTGCGTCTCGGCGGGCATGGGCACGGATATGGCCTGGAACGCCGTGGCCGAGGAAATCCGGCGCGTCAGCCCCATCCTCGCCGATGAAATGGCCCTGGCCAACCTGGAAATCCACCTGGGCGCCCATCGTGCCGAGGCCATGCGGCACATGGCCGAACGCACGGGCGAACAGGACCTGGAATCGCTGGCCGCCATTCTGGTTCAGTCCGAGCGGCTGGGTACGAGCATTTCCGACGCCCTGGAGGCCTTCGCCAGCTCCATGCGCGAGGCCCGCAAGCACCGCGCCCAGGAAGCCGCCGAAGCCATGGCCGTCAAGCTGCTGGTGCCCATGATCCTGTTCATCTTTCCGGCCATCCTGATCGTGCTGATCGGGCCGGCCGGCATGAAGATTGCCCAAACATTCACGCGCTGGTAACGGCCGGGTGAGCCGTATACACGCAGTCAGGCAACGAGGAGAGCTGGTATGAAATGGACTTACGTGCTGGTGGCACTGATGCTGACGGCGATGCTGGCCGGCTGCGGCCACAAGGACCCGTATGTGGATCAGAATACCGAACTGGTGGACCAGGCCACGGTGGATGCGATTCGAACGCAGCCGATCGACCAGGCCATCATCGTGCAGCACACGCTGTACCCGTATCAGTTCGTCGAGGGCAAGGATGGCCTCAACGACCTGGGCCAGCATGACCTGCGGGTCATCGCCGACCACTTCCGCGAGCACGGCGGGCCGCTGAACGTGCAGCGCGGCAGCGAGAGCCAGGAGCTGTACAACGCCCGCGTCTGCTACGTGGCCAAGTTCATTGCCGACTGCGGCGTGTCCGACAAACGCATCCGGATCGCCGAAGGCATGCCCGGCGGAGCGGGCCTGCCCAGCTATTGGGTGGTGAAGATCCTGGCCAAGCAAAAGCCCGGCCAGGGCTCCGGAGAGATTCAGCAGCCCACCGGGATGGCCGTGGACCTGCACGGCGGGGCCAGCCAGTGAACCTGGCCCGATGGGCGCCCATAAGCTTGCTGCTGATGTTGATTGGCGCTGGCGGATTGCTGCCAGGTTGCGCCAGCAAACCGGCCGATCCGCCGGCGGCCCAACCCAGCGCCACGGCGGATCCCTTTGACGCCGGCGCCAAGCGCCCCCCCACGCCGCAGACGCTCTATTCGCTGGCGCAGATCCTCGCCAGCCAGGGTCGCGATGCCGAATGCGCCAGTGTGCTGGCCCAGTCCATCCGCCAGAACCCCAAGTTCCTGCCGGCCTATTGCGATCTGGCGGAACTTCACCTGCGCCACGGCCAGGTCCAGCAGGCCATGCAGACCCTGCTGGCCGCGCTGAAAGTGGCTCCCAAGGATCCGCGCCTGGTGAACAACCTGGGCATGTGCTTCATCCTGAAAAAGGATCCGAAGGCGGCCTTGCCGCTGTTCACTCGTGCGGCCGCGCTGGCACCGGCCGAGCCGCGGTACCGGGCCAATATGGCCATGGCGCTGGGGCTGTTGGGCCGCTACGATGAGTCGCTGGCGGTGTACCTGCAGGTGGTCAACGAGTGCGACGCCCACCATAACGTGGGGGTGTTGTGCCGCACCTCCGGCAACGAGAGCCGCGCGAGCCTGCAATTCGCCCGTTCCGCGGCCCTGGCCTCCGCGAATAACCCGCCGCCGGCCAAGCGGCCCACCCTGCCCTCGGCCCAGCCGTCGCCCGCTCTTGCGCCAGCGGCGAGCGTGCCATCTTCGCCGCCGCCGGCGACCATGCCGGTGATCCACATGCATGTGGACACGAGCGCCAAGTAGGGCCGGCAGTTCGTTTGGCGCGCGACATTCAGGAATGCACCTTCAGAGAAAGCTACATGGGCAAGACGCCGCTTCGATACGCTGAAGACCCACGCTACCAGGCTGACATGGCCAAGCGCCATGCCCAGTACGGTGATGGCGCGAATTGCCACAAGAGAGTCTGCTCCATCTGCGCCAGGACGTTCTACGCCGCCAAACCCCACGCCTCCCTTTGCAGCGAGCGCTGCAAGCAGCAGGCCGTGGCGGCCAGGCGCCGCGCTGTCCGAAAGGCGAACGGCCCTCGCAAATGCTCCCTATGCGGCGAATCCTTCACCGCCCGCCGCGGCGATGCCCTCTACTGCTCCAATGCCTGCCGCCAGGCGGCCCATCGGCAGCGCCCCAAGGCCGGAAAAGCGTAACGGCTCGGGGTGTAGATTCTCGTTTATCGCACCGGGCGAGACGATATAACGCAGCACGGCATTCCGGCGAGTCAGGGTATTGCGGGCCGACGTAGAGGGTCTCTAGGCGGATGACCTGGTTGAGCGAGGCAACGTACAGCCCCTTGGTGCACCAGCGCCACAGGGTGTGGATCTATGCTGGGCAGGTCCATTTCAGGCTTGCAGCATATGACGAGCGAGATAGCATAGCCGCATGGAATTCGTCTTCGTCGCGCCGCTTTTGCGAGCAAGAGGTGTGCATCTGTATGGTTTAAGCTTTGAGGAGAGGGAGCATGGCCGAGGTATTACTGGCGGTGGCAATAGTGATGCTTGGCACTTGTTTGGTCCTCCTCCTGCTCATTTTGAGAATGATATCTCGGAGCGAGAGGTCCTCGATCGCTCCACATCTTAATTCGTTTGAAAAGGGCCATGGGCGAGCCGAGAGAATAGGCCGGGAGGAGATAGGCAGGGACGGAGCGGAGTCGGCAAACGCTGTCACTGAGCAGCATCTAGAGCTGATTGGTGGCTTGCCCCGGTTCCTTGATCCAGTTGTTATGAGAGAACCATTGCATTGTCCCTCGTCCCGCTGCCAGGCCGCGTAGGGCGGAGCGCAGCGGAGCCCGGAGCGGCCTGGCAGCGGGTGGCGTACTCGGCAGGGGCCAGGGAGCCCAATGCTCCGTGCGGCCGGCGG
>PMYD01000028.1 GCA_003171335.1 Phycisphaerales bacterium
CGGGCTCAGGGTGCTGAGCGAAGTCCAAGCACAATTGGCAATTTGCAATTATCACGGAGAAAGCTCGATGCCCGTAACGCAACGTACCGCCCGGAAGAGCAAAAGCCTCGATTACAAAGTCAAAGACCTCTCCCAGGCCGATTTCGGCCGCCGCGAGATCGAGATCGCCGAGAAGGAGATGCCCGGGCTGATGGCCGTGCGCGCCAAGTATGGGCGGCAAAAGCCGCTGGCCGGGGCGCGGCTCTCGGGCTCGCTGCACATGACCATCCAGACCGCCGTGCTCATCGAGACGCTGGTGGACCTGGGCGCCAAGGTTCGCTGGGCCTCGTGCAACATCTTTTCCACGCAGGACCATGCGGCGGCGGCCATCGCGAAGGCCGGCGTGCCGGTCTTCGCCTGGAAGGCCGAGACGCTGGAAGAGTACTGGTGGTGCACCAAGGAGGCCCTCACGTTTGAAGGCGGCAAAGGGCCCCAGCTCATCGTCGATGATGGCGGCGACGCCACGCTGATGATCCACTTGGGCTGTCAGGTCGAGGATAACCCCAAGGTGCTCGATACGCTGGGCGACAGCGAGGAGGAGCGGGCGCTGGCCGGTCAGCTTCGTAGCACGCTGAAGGAGGATCCCTCCTTCTGGCATCGCACCGCCAAGGACTGGAAGGGCGTCAGCGAGGAAACCACCACGGGCGTGCACCGGCTGTACCAGCGGATGGAGCGCGGCGAGCTCCTGGTGCCGGCCATCAACGTGAACGACTCGGTCACCAAGAGCAAGTTCGACAACATCTACGGCTGCCGCGAGTCGCTGGTGGATGGCATCAAGCGGGCCACCGACGTGATGATCGCCGGCAAGACGGCCGTGGTGTGCGGCTATGGCGATGTGGGCAAGGGCTCCGCCGAGGCGCTGAAGAACCACCGCGCCCAGGTGTGGGTGACGGAGATCGACCCGATCTGCGCGCTGCAGGCCTCGATGGCCGGCTACAAGGTGGCCACGGTGGAAGAGGCGCTGCCCTACGCCGACATCTACGTGACGGCCACGGGTAACAGGGACATTATCACCGCCGAGCACATGAGCCGGATGAAGGACCAGGCGATCGTGTGCAACATCGGCCACTTCGACAACGAGATCCAGGTCGCGCGCCTCAAGAGTTGGCCGGGCATCCGGCACACGAACATCAAGCCGCAGGTGGACAAGTACACCTATCCCGACGGGCACGCGATTTTCCTGCTGGCCGAGGGCCGGCTGGTGAACCTGGGCTGCGCCACGGGCCACCCCAGCTTCGTGATGAGCAACTCGTTTTCGAACCAGACGCTGGCCCAGATCGACCTGTGGACCAACCCGCGGCCGGTGGGCGTGTATTGCCTGCCCAAGAAGCTCGATGAGGAAGTGGCCCGGCTGCACCTGGAGCGCGTCGGCGCCAAGCTGACCAAGCTCACAGCCGCACAGGCGAAGTACATCGGCGTGGAGCAGGATGGACCGTTCAAGTCGGAGCAATATCGCTATTGATGGATCTGAATCCCGGACCCGCGGCCGCCAGCGCATAGAGAGCACTCATCAAGAAACCGGCATCTTCATCTACGGATCCTTTTGACGTCGCCATCCTCGGCCGCACGGCGGCCGGCCTGGCGGCGGCGTGGCGGCTGGCGCGTGCGGATCGGCGGGTGGTCGTGGCGGGCTGCACCGCCGAGGCGGCCGAGTGCCCGCTGGCCGACTGGCTCTCGGCCGATGTGCTGGAGCAGGAACCGGCGCTGAAAGCGCTGCTCAAGACCGCCGGGGCGGCCGCCTTCCACGAGGTGCGCTTCTACAGCGCCGACGGCCGGCAGACCGCCAGCCACTCGGGTCGAAAAACGCTGGGCTATCTGCTGCCGGCCGGCAGCCTGGTGACAGCGCTGGCCGCGGCGGCGAAAAGCGCCGGCGCTGTCTTCGCCGATCCCTGTCCGCTTGCCAGCGTGCGGCTGTCGGAGGATGTTGCCATCTTCCCCGGCCCGCCGGCCGCCGCCGCCAAAGTGCTGCTCATCGCGTGCAGCCGGCCGGCGGAGATTTACTCGCAGTTGGGCCTGTCCGGCCGCAACGTGCCGCGCGGCGTGCTCATGGCCACGGCCATCGATGCGGCCTGGCCGGCGTCCAAGGTGGAAAAACACCTCGGCGCCGCCGTCCACGTGGTGCACCTGGCGCACGGCGACCTGGCCCTGGCCTTCGGCGTGGGCTCCACGGTTCACCTGCGGCTCATTCAGCCGCTGGAAATGCGGCTGGACACGGCCGCACTGGCGGCGGCGCTGCCGCAGATGCTCCAGGCGGCCGGCGTGCTGCCGGATGAGTTCGCCCTGTCGCACCCGAAGGTCGCCTGCTGGATTCCGCCCGATGCGGTGGCGCTGGACCTGGAAGATCACGTGGCCAAGCGCACGCTTTTAGTCGGCACGGCCGGCGGCTTTGCCGATCGGGTGACCGCCCAGACGCTCTGGCCCACGATTCGCTCGGCGGTGCTGGCGGCCGATGTGGTCGGCGCAGCGCTCAAGGCCCGCGATATCCAGGCAGCGCTGAACACGTTCAATACGGTCTGGCGGCGCGAGCTGGCCGATGCCCTGCGGCCGCCGCACACGGCTATCGGCATGCTGTTCCCGCTGCTGTTTTCCAATCGGCAGATGGTGGCCCGATTCGCCGGGGCGATGCTGAGCGGAAGAGCGCTGTGAAACGCCATCCCGGACATTGATTTCGTTTCAGCCCGTAGGGCGTCTGATCATTAGCCCCGGGCGCAAGCCCGGGGTCACTGTCCCCAAAATAACAAGAGCCCGAAGGGCGATTGAATCTTTTCGCACGGCTCAATCGCCCTGCCGGGCTCTGGTGAGGAGGGGGCTCTATTCCCCGGGCTTGCGCCCGGGGCTAATGGTCAATCGCCCTGCCGGGCTCTCAAAGAAACTCTCACGCTTTGGCCGGCGAACGTGCCTTCAATTCTTCAATGCGGTCGCGCAGCCGCGCGGCGCGCTCGAATTCCAGCGCATCGGCGGCGGCGAGCATTTCCTGCTCCAGCTCGGCGACGGTCTCGATGGAGAACATTTCGTCTTCGCTGGCGGCGATGGCCTCGCGGGCGGTCTTGCTGGCGGCGATCTGCTGGCTGAGCGTGTCGCGAATGGCCTTGCGGATGGTGGTGGGGGTGATGTGGTGCACGCGGTTGTATTCTTCCTGGAGCGTGCGCCGCCGCTGCGTCTCATCAATGGCCCGCTTCATGCTGGGCGTCTCGGTGTCGGCGTACAGGACGACCTCGGCGTTCACGTTGCGGGCGCAGCGGCCGATGGTCTGGATGAGCGAGGTCTCGCTGCGGAGGAAACCCTCCTTGTCGGCATCCAGGATGGCCACCAGTGAAACCTCGGGCAGGTCCAACCCCTCGCGCAGCAGGTTCACGCCCACCAGCACGTCGAAGTGGCCCATGCGCAGGGCCTTGAGAATCTCCACGCGCTCGATGGTCTCGATCTCGCTGTGCAGGTAGCGGCAGCGCAGGCCCTCGGTGCGGAAATATTCGCTCAGGTCCTCGGCCAGCCGCTTGGTGAGCGTGGTCACCAGCGTGCGCTCGCCGCGCTGCGTGCGCTTGATGATCTCCTGGTGCAGGTCGGCCACCTGGCCGCGGGCCGGCCGCACGTGGATGATCGGGTCGATCAGGCCGGTGGGGCGGATGACCTGCTCGACCACCTCGCCGCCGGCATTCTGAAGTTCGAACGGCCCGGGCGTGGCGGAGACGAAGATGACGTTTTTCCACAGCTTCTGGAATTCCTCGAAGCGCAGCGGCCGGTTATCCAGCGCGCTGGGCAGGCGGAAGCCGTGCTCCACGAGCACTTCCTTGCGGCTGCGGTCGCCGTTGAACATGGCCCGAAGCTGCGGCAGCGTGACGTGCGATTCATCCAGCATAAGCAGGTAGTCCTCGCCGAAATAGTCGATCAGCGTGTACGGCCGGTCGCCCGGCTTGCGGCCGTCGAGATGCCGCGAGTAATTCTCGATGCCTGGGCAGTAGCCCACCTCCAGCAGCATTTCGACGTCGTAGTTGGTGCGCGCGGCCAGCCGCTGGGCCTCTAAAAGCTTGCCATCGTTGCGCAGGCGGATGAGCTGCATTTCCAGCTCTTCCTTGATCGTACCAGCGGCCCGCTCGATGGCATCCCCGGGGGCCACGTAATGGACGGCCGGGAAGATAAACGCCTGCTCGGTCGAGCTCAGGGTGTCGCCGGTGGTGGGGTGGATCAGGTCGATCTTCTCCAGGCTGTCGCCGAAGAACTCGACGCGGTAGCCGTACGTCTCGTACGCGGGGTAAATATCCACCGTGTCGCCGCGGACGCGGAAGGTGCCGCGCTTGAAGTCCACATCGTTGCGGTTGTACTGCAGTTCGACCAGCCTTCCGAGCATCGCATCGCGGTCCGTGTCCTCGCCCACGCGGATGGCCACGACGCTGCGCTTGTACTCCTCGGGGGAACCTAAGCCGAAGATGCACGACACGCTGGCCACGATGACCACATCGCGCCGGCGGGCCAGGCTGGTCGTGGCGGACAGCCGCAGGCGGTCCAGGTCATCGTTGCGCGAGGCATCCTTTTCGATATAGATGTCGCGCTGCGGGATATAGGCCTCGGGCTGGTAATAGTCGTAATAACTGACGAAGTATTCGACCGCGTTCTGGGGGAAAAGATCCTTGAACTCCTCGTAAAGCTGGGCCGCCAGGGTTTTGTTGTGGCTGATGACCAGCGTGGGCTTATTGAGCGCCGCGATGACGTGCGCCATGGTCATCGTCTTGCCCGACCCGGTGACGCCCATGAGCACGTTGTATTTCTTGCCGCCTTTGAGGCTCCTGGTCAACGCCTCAATGGCCTGCGGCTGGTCGCCGGCGGGAGAGAACTCGCTGGTCAGTTTGAACTGGTCCATGCTTCCTTACCGTCTTCCTGCATCACTGCGAAAAACGTTATTGTAGCATTGTGCCGCCCAGCCAAAAACAGCTTGTCGAGGCCGTAAGTGTTACAAACCATGCGGCAAGTATTACTGAGTAATATGCGCATAATTATGCGCATATTGTAATAATGTGTTGTAACTTACTATGTATATTAGCTTTATAAATATGCGCACGGCGCATAATGAAAATATCTGAAATGTTCCCCAGAACACCAGCGTTTCCTCGTTTAACGTTAGAGACAGTCATTCTTATCACTCAGCGCGCACCGCCCACCCTCGGGTGGAAGTCATTTTTGAAGCCGCACCGTTCTTGAGGCCCTCCATAGCCCCTGTCGCGTAACCCGTCCGACCAAGCCACAGCCAGGCGCTTGCCCGACAGGATCTTAAAGCCGGACGCAGATTGTCCGGCCGTATTGTACCGTGGAAAGCCGGAGCGTCAAGTTGAATAGCGGCATCGATGAAAGATTCTGCCGTCCCTGCGGGACTGCATGATTAGGGGGCGCATAAATCCCCAGGACAAGCGAGCCCGAAGGGCGATTGACCATTAGCCACGGGCGCAAGCCCGTGGAAATGAACCCCCCATTTCCTCGGGAGCCCTTCAGGGCGATTGAACGCCAGAATTCTCGGTAGCGCCGGACTTGGGCATTCGGCAACGATGCAGCCGGCCGCGGAAGCCTTCAATCGCCCTTCGGGCTCTTGCCCAGGGGCCCTCTGTGTCCACGGGCTTGCGCCCGTGGCTAATGGTCATACGCCCTATGGGCTACGTAGGTGCTCTAGACGTGCTGCGGCACCGACGTTGGCAGCGTGTGCCGCAGGATCCGCCGCTCGCGGCGAATGTCGCGCAGGGCCAGGAGGGCCGGCAGGGGCAGCCAGGCGGCCAGAAGGTAGGCCATGAGGCCCAGGGGCGTGTGCGGCAGGCGGAGCGGGAAGTAATACAGCAGCACCAGCGAGCCGGTCACGATGGCGATTTCCGCCAGCGATGACAGGATCGTCGTGTCGCCCGGCAGGCGATAGCGTTCGGTCGGCTTGACCACGATGGGCAGGTGGCGGCCGCTCGGGGCGCCTGGTTCCTCGGCGGCCGCGCCGCGGCGGCGGGCCCGCTGGACCAGTGCGGCCAGTTTTCGCGCGATCCGGTCGCCGGAGAACGTCCAGAACCCGAAGCGCAGCGCGCCATCGGATGTGACCAGGCGAACGCCGGTAAACCCGCGCGTCAGCCGCGTGTGGATCAGGCCCACCTGGTCCCAGGGCAGCACGCGCCAGCCGCCCGAGCCGCGCCAGGTGAGCCCGCTAAGCGTCACCCAACCGCGGACCGAAGCATCGTGGAAGCCTTTGAAGAGGATCGCGGCGGCCAGCAGGGCCATCGCCGCCACGATGAAAATAGGGGTGAAGTCGCCCCGCTGGTAATTCTGGTCGGCCCACATGCCCACAAAAAAGGCGGCTACGCTGATGAGCAGGAGAAATCGCGCGCACCAGCCGCGCACGGCGGACATGGGCATGCGGAACCCGCACAAGGTTCGCCGGCCGCTGCCGCGCAGGGACTGCCGCCACAGCCGGGCGATCAGCGGCCGCTGGGCCAGGCCAAACCCCGGCGGCGTGGGCACCTGCAGAGGCGCGTGTCCATAGATAATGATCTTTGTGGGCAGCAGATACACCTCGTGCACATCGCTCCAGCGCAGGGGCTTGCCCATGTAGATCGGCCCCAGCGGCCGCGGCTCGACGCCATCGCGTGTGATGAGATATCGCTTGAAAACCGTCCGCCAGAGGAAACCCACAGAGACAATGAAGGCCGGAAACTCCACGCCAAAGTACGTTTGCCGCAGGCCCATCAGCAAGCCGATGACCAATCCCGCCGGCACGCAGACCACCACCGCGGCCGCCAGCCCAACCTTCAGCGCCGCCTTGAGGCTGCCCGTCCAGACGGGGGGAACGATCAGCGTCGTCTCGTACCGAAGCAGCATGGGCTGGGGATGGATGGGGTCCATGTGCGGCTGATCCTAGGGCCGCGCGGGCGCGGGGGCAAGAGATGCGCTGTACATGATCTCATTGGGCTTGAGAATTTGGGAAGGCTTTGTCCAAGCATGATTTGACAAAAGCTTCATGTGCGGAGAAGAACCCCCGTGGAGCATAGATCTTTATTATCCCACCGCGACGAACTCGCAGACTCAGGCGGTTCCTGAAGATTCGGTATTCCGCTACATCTTGCCAATTCGCCACGCGCCGAACACGGCCGAATACCCGCCAATCAATGCCCCCAGGAGTGACCCTGTATCGCCCTCGACTCCCGCCAATAAAAAAAACGCCCATCGCGACCGCAATAACCATGTTAAAAGCTGCCAGCCATGTGCCATATCCGGCAGGAAACAGTGTGAAGGCCGAGCCAAGCAAGAGCTCCCTGATGAGTTGTCGCATACTGAAATAGATCACCATCAAAACAAAAGCGATTGATGCCCATTCCGTCAAAAATGAGTGCCATGACCGTGGCACATCAAGCCCCTGTTCATAATGCATCAGGATAGGTTTTGCAGGGTCTGTCTCCACGGCCGGAATGCTAGCAAGTGCCTCGATATGGCCGCAACCGGATATTTCTCCTCCTGCCCGGGGCGCAGCCCGGCCGAGCAGATTTGCAGGCTCTGGCGGGGATTATCGCGAAGTGTAAAATGCCTGCCGCCTTTGTAAAGGAAGCAATATGACACAGCGGCAGGAAAAACCGATCGACGTGAGCAAGCTGGACAAGGCCATGGCCGCCGGGCCGGCGGGTGGGGCGGATCTGGCGTGGCACAGGGCGGATGAGCCGCCGCTGCGGCTGGCGGGGTTTGCCTGGTACGCGCAGGACCGGCTGTTTCGCCGGCTGCCGGCCAAGCCCAAAGAGCCGCTGCCGCCGGCGGTGGATGAGCTGGCCAATTGCACCGCGGGCGGGCAGGTGCGGTTTGGCACGACCAGCCGGCGGGTGGCCGTGCGGGTGAAGCTGCGTGGGCCGGCGGGCATGGTGCACATGCCGGCCACCGGCCAGTGCGGCTGCGATCTGTACGTCGGCCCGCCGGGGGCGCAGGTATTCTGCACCACGTCGACCTATAACATGCGCCAGAGCGAATACGAGGTGACGCTGTTTCAGCATGCGGATGCCCGGCCGCGCGAGTTCACGCTGAATTTCCCCCTGTACCAGGGCGTCGAGGAACTGCACGTGGGGCTCGATGCGGATGCGGAGGTTTCGCCCCCCTCGCCGTACGCCCTGGCCGGGCCGATCATCTTTTACGGCACCTCCATCACCCAGGGCGGCTGCGCCTGCCGGCCGGGCATGGCGCATACGAATATCCTGTCACGAAAATTGAACGCCGAGGTGATCAACCTGGGCTTTTCCGGCAACGGCAGGGGTGAGCCGGAACTGGCGCGAATCATTTCCGAAATCGCCGATCCGGCCCTGTTCGTGCTGGAATTCGACGCCAACGTGCCCAGCCTGGAGCTGCTGAAGGAGCGGCTGCCGGCGTTCATTCGCATTCTGCGCGAACAGCACGGCCGCACGCCGATCTTGGTGGTCTCGCGGCCGCCGTTTGCCAAGGATATTCACGATCCCAAGGCGCTGGCGGACCGGATTGCGCGGGCCGATTTCCAGCGGCAGGCGGTGGAGGAATGCCGCCGTGCGGGCGACAGGCGAATCGAGTTTTGCGATGGCGCCACGCTCATGGGCGAGAGTTTCCACGAATGCACGGTCGACGGCGTGCACCCGACCGACCTGGGCTTCTGGCGCCTGGCCCAGAGCATGGAGCCCGTGATCCGGAGGCTCGCCCTGAGCGCAGTCGAAGGGATGCTGGCATGAGCGCCACGGGCAAGCTGTTGCGCGAGATGTACGAGGCGATGCTGGCCCAGTTCGGCCACCAGGGCTGGTGGCCCGGCGAGGGGCCGCTGGAGATGTGCCTCGGCGCGATCCTCACGCAGAACACCAACTGGGGCAACGTGGAGAAGGCCCTGGCCAACCTGAAGGCCGCCGGCGCGATGAACATCGGCGCGATCGACGCCATGGGCCACGCCGAGCTGGCCGAACTCATCCGCCCGGCGGGGTATTACAACATCAAGGCCAAGCGGCTGAAGAATTTCATCCACCACGTGCACCAGGGCTGGGGCGAGGATATCGAGGGCTTCCTCGACCGGCCGATCTCGACGCTGCGCGAGGAGCTGCTTTCCATCAACGGCATCGGGTTTGAGACCGCCGACAGCATCATTCTCTATGCGGCCGGCAAGCCCACGTTCGTGGTCGATGCGTACACAGCGCGCATCATGCTGCGGCATCAGCTCATTTACATTGAGGCGGGCTACGAGGAGATCAAGGAGGTCTTCGAGTCGAACCTGCCGTCCGAGGCCGAACTCTTCAACGACTACCACGCCCAGCTCGTGGCCGTAGGCAAAAACTTCTGCCGGCCGATGGCCAAATGCGAAAGCTGCCCGCTGGAGAAGTTTCCGCATGATCGGTTCGCGGGCAGGGGGGAGTAGGTTGAGGAAGTAAACCACAGAGGACACAGAGGACACGGAGAAGGCGGGAAAGAGAGAGTAAAGGCCTGAAAAAAGGGACATGGACAAGGCGGGAAACAGAGAGCAAAGGCCGGCATCGGTCCGCTTCTCTTGCCTTTAAACTCTCCCTCCTCCTCTGTGCTCTCTGTGTCCTCTGTGGTTTACTTCATGGAATCTTCTCAAGCTCTACCGAGATACTCTCCCGTTCGGGTATCCACGCGGACGACCTCGCCGTTTGCGATGAACGAGGGCACTTTCACGCGGGCCCCGGTTTCGCACACGGCTTCCTTGAGCTGGTTGGTCACCGTGGCGCCCCGGATGGCCGGCGGCACATCGGTGATCTTCAGTTCCACCGTGTTGGGCAGCTCGACCGAGACGATTTTCCCTTCGACGAACGCCACCTGGATGTGAATGTTCGGCGTGAGGTACACGCGCGCCTCGCCGACCATGCTGTCGGGGATCTCAACTTCCTCGTACGTCTCGTGGTCCATGGCCATGTGCTGATCGCCCTTGGTGTACAGGTACTCCAGGTCCTTATGGTCGAAGATGGCCGGCTCGACCGACTCATCCACGCGGAATCGTTCCTGGATGACGCGGCCATCGCGCACGCTTTTCAGGTCGGCCGCCATGTAGCTGCGCTTATTGCCCTTGGCCACGATGGAGCAGCTATGCACCACCCAGAGCTGGTCCTGGTAGCGAATGCCCATGCCCTTGCGCAAATCCACTGCCTTGATCGCCATACGTTACTCCGTGCTAGTGAAATCCCGGCCCATGCCGAGCCGTAAAGTTTACCACAAAGCCCGGCCGCCGCAATGGTGCACGCGGCCAAAACCGGGCAAACCATCGAGCCTGCCGCCCGGACAGTGTGCGGACGGTCGCCGGAGCGTAAGTGTATGGCATATCCCCTACACTTATCTTCCAGCAAAGCGGTCCAAACCGCTTTGGACGGCGGGACGATTGCCGCTTGAATGGCCGGGCGCATCTTCTATACTAGGCGATTCTTGGCGGGCACGAGGCCCGTCCTAGGCGCATCAGGAGTAAAAAATGTCGGCACTGGGTTTCTTTCGACGTCATCAGCGGATGGTGTTCTGGATCATGGTGATCCTGATGGTCGTGTTCCTGATCACCATCAATGGCGCCGAGCCGTTTTTCCGGCTCGTCTCCCCCAGCGGCCAGAAGGCCGTTTTGGGCCAGGCGGGGCGGCTCCAACGGTATGACATTCGCTCGGCAGACCTGCAGCGGGCGACGACCGACATCCGGCTGCTCCAGGCCATGGGCATGGGCAGTCCCCAGCGCGTGCTGATCGACCCGCTGGTGGCCGGGCCCCCGGCCGAGCTGCCCGGCGAGCTGGGATTCATGCTGGTGACGGCATCCGCGGCCGGCCGCGATGCCGATCCCGCGCGCGACTGGCTGCTGCTGTGCCGCGAAGCGCAGGAGCTGGGCTTCAGCTCCTCGCGCGCCATGGCCGTCGAAGCGCTGGAGCGATGGAGAGGCTGGAGCGAGGACCAGGTCACCCGCCTCGTGCAGGAGCTGCGGCGGGATGAGCGCGATTTTGGCAACGTTCAGCCCAACGATGTTTATAAGGCGGTGGAAGGCTACCTGCTGGTGGCCCAGGCGTTTGAAGCCGCGCGCGGCACGCTGGAGCCGGCCGAACCGGAGTTGCGGCTGCTGTTCCGCGATACGAACCAGAAGATGAACGTGGCGGCCATCGCCTTCGAGGCCAACGACTACGTGGATAAGGTGGGCGAGCCGACCGACGAGCAGGTGGTCGAGCTGTTCAATTCCGCCCGCAAGGAAGAGGCCAACACGCCGGACAACCCCAACCCGTACAAGTTCGGCTACCGCCTGCCCGACCGGGTGCAGGTGGAGTACGTCTTCGTCGATTACAAAGAGGTGCTTCCCACGGTGCAGCCGGATGAGGAAGCGATGTACCAGTACTGGCAGGGCCACCAGCAGGAATTCACCACGCCGGCCAGCGGCCCGGCCAGCGGCCCGGCCACGGCCAGTGCGCCGGCGACAAGCTCGCAGCCGGCGGCCAAGCGCTATGCCCAGGTCAAGCCGGAGATCCGCCGCCGGCTCCAGCAGCAGGAAGCCCAGCGCAAGGTGCGCGAGATTGCCGATGCCCTGCTCAACCGCGTCAACGCGGCCGCACCGGCCTCAGCGCCCAGCACGCAGGGTGCCATCTCGCCCCTGGAGACCGTGGCCAACGAGATGCTGAAGGACGGCCTGCCGGTGGTGTACCGGCGCACGGGGCCGCTGTCGGCGCTGGAGTTGTCGGAGGACCCCATTCTGGGTTCGGCCGCGCGGATGCCCAACGGGCCGACGCTGGACCAGGCGGCGTTCAGCGTGAAAGAGCTATCCACCGCCGAGCGGGCGGCGCTGTCGGTTGGCGAAGTTTATGGCAGCGTCATGGACGTCGGCGGGACCAACGCCGGTAAGCTCGTGTGGCGCGTGTCGCAGGCGCTGCCGTCGGAAGTGCCGGATGAGAAGCTGCTGACGACCGACCCGGCGCTGCGCAAGCGCGTGCGGGATGACTGGCGGATGATGCAGGCGTACCAGCTTGCCCTCAAGGCCGCCCAGGATTCGATGGCCAAGGCCCAGCAGGACGGCCTGGACAAGGCCGCGGCCGCCGGCGGCAAGAAGGTGCAGACCACGCCCTCGCCAATATCGCGCAAGGTGATCGCCCCGGCTTTCACGCAGAGCCCGTATCTGGAGGGCGCCATCACCAGTGCCCTGGAATTGTTGCGCTGGCAGCAGGGCGGGCGCAAGGGCGATCAGCCGCGTACGTACAGCGAGTCGTTCTACCTTCAGGCGGCCAGGATCAATCCCTATTTCCTGATCGCTCCTACCGCGCCTCTGGGGGAGCCGTGGTTGCCCGATCAGGCGCAGAAGTTTATCGACGCCATGTTCGCCCTGGCACCCCAGGATGTCGGCGAAACGCCGCCCGCCTCGCAGCCGACCAGCCAGCCCGCGCCGGCGTCGGCCCTGGCACTGGTGGAGGTGACGGGCCAGCACCAGGTGCTCGTGGCCCAGCGCGTGCAGTTTTTCCCGGCGTACGAAAGCAGCTATCGCGACCGGCGGATCGGGCTGATCCGCGAATGGCGCGAGCTGCACCGGCACGAGCTGGCGCAGCGATGGTATTCCGACAGTGATATTCAGCAGCGCACGAACTACCAGCGCGCCCGCTAGTGGCGTGCTGAAGGCCCAGCCGTCTTGACAGCGGCCGGCAGATCGCTAGGATGAATCAGCCGGTCCCGAGGGCCGGCCACGGGTAGGTAGCTCAGCTGGTAGAGCACCGCACTGAAAATGCGGGTGTCGGCGGTTCAAGTCCGCCCCTGCCCATTGGTGGCACAGGCTTTCAGCCTGTGGCAATGCTCTTGGTGGCACAGGCTTTCAGCCTGTGGCATAACTCATTCTCGGGTGCTCCGTTTTGTTTTTTTGTCGTCGCAAGGACACAGGCTAAAAGCCTGTGCCACCTATGCCCAAACGCAATCTCATCTGGCTGGCGCTGATGCTGCTGGTGGCGGGCCTGGCCGTGTGGCTGGGCCGGCAATGGCCGCTGGCGCCGCCGCCGCAGATGGCGGCCAACCCGTTTGAGCCGCTCATGCGCCTGCACGAGAAGGCCCGCGAGCATTACGTGGACGAGGTGCCGCCCGAGGCGATCGTCGGGGCCATTCGCGGCTACCTGCACGAGCTGGACCCGTACTGCCGATACATTTTGCCCGACCAGGGCGACTACCTCGACCGCATCATTCACGGCCGGCGCTGCGATCTGGGGATTCGCTACCAGATCGAAGGCTCCCAGGTCGTCGTGCTGGGCGTGCTGCCCACCAGTCCTGCGGCGGCGGCGGGCATCCGCGCGGGCGATGTGGTGCTGGGCGTGGGCACAACGCCGCTCTGTGGGCTATCGCGGCCGGCCGTCGATGTGCAGATCGAAGGACCCCCGGGCGTGCCGCTGATCTTGTCGCTGCTGCGCGGGAGCCAGCACATCGCCGTGGAAGTGGCCCCCGCCCAGTACAGCGTCGAGACCGTCACCGGCATTGCCCGGCGCGGCGATGGCAGTTGGGAATACATGATCGAGCCGCGCGAGCATCTGGCGTATATCCGCATCCGCGAGTTCGCCACCGGCACGGCGGAGGCCTTCGAGGCGGTGATGCGCTCGCTGGTCGAGCGCGGGCTCAAAGGCCTGGTGCTGGATCTGCGCGATAACCCCGGCGGGCCGCTCCAGGAGGCGGTCGCCGTGGCCGACGGTTTTCTCGACAGCGGCCTGATTGTCATCACGCGCGGCCGCGCCTCGCACGAAGAGAGATACATGGCCCATCCCGACCGCACGGTGCCGGGCGACATCCCGGTGGTCGTATTGATCAACGGCCGAACCATCAGCGCGCCGGAGCTGCTGGCCGGGGCGCTGAAAAAGCATCGCCGGGCCTTGCTGGTAGGGACACAAACCTACGGCAAGGACGTCATTCAGAGCCCCTTTGCGCTGGGCCCAGGCCTGGGCACCGTGGTGCTGACGACGGCTCGCTATTACTTCGAAGAGCCGCCACCGGCGGCGATCGAGTCGGCGGCCACGCAGCCTTCCGGCACGGTGACGGCCGCCGTTTCGCCCATGGGCACGGCCACGGCGGCGGCGGGGCGGCCCGGGCGGGCGGCTTCGCGGCCCTCGCGCCTGTTGCGAAGCGGCGAGCCCGTGGGCATTCAGCCGCACCTGGTGGAGGAATCCGGCGAGCAGGCCGAGCGCGAGCGCCTGGCCTTCTGGTACCGCATGGATGCCCTGCCCGCCCAGCCGGCGGCGACGGCTCCGACGACGACAGGGCCCGCCAGCCCCGACTCGCAGCCGGCCGGCGAGGAGATGGAACAAATCCGCCAGATCGACGCGCAACTGTCGCGGGCGCTTCGCCTGCTGCATCATCCGGCGGCGTTTGAGGCGTTCTTGTCGGAAGAACCCTGAGAGAATTGCAATTTGCAATCGAACTGAGAAGCCCATGTCGGCTGAATCGACGATCATCCTGGGTCTAGAATCCTCCTGTGACGAGACCAGTTGCGCCCTTGTGGCCGATGGCCGGCGGGTGCTGTCGAATATCGTGTCCAGCCAGGTGGCGCTGCACGAGCGGTTTGGCGGCGTCGTGCCCGAGGTGGCCAGCCGGGCTCACATCGAGGCCATCAACCCCGTGCTGGCCGAAGCGCTGGCGGCGGCCGGCGTGCACAGGCAGCAGATCTCCGGCATCGCCGTCACGAGCGAGCCGGGCCTCATCGGCAGTCTGCTCGTGGCCGTCATGGCCGCCAAGACGCTGGCCTGGGCGTGGGGTAAGCCGCTGGCGGCGGTCAACCACGTGCACGCCCACGCTTATTCGCCCGCCCTGGATGCCGAGCCCATCGAGTACCCCGCCGTGGCCCTGGTGATTTCCGGCGGGCACACCACGCTCTATGCCTGCCGCTCGCCCATCGAGGTGACCTCGCTGGGCCAGACGATCGATGATGCGGCGGGGGAGGCGTTTGACAAGGTCGCCAGCATCCTGAACCTGGGCTATCCCGGCGGGCCCGTCGTGGACAATGCCGCCAGGGGCGGCCACATCGGCGCTGTCAGCCTGCCGGTGACGTTGCTGGAAGGCCAGTCGCTGGATTTCAGCTTCTCTGGCTTGAAGACGGCCGTGCTGTACCACGTCAACGGCGTGCCCAACGCGCAGCTCTCGCCGGCGGCGGCGGCCGCCAAGGGGCCAGGATACGCCAAGGGGGCTGCCAATCTCACGGCGGCCGAAGTGGCGGATATCGCGGCCAGTTTCCAGGCCGTCGTGGCGGAGATCCTGGCGATCAAGCTCCGCCGGGCGGCGGCCCACTGCGAAAAGGAAGGGCTGAAGATCCGCAGCATCGTCGTGGGCGGCGGCGTGGCGGCCAATTCGGCCATCCGCGCGCGCCTCGTGGCCGTGTCAGAGAAGCTCCACTGCGCGCTGCGGCTGGCGCCCCTGAAATTCTGCACCGACAACGCCGCCATGATCGCCGGCCTGGGCTACCACCACCTCGCCGCCGGCCACCGCGCCGCCCTGGATCTGGAAGCCACGCCGACAATGCGGCCGTAACGGCGCCATCCGGGAGAATTCAGTTCGTTCCCGTAACGAACTGAATTCCTGGCGACGAGAGCAAATGATGAGCGCCACTCCAAAATTTTCGGAGTCAACTGCGGAAATTCCGCAGTTGATCCCTAACATCGGACGAACCGCGTCCGGAATCTCCGGCCTGAGGGGGCCTCGACTCCGACAAAGTCGGAGTCGACTGAGGAATTTCCTCAGTTGAGCCTCAGCGTGAGGGGGGGGCGACTCCGACAATGTCGGAGTCGACTGAGGAGTTTCCTTAGTTGAGCCTCAGCGTGAGGGGGGGGCGACTCCGACAATGTCGGAGTCGACTGAGGAATTTCCTCAGTTGAGCCTCAGCGTGAGGGGGGGCGACTCCGACAATGTCGGAGTCGACTGAGGAGTTTCCTTAGTTGAGCCTCAGCGTGAGGGGGCCTCGACTCCGACAAAGTCGGAGTCGACTGAGGAATTTCCTCAGTTGAGCCTCAGCGTGAGGGGGGGCGACTCCGACAATGTCGGAGTCGACTGAGGAGTTTCCTTAGTTGAGCCTCAGCGTGAGGGGGCCTCGACTCCGACAATGTCGGAGCCGAAGCCTTGTCCCACGCCCTGAAAGGGCGGCATATGAAAGCCCAGGGCAAGCGAAGCGTCGCCCTGGGTGAAAATGCCCCTTAAGCTCCCCAAGCCCTGAAAGGGCGGGATATTCGTGGTGCGGCGCCGCAATGAATGCCAAAAAGGATGCCTTTTCCCGCCCGGCGTGTTTCGCCCTTTCAGGGCTGGCCTCCGAGAGGGCCGGTTTCCTCCAGGGCGATGCCCTGGGCTTTATGATTTCGCCCCTTCGGGGCTGAAGATGTACCGCGGGTCGCGGGCGCGGCTCCACGGTTTATGGTCACCTCCGGAAGTTTATGGTTATCTTCGGAAGTTCATGGTCACCTCCGGACTCCCGCCTTACGCCAGCGAGACGGGATCGACATCGGCGATCAGCTCGGCGGGGAGGTTTCGAGCCAGTTCGTCCATGCGGCCGGCGAGGCACTTTTGGATCGCGCCAGCGGCGGGGCAGCTCAGGAGGATCTGCCAGCGGTACTGCTTGCGGATGCGGGCCACCGGGGCCGGCACCGGGCCGGTGAGCTTGATGCCGGAGTCGGCCCCCAGCAGCGTGGCCAGCCGGGCGGCGAGTTTCACCGCCGCCTCCTCGCAGCGGCCGACGTGCTCGTGGCGAACCAGCAGCCGCACCAGCCGCGTGTAGGGCGGCAGGGATACCGCCTGGCGGTTGGGCAATTCGGTGGCGGCAAAGCCGTCCACATCGTGCTTGAGCGCCTTCAAGATGGCCGGCTCATCCGGGTGCAGCGTCTGCACGATGACCTGACCGCCGGCCTCGGCGCGGCCCGCGCGGCCGGCCACCTGGACGACGAGCTGGAAGGTGCGCTCGGCCGAGCGGAAATCGGGAATGGCCAGCGCCGTGTCGGCCGAGACCACGCCCACCAGCGTCACGCGGGGGAAATCGAGCCCCTTGGCCACCATCTGGGTGCCCAGGAGGATGTCGATGAGCCCCTCGCGGAAATCGCCCAGCAGCTTCTCAAACTGCCGGGCCGAACTCATCGTGTCGGAGTCCATGCGGGCCACGCGGGCGGTGGGGAATTTGCGGGACAGTTCATCCTCGATTCGCTGAATGCCCAGGCCGAAGAGCACCAGCCGCTTGCCGCACGCGGGGCAGCGCTCGGGCAAGCCCCTGGTGCGCTGGCAGTAGTGGCACAGGGCCAGTTGCATCGCCTGGTGGTAGACCATGGCTCGCGAGCAGTCATCGCACTGCATCTGCCACTGGCAGGAGGGGCAAAAAACGTAGCTGGCGTAGCCGCGGCGATTCATCAGCAGGATGATCTGCTCGCGGCGGTCCAGCGCAGCGGCCATGCGGCCGGTGAGCGTGCGGCCGATCAGCTCGATGCGGTCGCCGGTCAGATCCTTGCGGAGGTGCACCAGCTCGAGCTTGGGCAGCGGCAGGCCTTTGACCCGGCTAGTGAGCGACAGCCGGATATACCGACCGCGCTGCACGTTCAGGAGCGTTTCCATGCTGGGCGTGGCGGTCCCCAGCACGATCGGGACGCCCGCCGCCTGGGCGCGCTTGACGGCCACATCGCGGGCGTTGTAGCGCGGGGCCGAATCCTGCTTGTAGGAACTCTCGTGCTCCTCATCGACGATCACCAGGGCCAGCTTCCGCGTGGGGGCAAAGACGGCCGAGCGCGGCCCGATGACGACCGCGGCGTGGCCATCGCGGATCTGCTCGTAGTAGAAGGCCCGCTGGGCATCGGTAAGCTGCGAGTGCAGCACGGCGACGTGCGGCAGGCGCTTCAGCAGCCGCTGGAGCGTCTGGGTAGCGAGGGCAATTTCCGGGGCGAGCAAGATGGCCTGCCCGCCGGCGGCCACGGCGGCGCGAATGGCGCGAACGTACACCTCGGTCTTGCCCGAGCCGGTGACGCCCTGGAGCAGGATGGGCGCAAAGCCGCGGCCGAGGCGCTCGATGATGGCGTCGGTGGCCGATTGCTGCTCGGCGTTGAGGGCGAAGGGGTCGGCGTCGACCTGCGATTGCAGGTCGGCCAGGATGACCGGGCGGGCTTCCAGGCGGATCAGCTCGCGCTGCAACAGCCGGTTGATCGTGTCGCGGCCGCCGCCGGCGTGGCGGGTGAGCTGGCTGACCGGCACGCCCTCGAGGCCCTGCTTGCGGGCCTCCTGGAGTTCATCGAGCACCTTCTTTTGCCGCAGGCCCAGTTGGGCGGGCCAGGCCTCCGGGCCGGCCAGCAGGAACGCCACCTGCTCGGACTTGGGGGCGTGGCGGCCGACGGCCGAGGGCACCATCGCCGGCAGCACCAGGCCCAGCGGCGTGAGGTAATACTCGGCGATCCACCGCGCCAGCGAAAGCAGCTCCTCGTCGAGCTGCGGCTGGTGGTCGATCCGGTCGGCGATGAGCTTGAGCGCGCGATCGGTCTGCGGCTGGCCCACGCGGATGATGAAACCCAACGTCGGCGTGTTGCCCCGGCCAAAGGGCACGCGAACTCGCAGCCCAAGGGCCGGGGGCCCCCAGGCGTCCGGCCAGGCGTAGTCGAAGCTGGACCACACGTTAGCGGCCACGGCCACGCCCACGACGGCGCTGGCCGGCGGGGCCGGGGCACAGGGCGGCGATGGGGGCGTTTCAAACAGGTCATCCACGGTGAGGCAATCGTAAGGCAATCGCCCAAAAAAGCAAAGCACGGCGGGGGCGGCGTGACGATATCTAAGATACGGTCTCGTGGCACAGGCTTTCAGCCTGTGTCTCACAGGGAAGACCAGCCGAGGGCAACTGGCTGGATGTCCCTGCCAAAAGGAGAAGAACACAGGCTGAAAGCCTGTGCCACAGAGAGGATTTCGAATGCTTTCGTTCAAACGGCAATTGGTCCTTCTACCGGCGGTGCTGGGGCTTCTGGCCTGGCCGGCGGCGGCGGGGCAATGGATTGTTCCGGGCCAGAAGACCATGCCCACGTTCGACCCGGTGGCGCTGTACACGCCGGCCTGCGAAACGCTGTGCCCGCTGGTGTACCGCGCGGTGATCGAGGTGCCGGCGGGCGCCGACCGCATTTCGGCGGTGCTGCGCACGTCGCAGTGGGCGTACGTATGCGTGGACGGTCGGCAGATTTTCGCGTGGGCGCCGCCCGCCGCCCGGCCGTCGCCGGCGCAGGCGGAGGTGTGGAAGGCGCAGTATCACCGGCTGGACCTGACGGATGATCTGCCGCCCGGCCGGCACGTGCTGACGATCAGCGCTGCGGCCGAGGGGCTGATTCTCGATGGCGCGATGTACGCGGGCATGCAGCGGCTGGCGCCGCTGGTGAGCGATGAATCCTGGACGGTCACGTCGTTCGCCCCCACGACGCTCCTGGAATTCGAACCGATCATGACACTGGCGTACGACGGCGCCGCGGCGGCGGGCAGGGCGTCAGCGGCGGTGCCGGCGGTGGCGCAGGGCTCGGCTTGGACGGCCTCGGAAGATGCGCTGGCGATGGTTCATTTCCAGGGCCGCACCAAGGCCTTCCGCCGCCGGCTGGACGAGGTGAGTTGGAATCTCCGCCAGTTCGCCGAGCGCGGCGTGTACCGCGTGGGCGACCGGGCGTGCACCTGGGGCGGCCCGCAGCGGCTCAGCGTCGAGCTGGTCGGGAAAGCCGCTCGGCTGCTGGGACAAGTGCCGAAGGTCGACGCCCAGCTCCAAACGCTGGATAAGCAGGTCGTGCGGGCGCAGGTGGATCTGGACCGGCTGGGCAAGGAACTCGAGGCCACCGGCCAGAAGCTTGGCGAGCTGGAAGCCGGCCTGGCCGAAAGCTGGGCCGCCGCCGCCGCCGCCGATCAGGCAAAACAGGTGGCGCTCGTTCGCCAGGTGCTTAGCGATACCGGCGCAGCGGCCAAGGCCGACGCCGCCATGCAGCTTCATCACCTTGAAGGCAAGGTGGGCCATCCGCTTTCGCCGCTGAATTCCAGCCGGTACGACCGCATGGGCTGGCTGCCGTACGCGCGGCTCACCGACAGCGACCTGAACCGCTGGGGCGTGCGCGTCAATGCGGGGGCGGGTGCCAAGGAAATCGTCGCCGAGGGCTGGGATTTTGCCATCGATCCGAACGACGCTGGCGTCAAGCAGCAGTGGTGGCGGCGCGAGATTGAGACCCCCGGCGCCTGGCACGCCGTGGAGCTGCCGCACAACTGGGCCCAGGGCGAGGATGCCAAGGGACGGGCGTATAAAGGCGCGGCGTGGTATCGCGGCCACCTGGCGCTGCCCAGCGAGTGGGCGGGCCAGCCGGTGCGGCTCTCGCTGACGGTCGGCGGCTCCGAGCGGCTGTGGGTCAACGGCCGCGAGGTGAGCGACAGCGGCGTCGGTCAGCGGCGGCGGCATTACACGCTGGCGCCTGAAGAGCTGGCCTTCGGAGCGGACAACCTGATCGTGGTGCGGGTGGAATCGAACGGCCCGTGGCGCGGGCTCTTGGGCAAGGTCACCGCCGCCTGGGAGCAGCCCCAGACCAAGGAGGATGGGGAGATTCCGCCGGTGGATGTGCTGGCCACGCCGCTGTCGCCCTGCGTGGTGCTGCGGCCGCGGACGACGGAACTTCAGATTCACCACGCCGGCAAGGCGGCCCTGGGCCTGCCCGGGCAGGGCGAGATCGTGCCGGCGGAACGCTACAGCGATGATGAAAACGGCCCCCTGGCGGCCAACTGGGTGCTCGTGTGGCTGCGGCCGGCCACGCCGACGGATGTCCGCCGGCCGATCCTGCTGATTTTCGAGCGCAACCCCGAATCGATCGTGCCCGAGCCGGGCGTGACGAAAATCACGCTGTGCGAGGGCCCCCAGCAGATCGTGGCCGTGCGGCCGTGGGCCAGGCAGCATCCCGGCGGGGTGATCGGCTCGACCGACCTTTTTGACCGCATCGATTTCTGGAGCCGCGCCGCGCGGGCCATTCCGGTCAATTACGCTACGCTCACGCGCGTGGTTAAGTCCGGCGCGTGGCCGGCCGACGCCACGGCCGCCCACATGGGCGAGTCGCCCGTGCTGGAGCAGACGGTCATCTACGATTACCTCGAAACCGTCGATGCCTGGCGAACGCCGGCGCTCAAGATCTCGCCGGTGCCGGCATTGTGCGCGTACGCGCTGGCGAGCAAGAACAGCAACCTGGAGGTCGATCGCGCCGCCGACATCCAATCTATGCAGGATGGCGGTGCGGCCGGCGGGTACTACGCCATTCGCGAGGCGACCAGCGTTCGCTACCGCTATTCGATCGAGCCGTTCGGAAGGCTGATGGGTTTCACCCAGCCGATGTTCGAGGATTACGCCGTCGGCTTTGCCGGCGAAGGCCGCCAGGCGCAGATTCTCGCCGGGCTTGGCGCCAACAGTTTGCGCGCGGTGCACAACTGGGCGGATGAGCCGTACGTCAGCGATGGCAACGAGAACAACCCGCCGCGGCTGGTGATCCTGGCCGATTACTGCCGGCGGGCCGGCATCAACCTGACCACCGCCTGCGATGAGGCCTTGGGCTGGCGGCCTGAGCGGCTGGCCAAGGAATACGCCCCGCTGATGGAGGAGTTGGCCGCTCACTATAAGAAGATTGTCCCACTGCTGGCGGACCGGCCGTTCGCTCAGGCGGCGTATGGTCTGCTCGATTCGCCGATCCACCACGCCCCGCGGGCCTGGGGCCAGGCGGCGCCCAAGCTTGCCGCCGAGATCCGCCGCCTGGACGGCCGGCACCTGATCACGATTGAATCGCCCGATGGCTGGCAGCCCATCGATGGCATCGACCCGCTGATGCCCACGGGCGATGGGCTGACCTTATACGGATTCCGCGAGGATTCGCGCTGGCTGGTCAAGGCCGCCGATCGCTGGCCGGATGCGGCCGAGGGCCGCGATATCGGGGCCATCTGCGATCGCTGGTGGCCGGCGATCTCCTATTCGCTGCGGCACGGCGTTCCCCTGCATTGCACGCGCTTCGGCGCGTTCGATGCGGCCACTAACGAGAGCCCCGCGCAGCGGGCGATTCTGGAAGACTACCTGGCGCTCTTCGACCAGTTGGGCATGCATGCCCACTACGACGGCCTGCGGGCCGGCCTGGTGCTCCAGGCGGACGGCAGCCTAAAGCCGGCGGCTTTCATCAGCACGCTGGCCCGCTACCTCCGTAGCGGCGCCCTGAACCGTTACAGCGCCGGCGCGGCCGCCGCGAAGTAGGTACGATTGAGATGTCCGGTCGTCAAACAGTCAAATAGTCAATTAGTCAATTCGTCAATTGGTCAATTGGTCAATTAGAAATTGGCGGTTCGGCTTTGGAATCTGACCAATTGAACTAATTGACCCAGTGACTAATTGACCAATCGACGGGATTCGCGTGCCGCATGCCATTCAAACTGCCATCCATCCAGCACCACCTGCGTGCGGCCGGATGCCGCCAGATGAACATCGCCCGCCTGCTGTGGCGACGAATCCTGGACCAGGATGTCTCGGGCATGAGCGCGGCCCTGTGCTACCGGACGCTTTTCGCGCTGATCCCCACGTTGGTGCTGGCGTTCCTGGTGCTCCAGTCGCTGGGCGTCACGCGCGATGTCCGCCAGGATGTGCACCGGCTGCTGGAAAGCGCGGGGTTTGCCGAGATCGCCATTACCCAGCCCGCGTCGGAGGCCGCCACCGCCGAGGCCAACGCCCCGCCGGCCACCGGCTCCTCGGATGAACAGGGCGTCGAGCGGCTGTCGGAGAAGCTGGAAGAGCTGATTCTCAACATCCAGCAGAAACTCACCGTCGGCGCCCTTGGGCCCATCAGCGTGCTGCTGCTGATCTGGGCGGCGGTGGGGCTCTTGACCGCGGTGGAAACCTCGCTCAACCGCGTCTTCGAGGCGACCAGTTCGCGCTCGCACCTGCGGCGGCTGGTGCTGTACTGGTCGGTCATCACGCTGGTGCCCATCGCCGTGGCCGCGGCCTTCACTCTGGCCGGCAAGCTGGTGGGCATGCTGGAGAGCAACGCCGCCGTCTCGGGGCTGGGCAAGGTGATCATCTACCTGTTTCCCATCGCCATTTCCATGCTGCTCCTGGCGCTGGTGTACATGCTGATGCCCAACACCCGCGTGCCTTTTCGCTACGCGCTGCTGGCGGCCGTGCTGGCCGTGCCCCTGTGGGCGGGGGCGGAAAAGCTGTTCGCCATTTACGTCCAGCGCGTGGCCCACAACTCGCTTTACGGCACGCTGGGCCTGATTCCGCTGTTCCTGGTTTGGCTCAACGTGTGCTGGCTGATCTTTCTGTGCGCCGCACAGCACGCGTATGTGGCGGCCAACCTGGCGCTGCTGGAGCGGCGGGCGGCGGCCTCGCGGCTGGTGCTGGGCGCGTGGGATGTGCTGGCGGCGGCCATCGCCATCGCCAAGCCGTTCCAGGCCGGCGCCGGGCCGGTAGCGCGCGAATCGCTGACGACATCGCTGAACGTCTCGGAAGTCGAAGCGCAGGCGCTGATCGACCGGCTGTGCACATCCAACATCATCTGCCCCGTGCAGGGCGCGGAGGAAAGCTACGTGCTCGCCCGCCCGGCCGAGCGCATCGCCGTGCGTGATGTCCTGGTCGCCGCCTCGCCGGCGGCGGCCACCGCGGTTCCCAGCGGCGTTGCCGCTGGTGGGCCCGCCGCCGCCGCCGAGCACCCGCGCTGGTCGCCGGCCATCGTCGCCGCCATCGCCGTCGTGGAGACGCGCGCGGATGAGGTGCTGGCCCGGCTGACGCTGGCGGATGTGGCGGGGGGAAACCCCGAGCAGCCGCCGCCGGGAAAGGCGTGAGAAACGATGGCCCCGTGTTGCCCACAAGGCCGGCGGGAGATACCATCGACCAACGTAAGTGCTTGGTGAAAGGCGATCATGAAGACCCCTGAATTATTGAGCGAAATTAAGACCCGCCTGACGAAGGCTCATGGGCTCCGGCTGCTGGGCGTGGTGTTATTTGGCTCCGCGGCCCGCGGCCAGTCCACGCCCCAAAGCGACGTGGACCTGCTCGTGCTGCTGGCCGATCCGGTGGACTACGGGCGCGACCTGGAGACCAACCTGGCGGCCCTGTACCCCCTGGCCCTTCAGATCGGCCGGCGGATCAGCGCCAAGCCTGTCTCGGCGAGGGAGTACGAGATGATCGACTGTCCCCTCTACCGCGCGGCCCATCAGGAAGGGATCGCCGCATGAGGGAATTCGCGGCAGAATGGGGGCGGTCGAAAAAGGCGATTCTCTCCGCAGGCCAGTTTGCGAAATTGGATTTGACAGTCGAACTTGGAGTAAAGGGTGCCCTACGAGATAAAGTTTGAGAATGCTCCTATTGGCATCTGTGCCGAATCGATGCACGGCCCTGGCTTCGTCAAGATTCGCGCAATAGGATTCGTTTTGGAAGAAGACGGCGACATGCTAGTCGATCATCTGGAGGGGTTCGGGTCTGACATTCTGAGAAAACTACCCTTTAATCCGCCAATTCAGCCAAGTCAGGTTCAGGATTTGCTGGCCATTATCCGGCGGGATAGTAGCGCGACAGTTTATCTGAACGAGTTGGTGACGCGCGGTCTTATTCAGGTAAAGAAAGAAATAAAGGCTGGCGATCCTATCTTTGCAGATGATATTGCCGAATTTCATCGGTTGGAATTCGAAGGCATTCCGGTACCTAAGGACACTGGGTTGAATGCCAGCAACTTAAGCTGC
>PMYD01000079.1 GCA_003171335.1 Phycisphaerales bacterium
CAATAACTTAATGCGCGGCGTATCAAACGATTTAAACGATGCGGAATCGAAGGCTGGTTTAAGGTGGAAGTCGTCGCAGCCATAGGCGACATTGTTCGGTCGATTCAAAACAAGGGGCCCGATATTGTTTTGATAGATGGAACGCAGGTGGAATTGAAGGCGGCAACTAATTTTGACAAGCGATATTTCCTCGATCCTATCAATAAATACGGTTGCGCTTCTCTCTTTCTTGGCGATGGAAGTAATAACGCACTGACGGCCTTTGATGGTGACGGTATTGAGATTGTTGGATGTGAGTTTTTCAACGATGGGAAGAATGGCCGATGGGTCCTTGGATTGATGAAACCAAAACACTAATCCGGCGACCATCGCCCGTGTGCGTGAGCGCAAGAGCAAAAAGCCTTCTTTTGTGCCCTCTCCGTTTGTCTCTGTGAACTTTGTGGCAAAAGTCTCGGCTGAACCAATCAATGCGAGACTGGTTTTCCCAGCAGCTTGGTCACCTGCGCCAGATGCGCCTCCATCGAGGCCTTGTCCTTCGCCTCCATGTTCAGCCGCAGCAGGGGTTCGGTGTTGGAGGGGCGGACGTTCAGCCACCAGTCGTCGTAGCTGACGGTCACGCCGTCGAGGTGGTCGATCTGGCCGTCGGAGAAGGTTTTTTCGATCAGTTCCATCTTCTCCTTCTTGTCGGCCACCTGGAAGTTGATCTCGCCGCTGGAGACGTACCGGCGCAGAGGCGCGATCCGCTCGGAAAGCGTGGCCGGCCCGCCCGCCATCACGCTGCACATGACGGCCAGGACGATGGCGCCGCTGTCGGCGTTGTAGTTGTCGCGGAAGTAGAAGTGGCCCGAAAGCTCCCCGCCGAACACGCCGTGGCTGTCGGAGAGGGCTTTCTTCATGAAGGCGTGGCCCACGCGTTCGCGCCGCGGCACGCCGCCGGCGGCGCGGATTTCCTCCGCCACCACGCGGCTGGAGCGCAGGTCGTAGATCACCGCCGCCCCGCGGTTGCCGGCCAGGAAATGCCGCGCCAGCAGGGCCGTCACCAGGTCGCAGGGCACGGTAGCGCCGGTTTCATCGACGAACATGCAGCGGTCGGCATCGCCGTCGAAGCAGACGCCGAAATCGGCCTTGTGCTTTTTCACCCCATCCTTGGTCTGCTGCAGGTTGGCCTCGATCAGCGGGTTAGGCGGATGGACGAAGCTGCCGGTGATCTCGAAGTTGATCGGAATCACCTGGATATCCGTGCGGTCGAACACGGCGGGCACCATCTTGCCGGCCATGCCGTTGGAGGCGTCGACCACCACCTTGAGCGGCCGCGGCATGCGCAGGAACTTCAGCACGTGCCGGCGGTACGGCTCCCACAGGTCGATTTGCTCGACAGCCGCCGGCGTATCCAGCGGGGCCGCGCGGCGCAGCGTCTGCACGATGTGCTTGATCTCCTTGAGCCCGGTGTTTTCGCCGATGGGCCGGGCTTTCACGCCGGAGATCTTAAACCCGTTGTACTGGGGCGGATTGTGGCTGGCCGTCACCTGGATGCCGCCGCACGTGCCCAAGTGGTTGATGGCGAAGTACACCTGGGGCGTGTCGACCATGCCGATATCCACGCAGCCGGCCCCGCTGACGGTGATGCCCTCGATGAGGTTCTTCGCCAACGGCTCGCTGTGCGTGCGCATGTCGCGGCCGACCACCAGCCGGTTGGCCGAAGTCTGCCCGCGGTCGTAGCCCGACAGCAGCGTGCGCAGGAACTGGGCGGTGGCCGAGCCGACCTTCCAGGCCAGGTCCTCATCCACCTGCGCCGGATACGTGCCCCGGATGTCGTACGCCTTGAATACCGCGTCGATCTCAGCCATGTATCCACCTTTCCGCCGCCCCGGGCGTTTATCCAACCTACGAAGAGAACACAAAGATCACAAAGATCACAAAGGAACACAAAGAGAAGAAGGTCAGAAGAAAAACATCCATCAGCCTTCTGTCGGCTTTCTTTAAACCTTTCTTCGTGACCTTTGTGTTCTTTGTGGCCTTTGTGTCCTCTTGCGAATTCTACGGCCACGATCACGGTGCCAGCGGCGCGGGCAGCAAATACCACGGCCGGTGGTACGGCGGCGCGACGGTGGCCGGCGAAGGCGCGCCCGCCGGCGGCACGGCCGGCTGGTCGGCCGCCTGCGTCTTGACCCGATCGGTCAACTGGCGGACGTAGTCCTGGCCGCTCTCGTTGATGCGGATGCCCGCCTGGCGGATGGACGTGCCGGTGGCCCGGGCCAGCGAGGCCAGGCCGACGTTGTAATCCGTCTGCGCCTGCACCAGCGCCTGCTGTGCGGCGGCCACGCCTTCCTGGGCGGTGAGCTGCAATTGCAACGTTTCGGGCGTGAGCTGGCCCATGATCTGCAGCCGCGCATCCAGCGCATCGCGGCTTTCGATGCTGGCGCGCAGCGCCTGCTCGTTGATCTGGATGGCGTCGTACCCGGCGTTCACCTGGCGGATCGAACTGCGAATGGCCAGGGCCACCTGGTCGGCCGTGCCCTGCATGGCCGCGATGCTGCGGTCCAGGTTATAGAGGGCGCTTTTGCGCACGGCGACGGCGGCGCGGTTGCCCAGCGGATACTGGAAGGCCAGCCCGAGGTTGTAATTGATGAAATCGAATTGCCACATCTTTTCAAAACTCTCGCCGATGTGCTGGTCGAACCCCTGGAACTGGAGCCCGCCGGTGAAATCCAGCCGCGGCAGTTCCTGGTTGCGGGCCACCATCACGTTGATGTGATTCACCTCGATCGCTTTGCGCGCCTCCGCCAGTTCCGGGCTGTACTTCAGCGCCACGGCCAGTTGGTCGGCCGCATCGATCACCACGCGCTGCGTGGAGGCGGGGGTCGTGGGCACGATGGCCACATCGGCCGGCAGCGGAATGGAGGCATCGGCCATGCGGGATGTCAACTGATCCTGGATATCGCCGATGTTGCGCATGGCCTGCACCAGCGCGGCCCTGCGCGTTTCCACGGCGGCGATGGCCTGGGCGATCTGCACGCGGCTGGCATCCAGCGGGCCGCGGGCCAGGATTCGCTCGTAAAGCTGCTCGGTGACGTGCACCAGCTCCAACTGGATCTGGTAATTCTCCCGCGCCTGCACGAGCTGCCAGTACAGCGTCTGGATCTGGAGGATCTCATCCAGGATGGCGCTGCGGAATTTATCTTCGGCGATCGCGTAGTTCAGCTTCGAGACGTGCACGTTGGCCAGGTTCACCTCGGGCCCGGCGTTGCGCAACAGCGGCTGGGTGAGCTGCGCGATGATGTCGTGCTCGCTGCTGGGGGACAGCACGCCCACGGGATAATTCTCGAGCCGGTGGTCGTACTTGTAGTCCACCTCGAACTGGCCGCCGGTGACCAGCGGCTTGATGGCCCCGATCTCGACGGGGAACTCCTCGGTTTGCAGCGGCGTGCGCAGGGCGCGGTTGGCTTCGCGGAGCCGGTTGTAGCTGGTGTTGGCGTCGATGATCCAGTCGAAGGCGGCCTCGGCCTTGATGAAATCCTCGTATGCCACGGCCGGGTCGTACGACACCACGTGCACGTTGGGGTCGTTGGCCAGCGCACGATACAGCGCCTCGTTAAGGGCCAGCGGCAGATAGCGCCTCCCCGTCTGCTCATCGGTCAGCAGTTGCAGCGCCGGTCCGGTGGTGCCCGGCACGGCCCGGTACGGGTCGCCTTCCACCCGGGCCGGCGGGGCCGAATCGGCCAGATGCTGCTGATATTGCATGGTCAAGTTGGGCTCGACACGCTCGCGGACCTGGCAACTCGTCAGCGCAACGGCCCCCAGTAACGCCAATGTCCCCAAGGCGGTGATTTTTCGGTCGGGCATGCTGCGATTATGCGGCCGCGCCGAACAACTGTCAACAAGCCCTTGGCGCTTCCGAAATTCACCCCCGCTAATGGTCATCAACAATTTGCTTGGACGAAGTCGTATTGGTGGATTCCGGTGCCAAGCGGTTCAAGTTGGTGGATTCCCACGCCAGGCGGTTCAAGCTCCGGAGGAGCGAAAAGTCGTAGCTGGGGGCGTAAGCCCCCGGAAAGGGCACGCCAGGAATCCCAAGCCCCGACGGGACGGCAGGCTGTGCGGGCACGCCAAAACGATCTGCCGCCCCGTTGGGGCTTGGGAGAGAATCGCCGCGATCTCCAGGGGATTACGCCCCCGGCTAGCCGCTCCTTCGGTGCTCCTGCCATCTTGGCATCCGCTTGATATTTCTATAGTTTTTTTGCTTGACAGGACTTCGATAATCACTTACCATGGTTATCCTGAGTTGCAATAATGCTTGCGAGGTTAGACATTCTTGAGTCGTCGTCCAACTGAGCCAGCCCTAGTTGCCAAATTGGACAGGACGTATGTGTATCGTTTATATGAACTTGTGGCGGAATACCAGAATCTTTCGACTAGAGTATAGCCCCGGCAAGAATCGTGCCTTAATACCCTCAACTGAGGAGATTCCTCAGTTGGCGGTGGCCCTGCGGCCTCAATCGAGCCCCAGGTGGCAACTGGAGAATTTCTCCAGTTCCATTATCCGTTACGGGGTCACATGCCGGGGAGGTGGGCGGGCCAACTGGAGAATTTCTCCAGTTCCATTATCCGTAACGGAGTCGCATGCTGGGAGAGGGGCGGGCCAACTGGAGAATTTCTCCAGTTGCAGTCAGCCCCAAGCCCAATCGAACGATGCATTGACTTGCCCGGCGGCTGCGCGTATTCTAAAGGGCAGGCAGAGAAAAAGATAAGGCGATATGGAATGGCAGAAGAGCTGGTGGGCAAGAAAATCCTGCTGGTGGATGATGATGCCGATATCTTGACGGCCATACAGGCCGCGTTGGCCGATACGGGCGCGACCATCGAGACGGCCGGCGATGGGGATCAGGCGATCGAAAAGATCTCCTCGATCATGCCGGACCTGGTCGTGCTGGACATGATGTTGCCCAAGCGCTCCGGCTTTCTGGTGATGGAGCGCCTGAAGCGCGGCCGCAAGGGCGGCGGCCCGGGCCCGCGCGTGATCATGATCACTGGCAACCAGGGCACTCGGCACCGCGTGTACGCCGAGACGCTGGGCGTTAACCTCTATCTCAACAAGCCGTTCCGCATGGAAAGGCTGGTGGCCAGCATCAAGGAACTGCTCGAGGCGGCGCCCCAGCCCTGAGGCGGTGAAAATTTTCGTAACCGGCCCTCTTGCGAATTGGCCGGCTGCGCGTACAGTATGTCGGCAGAAAGTGATGGGGTAGTCAACGTATCGAGTAAAGGCAGACCGGGTTTTCAGGCCCGGTGAAAGTCAGTATGGCAAGCGAGACAGAAGGCAAGACGAAGATCGTCAGCGAGCATCAGCGGCACGAGGGCGACACCGGGTCGCCGGAGGTTCAGGTCGCGCTGCTGACCAAGCGCATCAATCACCTCACCGACCACATGCGCACGCACCGCAAGGATTTCGCCTCCCGACGGGGGTTGCTCAAGATGGTGGGCCAGCGGAACAGCCTGCTGAAGTATCTGGCCGGCACCGATGAAGGCCGCTACAAGACCACCATCCAGAAGCTTGGGTTGCGCAAGTAACGCGCGGGTTCTACCGCGTCTGGGTCTCTTGCCTGCTGATCGCCTGGCGCAGCGGCGTGTTGCCGCCGCCGTGGCGGGCTGCATTGCGCAGGGTAGGCCGCGGTGAGTCGCACAAGCGAAACAACACAGAAAAAAGATACAGGGACATAAAACAGGGACTTGTTAAGAGGAACGGAAAGACATGATTCACAAAGTTGAGATGGATTTGGCCGGCCGCACGTTTTCGCTGGAAACGGGCAAGGTTGCCCGTCAGGCTTCCGGGGCGGTCGTGGCCCGGTACGGCGACACGGTGGTTCTGGCGACGGTGATGTGCGCGGCCTCGAAGCGCGACTTGGACTTTTTCCCGCTGTACGTGGATTACCGCGAGATGACGTACGCCGCCGGCAAGTTTCCCGGCGGCTTTTTCAAGCGCGAAGGCCGGCCCAGCGCCAAGGAAGTGCTGACGATGCGCATGATCGACCGGCCGATCCGCCCCTTGTTCCCGGATGACTACCGCGACGAGGTGCAGATCCAGTGCATGGTCATGAGCTACGACGGGCAGAACGACCCGGACCTGGTGGCCGTCATCGGCAGCTCGGCGGCGTTGGCCCTGAGTTCCTCGCCCTTCGCCGGGCCGCTGGGGGCGGTGCGCATCGGGCTCATCGACGAGAAGCTGGTCGTCAACCCGACCGAACCGGAGCTGGAAAGCAGCCGGATGGTGCTCACGGTCGCCGGCAACGCCGACGGCACCAACATGATCGAGTGCGGGGCCCTGGAAGTTTCCGAGGAGCAGGTGGCCGAGGGCGTGGCCCTGGCGCAGTCCCAGATCCTCAAGATCATCGCCATGATCAACGACCTGGCCTCCAAGGCAGGCCAGAAGAAGGGCTACACGCCCGCCGGCCCGACGGCCGAGCTGATCGAGCGGGTCAAGGGCAAGGTGAGCGAGCAGATCAAGAAGGCCAAGCAGATTGCCGGCAAGGCGCAGCGGAGCGAGGAATTGTCCCGCATTCGCGAGGCCATCGTGGCCGAGCTTTGCCCCGCAGGCGCCGCCGAGCAGAAGTACTCGCCGGCCTTTGTGGCCGAGGCGTACAACATCGCCGAGAAGAAGGTGCAGCGGGCCATGATCCTGGCCGGCACGCGGCCGGATGGCCGGGGCCAGACGGAAATCCGCCCGATCACCGGCGAGGTGGGGGTGCTGCCGCGCACGCACGGCTCAGCGCTCTTCGCCCGCGGCGAGACCATGACCATGGTGGCCGCGACGTTGGGCACGGGCTCTGACGAGCAGAGCGTCGACGGGCTGGGCGAGGAATATTCCAAGAAGTTCATGCTGCACTACAACTTCCCGCCCTTCAGCGTGGGCGAGATTCGGCCCATCCGCGGGCCCGGCCGGCGCGAGATCGGCCACGGCGCGCTGGCGGAAAAGAGCCTCGAAGCCGTGCTGCCGGCCGTGGATAAGTTCCCGTACACCATCCGCCTGGTGAGCGAGATCCTGGAGTCCAACGGCTCGAGTTCCATGGCCACCGTTTGCGGCGGCTCGATGGCTTTGATGGATGCGGGCGTGCCGATCAGCCGGCCGGTGGCGGGCATCAGCGTCGGCCGCGTGTTTGAGGATGGCAAGGAAGTGCTCGTCACCGACATCATCGGCGAGGAGGACTTCCACGGCGACATGGACTTCAAGGTCGCCGGCACGGAAAAGGGCATCACGGGCATCCAGGTTGACCTCAAGGCCCGGGCGCTGCCGCAGGCGACGATCGTCGAGACGCTGAAGCGCGCTCACGTCGGCCGCATGCACGTGCTCAAGGAGATGTCCAAAGCGATTTCCCAGTCGCGTGCGGAGATTTCGGCCTACGCGCCGCGGCTGCTGACGCTCAAGATCAACCCGGAAAAGATCGGCAAGCTGATCGGCCCGGGCGGCAAGAACGTCCGCAGCATTACCGAACAGACGGGCGTGAAGATCGATATTGAAGACGACGGCACGGTTTACATCGCCTCCGTCGAAGCCGCGGCGGCCGAAAAGGCCCGCGCCTTGGTCGAGGCGATCACCGGCGAGGTGGAAATCGGCCGCATTTATAACGGCAAGGTCGTCTCGGTAAAGGAGTTCGGCGCGTTCGTCGAGATCGCCCCCGAGCAGGATGGGCTCTGCCACATCAGCGAGCTGTCCGACACGTATGTCAAGAACGTATCGGAAGTTTGCAAGATCGGCGATGTGATTCCGGTCAAGGTTATCGCCATTGATGAGCAGGGCCGCGTCAAGCTGTCGCGCAAGGCGGCTCTGAAAGAAGTCGCAAAGAATGGTTGACCGTGTAATCAGTGGCAGATACTATTAGGACCAGAAGCCGCGCAGGCCGGCTGGGGTAGTCGGCTGCGCGGATTCGCGTGCGTGACCGCCGGGGCAGATAGCGGTCACCCCGGTCGATGCGGGACCCTATGTGGACACCCATCGTTGAAACGGGGGGTGGTCGGGTCTAGGCAGTTCGGTCGGTAATTTGGAACCTCGTCAAATCGTGCGCTTCGGAAGGCAGCCTTCGGGCTGCCGGGGCCCGCGGCGGCTTACCAGTCGCCGAAGGCTCTGGCCCATAGGCGGCGGGCGGCAGACAAGCCCGTGATCCGGCGGCTCCGCGGCGGCGGTTGGGTGGGGTGGCGGGAGGACGTGGCATGACTGTGGGCAAGGTCAAGTGGTTCGACTCGCGAAAGGGGTATGGCTTCATCATTGGTGACCAGGGACAGGATGTCTTTGTCCACTACACCAGCATTGCCGGTGAAGGCTTCCGTGCCCTCAAAGATGGCGAGTCCGTCCAGTACGAACTGGTGCAGGGTGAAAAGGGCTGGCAGGCGCGCAACGTGATGCGCGAGAATGCCGTCGCCGCGGCTCCGGCGCCGCAGGCCAGCGCCTGATCGCAGTGGCTCAGGCTTTCGAGCCTGAGCCACCTGGGAGCTATGCGTTTGGCCCCTTGGATCTGGCTGATCATTGGCGCGCTGGCCGCGGGGCCCGCCTGGGTGCTGCTGGCCCGCTGGCGGGTGCGCCGCGCCATGCAGCGCACGCGCCGGATCGCCTCCGCCGCCAGGCTCAAGGAACACCTGGTAGAATTGGGGACATTAACCGGCGGGCTGGCGCACGAGATCAAGAACCCCCTCTCTACCGTCAAGGTCAACCTGCAACTGCTGACGGAAGATCTCGATCACCCCGGGGCCGATGAATCCCAGAAGCGCATGCTGCGGCGGCTTTCCGCCGTGAGCAACGAGGTTACGCGCCTGCAGGAGGTGCTGGACGACTTCCTGCGTTTTGCCGGCAAACACGAGCTTAAACCCGTCACCATCGACCTGCGCCAGGTCGTCTCCGACCTGGTGGACTTCTTCTCGCCCCAGGCGGCGGCCACGGGCGTGCGCGTGCGGATGTACCTGGCGGAGCAGCCGATCTGGGTGCACGTCGATGTGGACCTTCTCAAGCAGGCCCTGCTGAACCTGCTCATCAACGCGCAGCAGGCCATGGCCTCCGGCGGCGGCGAGCTGCTGCTGCGGACCGAGCGCGATGGCCGGCGGGCCCGCGTGGAAGTGATCGACACCGGCCCGGGCATGCCCAGTGAAGTGGCCCAGAAAATCTTCCAGGCCTATTACACCACCAAGCCCGGCGGCACCGGCCTGGGCCTGCCCACCGCCCAGCGCATCATCCGCGAACATGAGGGACAGATCACGCTGGATACCGCCCTGGGGCGTGGCTCGCGCTTTGTCATCCATCTGCCCCTGGCCAAGGGGCAGGAGCTGAAACGAAAAGCGGCGGATCGCTGAGGTCCAGACCTACAGCAAATGCCCGCGCTGGATCATCAGCTTGGCGCGGAGCAATTCGCCCACCGACCACGCCTGGGCGATACAGCCGCGCGGCGTGTGCGGGGCGTCGCCCTCAAAAATCTCGCTGACGGTTCCCAGCCCCGCCTGGCGGAGATGGTGGTTAAAACCATCCAGCCAGCTTGTCGCCTGCTGGCGGGCGGCGGGGGAGAAATCGTGGGCCATGAGGTAGGCCTGGATGAAATAGCCCATCAGCCACGGCCAGACCGTGCCCTGGTGATACGCGCGGTCGCGCGATTCCCAGCTTCCGCCGTAGCGGCCGCGGTAGCGCCCATCCGACCACGCCAGCGTCCGCAGCCCCACGGGCGTCAGCAGGGTCTGGGAGACGACGCGCAGCACGCTGAGCTTCTGCTCGCGCGAGAAGGGGCAGTGGGGCATGGCGATGGCGATCACCTGGTTGGGCCGTAGCGAGGCATCGGCCGCCGTGGGCGAAATGCAGTCGTACAGGTAGCCGCCCTGCTCATACCAGAAGGCCTGGGCAAAGCTGCGCGCCACGAGCTGCGCCTGCGCGGCGTAGTGATCGGCGGCGGCGTTGTCGATGCCGCCGCTGCGCTCGGCCAGAATGTGCAGCGCCTCCAGCCAGAGGGCGTTCACCTCCACGGCCTTGCCGTGGCGGGGGGTGACGGCTTGGTCGTTGAACTTCACGTCCATCCAGGTCAGTTGCGAATCGCTGGACCCGCCGGTGATCAGCCCGTCGGCATCGGCGTGGATCTGGAATTCCGTGCCGTCGTGGTAGGCCTGCACGATGGCCCGCGCGGCCCCGACGAAGCGCCTCGCCCAGCTTTCCTCATCGCCCGTGGCCCGCACGTAGCGGTCGGCGGCCAGGATGAACCACAGCGAGGCGTCGATGGCGTTGTAGTGTGGCGGCCCGCCGTAGTCGTCGAAGCGGTTGGGGATCATGCCGCCGGCGACGGCATCGGCGAAGGTGCTGAGCACCTGGCGGGCCTTATCCGCCTGACCCGTCAGCAGCGCCAGCCCCGGCAGCGCCACGAAGCTGTCGCGGCCCCAGTCGCCGAACCAGTGGTAGCCGGCGACAATCGTGGCCGAGCTGCCGCCGGGCGTGCGCCGTTCCACGAGAAAATCATCCGCCGCCGCCGCCAGCCGCTGCGTCATGTCGTCGGCGCTGCTGCCCACGGCACCGACCATGGCCGAGCGGCGCGTCCGCCGCTGCTCGACGAGCGCATCAAAATCCGGCGCTGAGGTCCGCTGCGTCGCCGCCGTTAGGCTGACCCATTGGCCGGCAGGCATGGGACACTCGAAGTAGCCCGGCGTGTACAGGTCTTCCATGCCTTCCTGGCCGCGCTGCAGGTCGGCGGTATACAGGAAGCGGTACCACCACTGCGGCCGATCGAAGAATCGGCCGGCGGGGCAGGCGGCCCAGAGCGAGGCGGCCTGGCCTTGGCGGTCCTCCACGCGAATGCCGCCGCAATCCATCTCATACATCAGTTGGTGCGGCTGGTGCATGCGGCGCAGGCCGTGGAAATCGCGCAGCGCCACGAACGGCCACAATTGCAGCGTTGCCGGCCGATGCCCCTCCACCCGGTAGCGCACGGCCAGCACGTTCTCGCGTTCGGCCAGCATGAGCTGGCGGGTGATGGTCACGCCCTCCAGCTCGAACACCCACGTCGGCGCCACATCGTGCACGTACCGCACCAGGTGCTGATAGCCCGTGGGGCTGAAGGCCCCGGCGAACTGAAATGTCGATAGCGGGTACACATTCGAGCCGATCACCACCTGCTCCAGCAGGTTGGCCAGCACCACCTGGCGGCCGACCGGCGGCAGCGTCGCCGCCACTAAGAGGCCGTGGTAGCGCCGCGTGTTGGCGCCCACGACGGAGGAGGAGGCGTACGCGCCCAGCTTGTTGGTGACCAGCCACTCCAGCTTGAGCAGCTCGTCAAGATCCGTGCTGCGCGTATCGACGACGATCGGCGACGGCAATGCCGCTTGACCGCTCATGGCGAATTCTCCCATCCTCCCAGGCCCGAACCCACGCAAACCATCACCATAGCATTCTTTCCTTCCGGCTGGCAAGGCCGACCGCCGACAGGCAAACACCGTAGGACAGAAAAGAGGAACTAGCAGAGGTGCAAAGAGACGCAGGATGTCCTGGATCTTGGGTGCCACGGCTGTCCGCAGCCGTGCGCTCTCGCTTGCCCGTAACGCGGCAGGTTCGGCGGAACCGGCCAACCCTCCTTCGAGTTCGACGCCACAGCGCACGGCTGCGGACAGCCGTGGCACCGTCAGTCAGATTGGATTCTTTTCTGAAACACCTGCCGATTTGGCACGTCATAATGTATAGCCCGGCCGCCAGGGCGTGCGCCCCGTGCGGCCGGAAAAGGTAGAGGCGGGGTGGTCCATGGCGGAGCCGTTCAGGCGGATTATTCAGGATGTGGCCCGGCGCAGCAGCATCAATACGCTGCTGGAGCAGGGTGCTGCCGTGCTTTTCATTGGGGCCGCGGCCACCGGCGCTGCCGTGCTTTTGCAGCGGGCGCTGGCCGTGCACTTGCTGGCCGGCTGGGTGATGCTGGTCCTGGCCGCCGGCATGCTGGGGGCGATTGGCCTATTGACCTATCTGCACCGGCCGCGGCCGATGGAGACGGCCCTCTTGATCGATGAGCGGCTGCACCTGCGCGAGCGGTTCAGCACGGTCCTGGCGATGGCCGGGACGAACGATTCGTTTGCCGTGGCCACGCGGGCCGAGGCCATGGAGGTGGCCGGCCACATCAGCCCCGTCGGCCAATTTCCCATTCGGATGACGAAGCGCTGGCTGCATGCCGGCGGCGGCTGGCTGCTGGTGCTGGTGCTGGCCTTGTGGCTGCCGGAGATGGACCTCTTCGGCGCGGGCGCCGCCCGGAAACAGAAGCAGGAGCAAAAGAAGCAGCAGGAGCTGGCCGCCGGCCAGGTTCGCCAGGAAGTGAAGAACGTGGAGGCGGCCGTCAAGCGGCTCGACCCGAACCTGGGGCAGGACCTGGAGGCTTTAGCAGCCAAGACCGACCCGGGCATGGAGCCCAGCGAGATGAAGCTCCAGGCCATTCAGAAGCTCACGGACCTGAAGGACAAGGTCAAGCAGATGCAGGCCAGCGGCAACAATGCCGCCCTGGATGAGCTCAAGAGCCGGCTGAAAGACATGCGGCCGGGCAAGCTGGACCCGGCAGTGGCCCAGATTCAGCGGGCCATGGCCAAGGGCGATTTTGAAAACGCCGGCAAGGCCCTGCGGGAATTCCAGAAGGATGTGAGCGAGGGCAAGTACACGCCGGACCAGCAGAGGCAGTTAGCCGAGCAGATGGCCGCACTGGCTAAGCAGCTTGCCGCCTCCGCCCAGGATAAGCGGGACCTTGAGCAGCAGATGGAGAAAGCGGGCGTCAAGGCCGAGCAGGCCAGCCAGCTGGCCAAGCTGACGCCCGAACAGATGCGCGAGGCGCTGGCCAAGCAGGGGCTCACCCAGGAGCAGATCGACAAGCTCATGCAGCAGGCCCAGGCGATGGCCCAGGCGTGCAAAAACTGCCAGGGGCTCTCCAGCAAACTGGCTAAGCTGGCCTCGCAGGCCGGCGAGGGCAAACTCGCCGGCGGCAACATGGATGCGCTGGCGGAGCAGCTCTCGCAACTGGAGGTGCAGGAGATGCAGGCGGCGGCGGGGCAGGCCTCGCTGGACCAGATCGAGCAGGCCATCGCCGCCTTAGGTAGCGGCCAGCAAGGCGAGGGAATGATGGCAGGCGGCATGGGCGGCCAGTGGCAGCCGGGTTGGGATCCGAATGGCCAGCCTGGTCCCGGTATGGGCGGCGGCCCCGGCTTCGGCCGCCGGCCCATCGACGAGACGGGCAAGGTGGCCCAGGATAAGCCCAGTACGGTCAACAACGACAACAGCCGCAAGACGCCGCCCATCGCCAGTTGGATGTTCCAGGGCGCCCAGGTCCGCGGCGAGGTCCGCAAGGAATTCCAGGAGGTGCTCAAGGCCCAGGAGGAAGGCTTTGCCGAGGCCGTCCAGGATAAGCAGATTCCCCGCCGGCATGAGAAGCTGGTGAAGGATTATTACGACAAGCTCGAGAAGGCGGGGAATTAAGCGGATGAGGAATCGATATTCGTTCTCGTTCCTTCTGCTATTGATTGCCACCCTCGCCGCCGTCAGCGGCTGCAAGAAAACCGCCGCCGGCGCAGCCGCCCGCCCTCCCGCTGCCGAGCTGACGGTGTATTACTCGCTCGACGACGATGTGGCCTTGCCCATTCTGGCCCGTTTCGAAAAGGAGACGGGCATCAAGGTGGTGGCGCGCGGCGACACCGAGGCGGCCAAGACCGTCGGGCTGATCCAGCGGCTGCGGGCGGAAAAATCAGCGCCGATGGCCGATGTGTTCTGGTCGGCCGAGTTGTTTTACACGATCGCCTTGGCCAACGAAGGCGTGCTGGCGCCGTACACCTCCGCGACGACGGCCCACTGGCCGGCCCGGTACGCCGGCAAGGACAATCGCTGGTATGCCCTGGCGCTGCGATACCGGATGATCGTTTACAACACCCAGCGCGTGAGCGCCGCCGAGGCGCCCCGGCGGCTGGAGGATCTGCTGGATGCCAAGTGGAAGGGCCGGCTGGTGATGGCCCAGCCGCTGGCGGGAACCACCAGCAGCGATGTGGCCAGTTGGTTCGCCCACTACGGCGCTGCGCGGGCGCGCGAGATTCTCACCGGCCTGGCGGCTAACAAGGTGCAGCTCGTGGAGGGCAATTCCACCACCGTCCGCATGGTGGGGCAGGGCCAGGCCGATGTAGGCCTGACCGACAGCGATGATGCCTACGCCGCCCAGCGCAACGGCTGGCCCGTGGGCCACGTGGTGCTCGATCAGGGCGGCGCTGGACCCCTGGCGATTCCCAACAGCGTGGCCCTGGTGGCCGGCGCGCCGCACCCGCAGGCGGCGGGTCGGTTCATCGACTTCGTGCTCTCCGGCGCGGTGGAGCGAATGCTCGCCGAGAGCCAGCAGAAGAATATGCCCATCACCGCCGAGCTGGCTGGCGAGTTTGGCCCCCATCGACTCGCCGAGCCGCTGGCCGTGGATTTTGACCTGGTGACCCAAAAGCTCCCCGAGGCCCGTGCGGCCGCACAGGAGATTCTGCCCTGACCCAGCGGCATGTTCTTCGCGAACTTCTGGCGACGGCAGGGACAGCCTTATGGCTGCCCCTGACGGTGGCGCCGTTGCTGTGGCTGTATGCCGGCTCGCTGGGGCACGGCCACCCGGCGGCGGCGCATTGGCTGGGGCTGCCTGTCGAGACCGTAGCCAGCAGCCTGGCCCTGGCGGCGGGGGTGGCGCTGGCGGCCGTGGTGCTGGGGGTCCTGCCCGCGCGGCTGCTGGCCGGCGGCGGGCGCGGCGGGGCGGCCGTGCTCGTATTGCTGCTGGCGCCGCTGCTATTGCCGCGGTATCTCACCTATTACGCATGGTCGCTGCTGCTGCACTCGCCCAGCCCGCTGGCGCCGTGGCTGACGCAGAATCTGGAGCGGGCCCGCGCGGCGGGCAGCGTGCTTTCCACGCTGGTCCTGCTGCTGTGGTACTGGCCGCTGGCGGCGTTGATGATCGCCCAGGGCTGGCGGCGCGTGGATGATCAGACCTGGCAGGCCGCACGCCTGGATGCCGCACCGGTCGCCCGCTGGCGGCTGGTGGCCCTGCCGATGCTGCGGCCCTCGCTGCTGTTGGCCTGGTGCGTGTGCTTCGTGATGAGCCTGGCGGAATCGACCACGTTCAACCTGGCCGGCACGCGGACCATCGGCACCGAGTTGGAGCGGCTGTACCTCGAAACGAATAGCGCGCAGGTCGTGGCCTGGGCGGCGTGGCCCTCGGTAGCCGTCAGCGTGCTGGTGGCCGGGCTGCTGTGGCGGCGGATCCGGCAATGGTCGATCGAGCCGGCGCTGGCGCCCCTGGCGCCGCCGCGCGGGGCGTGGCCGGTTACGCTAGGCCTGCTGGCGCTATCGCTTGGCGCGCCGGTGGCGATCCTGGCGCTGAGCCTTCGCAACCTGACGCCGCTGTGGCGCTTCTGGGCGCTGCACCGACAGGAGTTGACCGGCTCGCTGGCAGTCTCCTCGGTGGCCGCCGTGGCGGCGGTGCTTCTGGCCGGCGGCGTCCTGGCGGTCGATAGCCAGCGCTGGTGGCGGCGAATGCTGGCGGGGCTGATGATGGTCACGGTCCTGCTGGCGTTGCTCGTGCCCGGCAGCATCCTGGGGGCGGGCATGGTGGAACTGTCGGCGGCCCTGTCGCTGCCGCACGCGGTGCGCCAAAGCTGGCTGAACGTTTCGGCGGGCCAGGCCACCCGCCTGGCGGGCGTGGCGCTGCTCGTGCTGTACCTGGGCCGCGATGCGCAGGACCGCCAGCTTGGGGAAATGGCCGCTGTGGATGGCGCAACGCCCGCCCAGGCGTGGTGGCACGTGCACTGGCCGCGCATCTGGCCGTGGATCATCGCGTCGGGAATCGTGGTGGCGCTGCTGGGACTGACGGAGCTGCCCGCCTCGCTGGTGCTGCTGCCGGCCGGGGCGCCCAGCTTCGCCCGCTGGCTGCTCAACCAGATGCACTACGCCTGGGAGCAGGATGTCATCTTCGGCTGCCTGGTTCTGGTGGCGGCCTACGGCCTGCTGGCCTTGGGCGTGCTGGCCCTGGTCACGCTTGGCCGCCGGCGCCAGGCGGCGGCGGGGCTGCTGCTGGTGGCGGCGGTGCTTTGCGGGACCCTGCCCGGCTGCGGCAGCGGGGAGGGCACAAGCGGCAAAGTGGTTCGAGTCGTCGGCCGCACGGGCCAGGGCCAGGGCGAGTTTGTCTATCCCCGCGGCATTTGCCTGGCGGGCGATGGCAGCATGTGGGTGGTGGACCGCAGCGGCCGCGTGCAGCATCTTTCGAAGGAGGGGACCTACCTCGGCGAGATCCGCATGGAGGAGACGGCGGCGGGCTATCCCATCGGCGTCAAGCTCGCCCCCGACGGCGACCTCTACATCGCCGACACGCATTATTACCGCGTGCGCGTTTACCATCCCGACGGCACGCTGGTCCGCGAATTCGGCTCGCACGGCCAGGGGCCCGGGCAGTTCATTTTCCCGACGGATGTGGCCATCGCCGATGATGGCCGCATTTTCGTCAGCGAGTACGGCGGCAACGACCGTATCAGCGTGTTTTCGCCGCAGGGCGAGTTCCTCTTCAGCTTCGGCTCGCAGGGCGACAAGCCCAAGCAGTTCAGCCGGCCCTCGGCCCTGTGCCTGGATCGGCAGGCCAAGCGGCTGTACGTGGCCGATGCGTGCAATCACCGCATCGCCGTGTACGATCTGGACGGCCATCTCCAGGGTCTGATCGGCCAGTTGGGCAATCAGCCGGGGCAGTTGCGGTATCCCTATGGCGTGGCGTTGGACCGCGAGGGCCACCTGGTGGTGTGCGAGTACGGCAACAACCGCGTGCAGGTGCTCGATGTGCAGGGCCGGTCGCTGCGCATCCTGGGCGGGCCCGGGCGGCAGGCGGGCGAACTGGCCTACCCCTGGGGCGTGGCGGTGGACAGCGGCGACCGGCTCTATATCGCCGATTCGGGCAATAATCGCGTGCAGATATGGCACTATTGATCGCCAGCAGCCGATTTCACTTCGCCCAGCCCGGCTGGCTGTTCGCCGCTGCGCTGGCGGTGCCGCTGGCGTGGATGGCCTGGCGGAACCTGGCGGCTCTGGGCGCGCTTCGGCGCGTGCTGGTGATCGCGCTGCGCGTCGTGGGCGTGGCGCTCCTGGCAGCCATCCTGGCCCACCCGATGCTCAGCCGCTTGCACGAGCGCGTGACGTTGGTGGTGATCTCCGACCGCAGCCAGTCGATTCCGCAGTCGCAGTTGGAGAAATCCGAGACGTACCTGAACAAGGCGTTGGCGCGAGCCAACCCGCAGGACCGCCTGGGCGTGGTGCACGTGGCGGCGGCGGCGGCCATCGCCGAGATGCCCACCGGCGTGCCCAGCGGCGAGAACAAGCTGGGGCTGCGCAGCATGGGGCTTTCCCGCGAGCAGACCAACCTGGCCGCGGGCGTCCAACTGGCCCAGGCCATCGCGCCGGCGGACACGGCGCTGCGGCTGCTGCTGATCACCGATGGCAACGAGAATACCGGCGACCTGCTGGAGGCGGCCCGCACGGCGCTCTCTAACGGCGTGCCCATCGACGTGCTGCCCATCCAGTACCGCCACGACCGCGAGGTGGTTTTCACGCGCCTGGTGGCCCCGCCGCGTGCCCGCAGCAACGAGACGATCAGCCTGCGCATGGTCCTGGAAAGCACGATCGAATCGCACGGCCGGCTCTTCCTGAGCGTCAACGGCGTGCCGCTGCCGCTGGAGGATGCCTCCAGCCGGGTGACCCTGCACCCGGGCGTGAACGTCAAGACCCTCTCGCTGCCTTTGGGCTCGCGCGGCGTGCACAGCTTCGAGGCCCGCTTCCTGCCGGTCACCGCCGCCGATGACACGATCGCCGAGAACAACGTGGCCAGCGCGGTCACGTACGTCGCCGGGCCCGGGCACGTGCTGGTGATTGGGATGTCGCCCTCGAGCGCCGAGCCGGTGCGCCAGGCCATCGCCTCGGCGGGCATCGATGCGCGCTTCATGCTGCCGGCCGAATTGCCCGCGGAGCTGACCTCGCTGATCGACGCCGACGGCGTGGTCATCGTCGATGTGCCCTGCGGCGAGTTCTCGCTGACGCAGCAGGAGATGCTCGTCCGCTACGTGAAGGACCTGGGCGGCGGCCTGGTGATGCTGGGCGGCCCCGACAGCTTCGGCGCCGGAAGCTGGATCGGCTCGCCCGTGGCCGAGGTGCTGCCGGTGGACCTCGACCCGCCGCAGAAGAAGGAGATGCCCAAGGGCGCGCTGGCCCTGGTGATGCACGCCTGCGAGATGCCCCAGGGCAACCACTGGGGCAAGGAGACGGCCATCGCCGCGGTCAAGTCGCTCAGCCGGCTGGACCTGGTGGGCGTGCTGGACTACTCCTGGAACTCCAGCGATGTCGGCGGCGGCCACTGGGTGTACCCGCTTTCGCTCGTGGGCGACAAGTCGGCCCCGATTTCGGCCATCAAGCGGATGGAAATGGGGGACATGCCAGATTTCAACGCCCCGCTCCTGGCCGCCTACAACGCCCTGGTCGCCGCCAAGGGCGTGGGGCAGAAGCACGTCATCATCATCTCCGACGGCGACCCCAGCCCGGCGACGCCCGAACTCCTGGCCAAGTTGAAGGACGCCCGCATCACGGTCAGTTGCGTCTCCGTCTTCCCGCACCAGGGCATGCCGATGCAGGGCTTCCAGAACATGGCCGCCGCCACGGGCGGGCGGTTTTACAATGTCACCAACCCCAACAGCCTGCCGCAGATCTTCGTGAAGGAGGCCCAGGTCGTCCGCAAGAGCCTGATCGTGGAGGACACGTTCACGCCCAAGCTGAAGGACCCGTTGAGCGAGATCACCCGCGGGCTGGGGGGCCTGCCGGCGCTGGAGGGGTACGTGCTGACCGGCCCCAAAGGCGGGGCGGCGCGGGTGATCCTCACCAGCCACCAGGCCGACCCGATCCTGGCGGCGGGCCAGTCGGGGCTGGGCCGCTGCGTGGCCTTCACCTCCGTCGCCGACAGCCGCTGGGGACCGGCGTGGCTGGCGTGGAGCGGGTTCCCGCGCTTCTGCCAGCAGATGGTCCGCTGGGCGGCCAAGCCCGGCCAGTCCACCGACTGCGAGATCTATAACGATGTCGAAGGCCGCCGCGTGACCATCACCGTGGAGGCCCAGGAGCGCGATGGCAAGCAGGTGGAATTGAACAACCCGGTGGCGCAGACCATCGCCCCCGACATGACCTCCACGCCGCTGGTCCTCCAGCAGGTGGGCCCGGGCCGCTTCCGCGGCTCGCTGGATGTGGGCCAGTCGGGCAGCTACCTGGTGAACGTGAAATACCGCAAGGGCGCCGGCCAGAGCGGCGGCGCTGCCGCGACGACCGAGCCCGGCCAGGATGCCAGCGTGGGGCTGGCCCAGAGCGTGGTGACCGTGCCCTTCGCCCCGGAGTACCGCGATCTTTCCGACAACTATGCCCTGCTGGACCGTGTGGCTCGGCTCACGCACGGCCAGGACCTGCACAACTGGCCGGCGGATGTGGACCTGTTCACCCACGCGGGCCTGACGTTCCCTACCACCTCGCTGCCCTTAAACCTGCCGCTGATGATCGCCTGGCTGGCGGTCTTCTGGCTGGATGTGGCGCTGCGGCGCGTGGCCCTGGATGTGCGGGCGGCCCTGCGGCGGCTGGCGCAGGCCTTTCGGCCCTCGCGCAAAAGCGAGGAGAGCCAGCAGGTTCTCCAGCAGCTCCGCAAGCGGCGGACGGTGGTCCGCCAGGAGCTGGATGACCGGGCCGAGAAAGAGGCCAAGCGCACCGCCGGCTCGCATTATGAAGGCGCCGACGAGGGCAAGGATGCCGAGCTGCGGATGGCCGACACGGCCGCCCGCACGAAGGCCCCGCCGGCGGGCATCGCCCCGGCCAAGACGGCCGGCGAGGACCCCACTAGTCACCTCAACCGGCTGCTGAAGGCCAAGCGCTCGGCCCGCAGCCGAATGGATGAGGCCAAACAGGACGACAAAACCCCGGACAACCCCGACAGCGGATCGTAAGGAGACAGCGATGGCCGCCAGCGAAAAACCGTCACCCAATACTGCCCCGGCGGATGTGGAGCAGGTCAAGGCGCAGTGTAAGCTATTCCGCCAGATGTTCCGCACCCTGCACGCCGAGGTGGCCAAGGTCATCGTCGGCCACACCGACATCGTCGAGGACGTGCTGATCACCCTGTTTTCCGGCGGCCACGTGCTGCTGGAAGGTGTGCCCGGGCTCGGTAAAACGCTCCTGGTCCGCACGCTCTCCTCCGCCTTGAGCATGACCTTCGGCCGCATCCAGTTCACGCCCGACNNGACCTGATGCCGGCGGACATCGTTGGTACGAACATGGTCATGGAGGATCCGCAGAGCGGCCGGCGGTCGTTCGAGTTCCAGGCCGGGCCGATCTTCCACCAGATCATCCTGGCCGACGAAATCAACCGCGCCACGCCCAAGACGCAGTCGGCCATGCTGGAGGCCATGCAGGAGCATTCGGTCACCTCCGGCGGGAAGATCCACAAGCTGGAAGAACCCTTCATGGTGCTGGCCACCCAGAACCCNNTGCCCGAGGCGCAGCTCGACCGCTTCTTCTTCAAGCTGCTCGTACCCTACAGCAATCGCCAGGAACTCAACGAGATTTTGAATCGCACCACCACGGCCGCCCATCCGGAGGCCAGACCCGTGCTGGCCGCCGAGCAGGTGATCGCCGCGCAGAAGCTGGTGCGGCGGATCGTCGTGGCCCCGCACGTGCAGGACTACGCCATCCGCCTGGTGCTGGCCACGCACCCGCAGGGCGAGCTGGCCCCGGCGATGGTGAACCAGTACGTGCGCTTCGGCTCTTCGCCGCGCGGCGTGCAGGCGGTGATTTTGTCGGCCAAGGTGCGGGCGCTGCTGGATGAGCGCTACCACGTGAGCTTCGACGATGTGGTCAGCTCGTACCTGCCGGCCCTGCGGCACCGCGTGCTGCTGAATTTCGAGGGCCAGGCGGAGGGCATCGAGAACGACGCGCTGCTCCAGAATGTCCTGGCCGAGACGCCCAAGACGCTGGGGGAGGAAGTGAAGGCCAAATGACCGCCGCCCGCGCTACATCGTCGCGCCGGTTGACCGACCTGCTGGACGCCAAGTTCCTGGCCCGGCTCGATGCGCTGGATGTGCACACCCGGCGGATCCTCCGCGGCCACGCCCGCGGCGAGCGGCAGTCCAAGCGCCGCGGCGATGGCGTGGAATTCGCCGACCATCGGCCGTACGTCGCGGGCGATGATCTTCGGTTCATCGACTGGAACATTTACGGCCGGCTGGATGAGCTGTTCAGCAAGGTCTTCCTCGAAGAGCAGGACCTCACGTTCCACGTCATGGTCGATGTCTCCGGCTCGGTGTCCTTCGGCGAGCCCTCCAAGGAGCGGTTCTCTAAGCAGCTCGCCGCGGCGCTGACCTATGTGGGCGTCATTCACAACAACCGCGTCACGCTCACCGCCTTTGGAGACGGCGTGGTGGCGCAGCTTCCCAACATCCGCGGCCGGGCGTACCTGCCGCAGGTGGCGGAGATGCTCATGGCGACCTCGCCGCAGGGCGCTACCGACTTCGACCGCGCCTGCAAGCAGGTGGCGGCCGCACGGCGGGGCACGGGCATCACCATCGTGCTCTCCGACTTCCTCTTCAAGGCCGGCTACGAGCAGGGCTTCCGCCGGCTCATCGGCCGCCAGTACGACGTGTACGCCGTGCAGGTCTTCGCCCCCCAGGAACTGGACCCGCCGCTTACAGGCGACCTGCGGCTGGTGGATATCGAAGATGCCGATATGGCGGAAGTGACGATTTCCTCGGCACTCTTGAAATTCTACAAGCGCAACCTCGCGGCCTACTGCAACGAGCTGCGGGCTTTCCTGACCGCGCGCGGCGCCACGCATGTGTTGACGAACTCGGGCGAGCAGGTGGAGTCCCTGGTCCTGAATTACATGAGAAGGATCGGGCTGTTGAGATGAGAGAAGAAATCCCAAATTCCAAACTAAGACCTCAGACTGCCCCACGTCGCCGAGTCCGCTCTTGTGATGGCAAATGCAAGGATTGTGCGGAGCACAGACCCGGGCTGCGGCAATTTCCCCTGAGAATAGCCACGGGCGCAAGCCCGTGGAAAGCGCGAGGCACCGTGCTTATGAGCCCCAGCGGGGCGATTGAGGCCGTTGCGGTCAGTCGCCCCGCTGGGGCTCCAATCCTTCCATGGCGAATGAACCACGGGCTTGCGCCCGTGGCTATTCTCAAAGGAGCAAACGGGGCTTGGGGGGCATGGGGAGGTCCAGATTTGGGATTTTGGATTTGGCATTCTCTAGTCCGCCAAATAGCAACCAGGCGTCGAAATAAGGCTTGGAATTTGGTGCTTGGAATTTGTTTGGGATTTGGAATTTGGGATTTTGACGTTCACTGGAGCTTGACCTCGTGCAATGGCTAACCCCGATAACGGGTCTGATCGCTGCCGCAGTGGCCGTTCCGCTGCTGGTGGTGCTCTATTTCCTCAAGCTCCGCCGGCGGGAGATGGACATCAGCAGCACGTTCCTGTGGAAGCGGGCGGTTCAGGATCTCCAGGTGAACGCCCCGTTCCAGCGGCTGCGGCGGAACCTGCTGCTGCTGCTCCAACTCCTGGCGCTGTCGGCCATCCTGCTGGGCCTGGCCGGCCCGGTGCTGCGGCTGGAAGTGCGGGCGGGGCAGCGCGTGGTCATCCTGATCGACCACTCCGCCAGCATGACCGCCACCGATGCGCAGCCGGACCGGCTGTCGCTGGCCAAGGAGCAGGCTATGCGGGTGGTGCAGTCGCTGCGCACCGGCGGCGCCTTCAGCTTCACCGGCCAGGCGGACCAGGCGATGGTCATCGCCTTCGACAGCCACGCCAAGGTGATGTGCGGCTTCACCGATGACAAGGACCACCTGCGCGCCGCCATCGAGGCCATCGGCCCCGGCGATGGGGGCTCCCTGCTGGCCGAGGCGGTCGAGGTGGGGCGGGCGTACGCGCAGCCGCCGGAGGAAGCCAAGAACCAGAGTTCCGAGCCGGCCGCCCAGCTCGAACTGTTCAGCGATGGCCGGCTGACCGACTTTGCCGACGTGGTCGTGCGGCCGGGCGAGCTGCGCTACCACTGCGTGGCCTCCTCCGACGACAACGTGGGCTTCGTCGCCATGGATGCCCGCCGCAGCTACGAGAACCCGCGCGAGGTGACGGTCTTCGCGGTGCTTTCCAACTGCGGCCATGAGCCGGTGGCGTGCGATGTGCAGTTGACGGTGAACCACAACATTCGCGCTGCCCAGCGCGTGGCCGTGCCGGCGGCCATCGCCCCGGCCGATGGCCAGCCGGGAAGGCCCTCGCAGGTCTCCGTCACCTTCCCCCCGCTGGAGCAGGAGGGCGAGGCGATCATCGAGGTCCGCCAGCTTCGGCCCGATGCGCTGGCGATGGATGATGCCGCCTGGGCCATTTTGCCGCCGCCGCGGCGGCTGGCGGTGGCCCTGGTCACGGCCGGCAATTATCCGCTCAAGGCGGCGCTGGAGGCCTGCCCGCTGGCCTCGCTGAAGCTGATGTCGCCCGCGGAGTTCGACAAGACCTCCGCCGAGCAGGTCGAGGCGTTCGATGTGGTCGTGCTCGACAACCACGCGCGCGAGGACCTGCCGCGCGGGCGGTACCTCAGTTTCGGCGAGGTGCCGCTGGGCATTCCATCCCAGCTCATCAAGGAAGGCGATTTCGTGGTGGACTGGCAGGCCCGCCACCCGGTGCTGGAATATATCAACCTGGGCAACGTCTACGCGTCGGAGCACCGGCGGATGGAGCTGCCCCGCCAGGCGCACGCGCTGGCCGAGTTTTCCGACGGGCCGGCCATCGCCCTGGTGCGGGCCAAGGGCTCCACGCTGGTGGCCGTGGGCTTTGAGCTGGGCTCGAGCAACTGGCCCTTTGAGCCGGGTTTTGTGATGTTCTGTATGAATGCCACCGCCTACCTGGGCGCTGATGTGGGCGCCTCCACGCACCGCTCGCTGCACCTGGGCGACCCCTTGGTGGTGGAGGGCGCCGTGGGCACCAACGAGGCCGAAGTGTCCGATCCGGCGGGTGGTCACAGCACGTTGACCGCCGATGCCAGCGGCGGCTTCCGCCTGCCGCAGACCACGCGCGTGGGCGTGTACAGCATCAAGGCCGGCGAGCGGCCGTGGGAGCGGTTTGCCGTCAACCTGCTCTCCACCGATGAGAGCAATATCGCCCCGGTGACGCAGCTTAACCTCTCCGGCGCCGCCGTGACGGCCGAGGCCGCCGCCCCGCGCCGGCAGAATCAGGAAGTCTGGCCGTGGCTGGCGGGGTTGGCCTTGGCGCTGGTGTGCCTGGAGTGGGCAGTTTATAACTCGAAAGTGAGAATCTAGCCTTAATGAGGGACTTGCGGGGACCGGACGAATGAAATTCCAAATTCCAAAAGTTCTCCTCGCCGTAATCTACTTTCTGATCGGCTGGCTGGCGTCGCCGGCCTTCGCGGCTGATCCCAAGCTGAACGTCGATGTCACCATCGGCTGGAACAACACGCACCGCCTGGGCCACTGGGCGCCGCTGGAGGTCGCGATCAGCTATACCGGCGAAAAGCCGATGGAGGCGCATCTCGAGGTCATCACCCGCCAGGGCCTGTCCACCGACATGGTCGTCCACCAGGATTTCGTGCTGACGCCCAACCGGCCGCTGCTCACGCACGTGGTGGCGCTGGTGGGGGAGATGGGCGATGCCATGCAGATCCGCCTGCGCAACGCCCGCGGCCGGGTGATCTGGGAAGATGAGCGGCGACCGGCTTCGCATGGCATGTCGGGCGATTCCATCCTGGACCCTCAATGGTTTTCCAGTCTGGCCGGCGCGGAGGCATTTGTGGGTGTGGCCGGCTCGCCCATCCCCAGCTTGACCGCCATCGAGACCGAGGATGCCAACCGTTGGAAGGACGATTCCGGCACTTCCTATCCGCGTTCGTTTCGAGGATACCGGCCGTACGATTTCAACCAGGAACAGGTGCGAATCGGCGACGGCAACCACATCCTCAGCCGCACGGTCGCACGCACCAAGCCGATGGCCATGCTGCCCATCGACTGGGCCGGCTACGAGGCGCTGGATGTGCTGGTGCTGCGCGATTCGCAGGCCGACGCGGCGCACCTCGACCCGCTGGCGGCGGCGGCCATCGTCCAGTGGGTCCGCGACCGCGGCGGCTCGCTGCTGCTGGTGCTCGATTCGGGCGCGCTGCCGGCGGATAGCCTGCTCGCCAGGCTACTGCCCTTTGATGTTCACGCGCTAAAGCCCGTGGATATCGATTCGCGGCAGGTGCTGGGCGAGCCGGAGGGCGATTCGCCTTCGGCCGTCCAAAGCCTGCTGGGCGGCGTGAACAGTGAAAACCGGAATTCCCCCTTGCCCGTGCAGAGTCTGCTGGGTGGAGTGAATAGAGAAAACCCGCGCTGGCAGTGGCAGGGCGAGCCGGCGTATTTCGGCTGGGGACTGGTGGGCTTTGGCCGCGTGGGCGTGCTGGGGTTCAATCCCGATGCCGTCACCGGCGCGGCCGCCGCCGGCCGCCAGCGGCTGTGGCGCCAGTGCATCAACCGGCTGATGCCTCATCGCGAGCTCATGCCCGCCGGTGGCGAGGACCAGGGCGAAACCCGGGTCCGGTCCAGGCTGCCCATGGACAATGTCGACCAGAATTCCATGCACTTGCACGGTATCCTGCAGCACCTGATGCAGATCCGCCAGCTTCGCCTGTTTTCCGGCTGGGTGGTGGTGGGCATGCTGGGGGCGCTGGCCTTGCTGATCGGGCCGGTGGACTATTTCCTGCTCAAACGCCTCAACCGCCAGCCCTGGACGCATGTGACCATGGTTTGTTATCTGGCCCTGTTTACCCTCGGGGCCTATATCGGCGTTTCCCAGTTCCGCGCGGGCAACAGCCAGGTTCGGGCCGTGACCGTCACCGATGCCATTCAGGGTCAGACGGCCTGGACCACCACCTACGCGGGCATTTTCGCCAGCCAGGGTGGCGCGTACGCGTTTCACCCCGCCGCCGCCGATGGCTGGTGGCGCGACCTGAGCACGACAAACGACAATTGGTATTCGCAGCCCGGCCTGGCCGATCGCACGCTGGACTGCTGGCAGGGCGATGGCGCGTGCACGCCGGGGGCCCTCAGCATCCGCGTGTGGACCATGCAGTGCATGATCGGCGAGTGGCCGTGCCATAAGCTGCCGCTGAAGGTGAGAGCTTGGGGGCAGAATGGGGATGTCCAGGTCCAGGTGGAGAATTTGGCCGACACGTCCGTCGAAATCGTCGCCCTGGCAGGTTCGGGTGAATCATGGGCCAAGGTCATCCCGGCGCATGAATCCTCCAAGTCCATTCTGTCCGGCCTTTCCAGTGGCCACGACTTTGACCAATCCGGGCCCTCGGGCAAGCTGTTGCGATATCCCGATTGGGTTCCGGATCAGAAGGACTCCCCAAGCGGTTTTGCCCACGCGCAAGGCGCCCCGAGCATCTCCCAGGCCGCGCTGCACACCGGCGGCTGCGGTCAGCGGCTGGAGGCGATGGCCGGCATGCTGGACAAGGGAAGGGTGATCGTGATTGCTTGCTACAAAGATTCGCCCATGCCCTTCGATGTGCCCGGCCGCCAACTGGATAAGAGCCACCTGGAGTACGTGAGGATCCTGACGAATATCGAGGAAGTGAAGTGAACCCCCAGACTCCTAATTCCATCGATCCCAGGTCGGCCAGCAGCGTCCGGAATAAGGGATTTGCCGACCGGCAGATTGATTTTTCTCTCGTCCCTGGAGAATGGACATGATCAAAATCACGGGTCTCACCAAAACCTACGGCCGGCTGACCGCGCTGGAAAGCCTGGACCTCCACATCGCTTCCGGCGACATCTTCGGCTTCATCGGCCCCAACGGGGCGGGCAAGACCACCACGATGCGCGTCCTGGCCACGCTGCTGGAGCCCACGGCCGGCCAGGCGTGGATCGACGGGCTGGATGTCCGCCGGCACGGCCGCGAGGTGCGGCGGCGCGTGGGCTACATGCCAGATTTTATGGGCGTTTACGACGATTTGAAGGTGTTCGAGTACCTGGAGTTCTTCGCCGCCGCCTTCGAGCTGCCGCGCGGCCAGCGCCGCAAGACCGTCTCCGACGTGCTGGAGCTGACCGACCTGACGGGCAAATCCGACGCCCTGGTCGACAGTCTGTCGCGCGGCATGCAGCAGCGGCTGGGCTTGGCGCGCGTGCTGGTGCACGACCCCAAGGTGCTCATCCTCGATGAGCCGGCCAGCGGCCTGGACCCGCGGGCCCGGATCGAGATCCGCGAGCTTCTAAAAGAGCTCAAGCGCATGGGCAAGACGATCATGATCTCCAGCCACATCCTGAGCGAGCTGGAAGAGATGTGCGACCACGTGGGCATCATCGAAAAAGGCCGGCTCATCTTCGCCGGCACGATGGACCAGATCCACGAGCGGCTGGGCCTGTCCAGCCGGCTGATCGTCCGCGTGGCCGGCCCGCCCGAGCCGGCGGCGGCGCTGCTGGCGGGTCTGCCCCAGGTGGAGGCGGCCAAGGCCGCCGAGGGCGCCATCCGCATCACTCTGCGTGCCGGCCAGAAGGATGATGGGCTCATCGCCCGCACGCTGGTCATGGCCGGCATCGACGTGATGGGCCTGGCTTCCGAGCGCATCCGGCTGGATGATGCGTTTCTCTCTCTCACGGCGGGGGCGGTGCAATGAGCGTGGCGGCGTCCATCTGGCGGCACGTGCGGCCGGCGGCCTTCACCGGGCCGATCCTGGACAAGGAGCTGCGCGTCTCCAGCCGGCGGCGGCGGATGTACGTGCTGCGGACGGCCTACCTGCTGCTGATGCTGCTGGTGGTCGCCTTCACCTGGATGCAGATCGACCGCGATATCTCCCGCGGCGACAGCATCTCGCGCATCGAGCAGATGTCGCGTTCGGGCATGATCATCGTCGCGGTCACGGCCTGGTTCCAGTTCCTCGCGCTGCAACTGGTGGCCATCGTGCTCATGAGCACGGCCATCAGCGAGGAGATCCACCACGGTACGTTGGGCACGCTGATGACCACGCCCATCACGGGCCTCCAGATCGTCGGCGGCAAGCTGGCCAGCCGCCTGTGGCATTTGGTGGTGCTGCTGGCGATCAGCCTGCCGGTCTTGACGCTGGTTCGCATCTTCGGCGGCGTGAGCTGGACGTTCGTCGTCAGTAGCACATGCATCACGCTGTCCACGGCCCTGTTCCTGGGCAGCGTGAGCCTGTACTTCTCCATCTTCAACCGCCGCTCGTATTCGGTTGTCCTGAAAACGATCCGTACGGCCGTCGTGCTGTACGCCCTGCTGCCGGCACTGCTGGCGATGCTGACCGCCCGATCGGGTGGAAGAGGCAGCATGACGATTCTCAGGATCCTGGCCTATATCAACCCCTATTTTACGATGGCGCTGGCCACGACCGACCTGCAGCGCCCCGGCAGCAATCCGTTCGCGGTGTCCTGGCAGGGCTCGTGCGGCGTGGTGCTGGCGGCCACGGCGCTGGTGTTAGGCGTAAGCGTGCGGATCGTCCGCAAGGTGGCCCTGCGCCAGGCCACCGGCGAGGCCGGTCTGTTCATCCGCCGCCGGCGGCGAAAGCGAGAGGATTTGTCCCTGCCGCCGCCGCTGCCGGCGAGCGTGGCGCCGCCCGCGGGGGCGCTATCGATGAGCTTGCCTGCCGCCACGGGTGAAGCCATGAACGCCCAGGCCCCGGCCGCGAAACCGCGCCGAGCCCGGCGGACGTCCAAAGGCATTCGCGAAATCACCGGCTCGCCCGTCGTGTGGCGCGAGCTGCGCCAGGGCACGCTGCGGCGGGTCGGGGTGTTTTCCATTCTGGGCACGTGCGTGCTCCTGGGCGGGCTGATCACGATGATCGCCTATACCGCGTGGGAAGGCGAAATGAAGTTCTCCGAGCCGCACACGATCTTCGTATGCATCCTGGGGCTTCTGGGGCTGCTGCCCACGATCATGCTGGCCGCGACCGGCATCACCACGGAAAAGGAATCGCGCGCCTGGCCGCTGCTGCTGGCCACGCCGATGCGCGAATCCAAGATCCTCTGGGGCAAGGCCGTGGGCATCTGGCGGCGCTGCCTGCCGGCCTGGATGCCCCTGGCGTTGTATGTGCTCGTTTTCACGGCCGTCGGTCTCATTCATCCCATCGTGCCGCTGTGCCTGGCGCTGACCGCGGCGGGCGTGATTGTCTTCCTGACGGGCACGGGGCTGTATCTGGGGACACTACTTCGCCGCACCACGGCGGCCGTGACGGCCAACATCTGCGTGGCGCTGGCCCTCTGGGTGCTGCTGCCCGTGCTGCTGATCATGGCGCAGATCGGCGGCAAGGAGGTGTCCTGGGCCCCCGTGACGGCCCTGATCACCTGGCCCAACCCGGGCGTGCAGGCGGGCATGATCACCGAAAAGGGTTCGGGCGAATTGAGGAATAGGCACACCACTGAGATCGGCTGGCCGGGCCGGCTGTGGCCCAACCCGCCGCCTAACAGCTACGATCGGAGCAGTCAGAAAATGACGCTGGCCCAGTCGGCCGCCACCATCTTCACCTGCACCGCCGGCTACACGGTGCTGGGGGCTTTGCTCTTCTGGCGCGCCGGCAGGCGAATGCGGAAAAACATTTTCTGATGGCGCGGCCCCAGCTTGGCGCAAGCCCCGACGCAGGCTTCGCTTGCCGCCTGGCCCATCGACGCTCGGCAAATCCCCGTATAATTCCCAAACGGAATGACGACTATTTTTGGTCGAGGGTCGCTTATGCCATCGCCGTTATTGCTGGTGATCAGTGAGAATCCCCGTCGTTCGCGGGCCCTGGCGGATCTGGCGGGCGAGCACCTGCCCGATTGGCGGCTGGCGACGGCCGCCTCGGTGGATGCGGCCCAGGGGCACCTGGAGGCATGCGATGTGGTGCTCTTAGCCACCTCCGGCCTGGCGGCGGCCGCCCCGGCCATCCGCCACCTGCGCGAGCAGACCTTCCCGCTCTACATTCCCATCCTGGCCGTGACGGAAGAGGGCCGCGGCTCGGCGGCCGAGCAAAAGTCGCTGGAGGCGGGCGTCGACGACGCCCTGGCCGAGCCCGTGCCCGGCGATGAGCTGGCCGCACGAATCCGCATTTTGCTGACCGTCAGCCAGGTCTCGCGCGACCTGGCCACGGTGCGGCGGCGCGAGGCGGTGTATCGCCAGGTGATCGACCAAGCGGCCGTCGGCCTGTGCCTGGTGGACCAGGAGGCGGTCATCACCTTCGCCAGCCAGCCCATGGCCGACCTGGCCGGCCACGATGCCCAGCACCTGGTGGGCAAGCGCATCGAGGACCTGCTGGCCGAGGAGTACCGGCGAACCTTCCCGCAGCACCTTTCCCGCTGCCGCCAGGGCCAAATGGAGGTGCACGAGCTGGTGCTGCTGGGCGACGACGGCCGGCGGCGGCCGCTGACGGCCCTGTCGCACCCGGTGCTCGATGAGGCCGGCCGGTTCGCCGGCTGCGTGGTGGCCTGGGCCGACCTTGCTGGCCGCGACCGGCGCGAGCACCAGGCCCGCCTGGCCGAACGCATGGATTCGGTGGCCCGCCTGGCCGGCCAGTTGGCGCACGATTTCAACAACAGCCTGACGATCATCCTGGGCAACGCGGCCCTGCTGCGCCGCTCGCTGAACAATCAGCCGGAGGCGGCCGGCCTGGTGACCGAGATCATCCGCGCCGGCGAGAAAGCCGCCGCACTGAACCGCCGGCTGGTGGCCATGGGCTTTGGCCGGCTGGCCGCGGCGGCGGCGGTGGATGTGCACGAGTTGCTCGAAAAGATCGCCGACGAAATGCGGCAGTCGCCGGATAAACCCATCCGCGTGGACCTGGAACTCACCGCGGAGGCCTCCATCACGCAGGGCGATGAGGAGCAGCTCCACACCGCGCTATTGCACCTGGCCCAGACGTTGCGCGATGCCATGCCGTACGGCGGAGCGATGACCATCGCCACGCGCAAGGTCACTTTAGAGCCGGTGGACTGCCAGGACCGGCCCGTGCCCATCCCGCCGGGCGACTACCTGGAGCTGACGGTGGCCGACCGCTCCGCCGTGCCCGTGCCGGCCGCCGTGCCCGCCGGCCCGCAGCACGAGGCGGCCGAGCTGAATCTGGCCGGCGTCTTCGCCGCGATCCGCGCCCACGGCGGAAGCATCGAGCTTAACACGCCCGAGGGCCAGGGCCTCGCCTGTCTCCTGCTGCTGCCGCTGGCCGCGCAGGGGTGAAGGTCGCTATTCACTTTTCAAAAAGTACAGTCGCCGGCCGGACGCAGCTCCGGTCGGGATCGGGGGACTGCAGATTTCAAATTGCAAATTGCAAATTTCAAATTTAACGGCCGGAGGGATGGTGGCACAGGCTTTCTAGCCTGTGGCCTGTGCTGGAAAGACACAGGCTAAAAGCCTGTGCCACCTTCCGGCCGTTTCCCAAATTTGAAATTTGAAATTTGCAATTTGAAATTCCCCCAGGGTCCGCCTGTCCTATCGCATGGGATTCTGGGTTCGGTTTACTTTCTCCGTT
>PMYD01000003.1 GCA_003171335.1 Phycisphaerales bacterium
GCCCACGCCTGTCTGACCAGCGTCGTTCGCACCGCCCGCCAGCAACATCGCGACCTGCGCCACTTCCTGGCCGACCTGCTGTGCGGGCGACCTGTCCGCCTAGCCTACCTCCCCGCCAGCCCGTAACCCGCTAAACAGATACGCTGCTATATTGTCAAACTCCGGAGAAACAATGCTGATCCCAATCAATGGTATCATGGCGCCAAGAAATAGCCACAATATCATTGCAAGAGGGCCCACCTGAGTCTTTCGTAATATCGCTTTGGCTTTCGCGTAATTGAGCATTAAAGTCACCTATTTTTGAAAATCTCGGCAGACTTTTCTCTTGCTAGGATCAACTGGTGGCGGGGCGCCGTAGCCTCTATTTATGTTCGCGGAGGACCAATGCCAACAATTGAAGTACAACACTGAATAGTTTGGAGGATTTTCAATTTCGGCGGCTAATTCGTTTGTCATCTTTATATCCTCCCAAGGCATACTTATAAATGTCTTGACGTTATTGGATGTAGGAAGTATAGTTTCACTTACTCGAATCAGTCCAGGGCCATATATGGCGCACGCCAAGGCAAGAGGGCCAAAATAATAGTTTGCGCTAAAATCATATCGTTGCTTCGTAGGCAATCGAACCCAGCAGCATTTCTTGGGGTTAAACTCCCATTCATCGAGAACTATGTACGTGTGACCACCAAAAGTGAAATCGTCAACTCCGCCCAACGCGCCATTATCTACAATATACCGATCGAGTCCAGAAGGATCGGTGGAGTTGATCGGGTTTGAGCACGTATAGGCGTACAGATTCATTCCGTTAGCGTATTGCAGAAGCGATGGATTCTGCATCACTGGGATAAACCCAATCTGCTTCCTCATTTTTGCGGCGGCAGATGCACGGGCCATTTGCATAATATCTTGCGTGTGTTGCTGTGGCAGGATTGATGAATCAACAATCACTGGGTCTCGCCGGGTGAACTCAGGAGAAGATACATTTCTCGCAATCGGCTGTACGGAATCTATAGGTACTGGCGCAGGAGAAGTGCCAATCGGATCACGCTGCATGAACACGCCGAGCCCAGGGTGGTACATTCGACCACGCGCAAAGGCCTGCTGTGAGACCGTGCCAACGAGGACAACCGTGACCAGAACTACGATTGCTCTTGCCTTTATCATCGCAACGCCCCTTTCTGGGTTCATGCAGTAGCTTGCTATCTATTCGGCTGTCCCGACACCTGAGGCTTTGATGGAATACCAGGTATCGGCGCCCCGTTCGGTTGCGGCACGGCCGATTGCATCCGTTCCATGTTTCGACGGTTTTCTTCGTTCATCCGCTGTACTTCAGCCATGTTGGCTGCGCGACCAGCTTCGGATCGCCACCACGGCGCATTGCCGCCCGATACTGCCGCTCCATCTGGGCTTGGCATGGCGACAGGCTTGGCTGTGTCCTGGGCAGCGATTCTGGCGGCCATCTGGCGATACGCCTCGGGATGGGCGTTGATAATCTTCTTGTACAACTCTTCAGACGCGGCATTTACCCTTGCTGTGGATTGGGCGCTGTTGGGTCGCAGGCGAGCAGAATAGGCATAGGCGATCAGGGAGTTGGCAAAGTCCCCGTTGACGTGGGAAAGGACGCCGCCACGACTGGCCAGGAAGACGGACAACTCTTCCTGCGGCGTCAGATTTTGCAACCAGCCGCACAGCTCAACCTGGTCGGGCCGCTCTTGCGCGGCCAGGAGAGGTAGAACTCGTCGGGGTCGATGCTGAAGCCGTTTCCGGCACCGTCGAAATTGAAGCGGTCGTGCCAAGCGGGGTTGGGATGATCCTGACCTTCCCAGCGACAAAAGACATGCTCCTTCGCGCAGGCCAGCTTGATGGGATAGCCCAAGCGCCGCCCGACGGCGGCATAGGCCACGGGCAGCGAAACGCAATTGCCGCCGAAGGCCTTGTGGGGATCATCATTATCCATCAGCCCGTGGATGAACGTCTCCTTCGAGGTCTTGAAGGGCGGGATTTCAACATCCTGCGGCACAAAGCCGGCGTGGTAATGCAGGCCGATATCCTGCTGGAGGACGACCACCAGCCACTCGGCGCGGAAACGGGCCTCCGAGTGTTGATAGTGTTCAGCGTGGTCTTTATATCGTGGGTCGGTCAGGCGGTACAGGTGCCGCTCGGTCTCTTGCTTCACGTGCGCTGCCCAGGCATCCAGCTTGGCCAGGCACTTATCGATGTCCATGCCTTCCGCACCCGGCAGGCCAGTTGCGCACAGCAGATTGATCCTGGCAATGTCTACATTGGCCAGTTGTTCGGTCGGCATGGCGAGCACTTCATCAAGCGTGCGTGGCTCGCTCACTGCCTTCGCCGCCTGCGTGGTCAGCACAGTCAAGTTGGCTAGAGCGGATGTGCTGGGGCCAGGCTTAGCGAAGGCGTGATAGCCGCCGATTGTCAGAGCCGCGATGACAACAAATGCAATCAAAATGGAGGCGATGCGAGAAAATCTGCGCTTCGGCGGCACCACCTCCGTCTGCTCTTCCGCGTGCAACTGTTTGGCTCTTCTGCCGCTCATAAAGAAATGTTCCGCCCGACGCCGAGATTGTCCGCCCGCAGTCAGGTAGACGTCAAGAAATATCCTTCCGGTTTTTTTATCGCGGCATTCGCCAACAGCCAACAGGTTACGTCTCCCAATGAAGTTCCCTCGCCCCGAAATCGGCCAAGGTGGCAATACTCGTCCATCATGAACTCGTTGCTGGCCTGCGAGTTCAAGACGCGGCTCTCGTCCTAAAGGACAGCCCCTAAGGGCAATGTCCTTAACGCGTTCTTCCTTCCTTAACCCGTTCCTTCCGTAGCCTGTTTTCGTTTTCTTACCGCAAGAAGCTAAGAGTAGTGGGCACTTTGCCGTGAGGAATTCGTATTATGGTGGTCTGGAAAGCATTTATACAATGTCGCCGACCTACTCCTTTGGCAACAGGAGGTGCATGATGAGATCCGTCGCTGCCGTGTCCGTTCTGGCCCTGCTGGCCGTGGCGGGCTGCCAGGCGCGAAGGCCCGTGGAGCTGCCGCTGCCGGCGGCCGACAGCAGCGTGGTGCATTTCGTCGGCACCCCCCTTTCCGGGCCGACCTCACGTCCGGCCGGAACCAGCGAGCCTTCGTTTGGCCCAGGCGACCTGGTGGGCGTGCAGGTCCGGATGATCGCCCTGGAGCATATGCCCGCCGATGTCCTTGAACCCCTGAGCGCCCGCGCCCGCCTCATCACCGCTGCCGTTGGCAACCTGCCCGTCCTGCCGACGGCGAAGTTGACCCTCCAGGCGCGGTATGGCCAGTTTTCGTTGGTGCCCGCCGACCTGGCCGTTTTTCCGCCGGCCACGGTCGGACGCGTACGAACGCTGGCGAAGCTTCGTGGTGTCCTGCCCGCCGGCGTCACGGCCTCCTTCCGGTTGACGGATAAGCTGGCGGTGAGCGACCCCCTGGCCCCCCGCCCGCTACGGCGGAATCTCTGCGTGGATCTGTATCGCCCCGCGGACTCGGCGGTGATGCAGGTCGCCTTGAGCGTCGAAGATGTCGCGCCGGGGGCCGATGTCCAGGATGCCAATGCAAGAACGCAGCGACAAGCCTCGCGCCAAGGACGCCAGCGGCCCACCGCACACCCGGGGCTCCAGCATGAGACCGCGCTGGTCGATCCGCCGGAGGGATGTTGCCTGGTGCTGATCATCCCGTTCGCGTTCCCCCAATCGCAGATCAGCGCCGTCGCCCTCGTTATTGAGACGACCTCCGAAGTCGGCGATGAATACGCCCCCGCGATCAAGGCGTGTCAAGACGACCTGGCCAATCCGGCGGCCATTCCGCCGGCGGTGGTGCAGTCGTTCGACTGGACGTTGCCGGCCATCGCTGCCGCCAGGAGCGGGCTGGAGAACCCCCTGAACCGCCGGGCCTCGCTGGTCTTCCTGGGCGATCAGACGGGGGCCCAGGTTCTTCCGGACCTGGCACTGGTGGCTGATGAGGCGGTGCTGGCCGGCCTGGTCGCCAGGCTGGGCGACCTCTCCACGACGACTGACCGGCAGGCCCTGGGTTGGCGGCTGGACCTGGCAGCCCTGGAAGTGCTGCGCGACATGCAGGCCGCCGCACGATTCCCGCGCGAGCTGGCGGCGGTGCTCCTGTCCCACACCGGCCAGGCGGGCCGAAACGCCTCCTCCATGGCGGAGATTCTGAATGGCCTGAGCGATCGCGAGGAACTCCAGCGCCGCCTGGTCGCGGAGAATACGCAGTACCTGGAGGATAGCTCGCCGGCGGCGAGAATCCGCGCCTACGACTGGCTCAGCGCGCGCCAGAAGGCGCCGCCGGGCTACGACCCCCTGGCCCCGTCCCGGCAGCGACGCGATGCGCTGGAAAAGGCCCAGAATCTTTCTCCCGCAGGAGGCACACCATGACTGCGCCTGCCGCGAACAAGTCGGACCAGCCCACGATGCCGCCCCGATGGCGCCGCCGCCTGCGCCGCGTGGCGATTGGGCTGGTAATCGGCTTGCTGGTCCTGCGCATAGTGCTGCAATTTCTTTTCCCCGTGGTGCTCCGCAAGACGGCCGGGCGTTACGACCTGCACTTGACCTGCGATAGCATCGACCTGAGCCTGCTCGGCGGCGATGCGGGCATATGGGGCCTGCAGTTGGCGCCCCGGGAGCATCGAGTGAAGGGCACGGCGGCGACAGCCGCGGCGGCGCCGGAGCCGTTGATTCGGTCGGAATACGTGCGCGTCCGCATCTCGCCGCTGGCCTTGTTCATCGGCCAGCTCCACATCTTTCGCGTGGAATGCGATGGGGCCGAGATGTTGCTGGACCGCCAGGCCGATGGGCGCATCCCGCTGCTGGACCGTTTTACATCGCCGGCCGCTCCCGCCGCTGCTGCCAAGCCGGCTGCAAAGAAAGGTGCGATTGATCTGACCAGCCCGCTTCGCATGGATGCACTGCGGGTCGAGCATCTGCAAATCCACGTGCGCGATCGCGCCGTGAAGCCCGACCTCGACGCCCAGATCGGCATGGAGATGCGCATCACCGACCTGGGCAGCCGCAATCGTCCCACGCGCTTCGAGTTCACGGCCCAGTCCGACCCGCTGGTCGACCGGCTCCGCATTCTGATCGAGGGCGCCGGCCGCAAACGCAATCTCGATGCCCGCGTCAAGGTGGAACTCCAGGGCCTGCGTCCCAAGGCCCTGGCCAGTCACCTGGCGGCCTTCGGCCTGAGCCCCGATGCCAAGGAGATCTCCGGCCAGCTCAGCCTGACGGTTCACGCCGAGCCCCTGGCCGATCCGGCCACGGGCGTCAGCGCGAAGGTCACCCTCGAAAACGCCGAACTGACCGATGACAACCGCCAGTCCGTCGGGCTGGACCACCTGGTTCTCGATGCCCAGTCCATCGACCGCACGGGCGCGGATTTCTCCAGCCTCACCGTCGAGGGCCTGCGCTTTCACGGCTCGCGCACGGCCGGGGGCCTGCTGCGCCTGGCCGGGCTGTGCCTGACGAAAGCCGCGACCGCCGGCCCGCCGCCAACAGCGCCCGCGCCGGCGACCCCCGCGACCCAGCCGGCTGCCCCGGCGGCCGCGCCGGCGGTGGCCCAAGGCGCCGTGCCGGCATACCGCTACTCGCTCCAGGAGTTCGTGTTGCGGCGCTTTGTCGCCACGTTTGACGACGACGCGGTCTCGCCGCCGGGGCGCCTGGAATTTGACCTCGACGAACTCACCAGCCGCAACCTCACGGGTAAGCCGTTTGGCCCCGACACGGCCATGACCATCGCCGGCTTCGGCCGGGCGCCGGGCATTGCCCGATCGCTCAAACTGGAAGGCCAGGTCACGCCCGTTTCCGACAAGAAGGCCCTGGCCCTGCGGCTGAACATCGACGGAATCAAGCTCGACGCGCTGCAGCCCTACCTCACCGCCGCCGGCCTGCGGTCCGAGTATGCAAACGGCCAACTGACCGCCAACATCAACGGCGCCTTGTCCACGGTCAACGGGTCCACCACCTGCGATGCCGCGGTAACAACGATTCGCCTCCAGGACGGCAGCCGCGAGTTTCTCAGCATCCCGTCCATTCGCATCGCCGGCCTGCGCATGAGTTCGCCGCCGGCGGTCCCACACCTGGACCTGCTCGAGATCGCCGGCCCCGCGCTGGTGGCCACTCGAGAAACCGACGGCAGCATGGGAATCCTGGGGCTGCGCACCGTGGCGCGACCCGCAGGCGCGGGTGAACCCCCCGAGGCGGTCGCGGCGAATTCATCACCCGCCGCCTCCGAGCCGGCGAGCACTCCCACGGCCGCACCAAAGCCCCTGCTGCCGCCGATGGAGATCGATCGCTTCACGTGGAAGGATGTGAGCCTCGCCCTGGATGACCGCGCCGTCACGCCGGCGGCCCGGGTCCAGATCTCGGAGGCGGGCTTTACCCTCCACGACCTGGTGATCCGGCCTGGCGCGGCGGAGGGGCGCAAGGCTGGCTTTGAGGCATTCCTCGTCGCCCCGGGCCTTGCCGAACGGGTCACGTTCAAAGGCTCCCTCGCGCCGCGTCCTGACGCGCTGGCTGCCGATTGGACGGTGCATGCCGAAGGTCTGGACACCCTGGCCCTTGCGCCCTACCTGGGCGCGCCGGGTGCCGAACGGGCCCGCCACAACGGCTCGTTCAATGCCCAGGTCACTACGACGCTCACCTCCGCGCCGGATGGGCTGCGCGCGGGCCTGGCCGTCCGAAACGCCCAGTACGAGGATGGGCCCCAAACGGCCTCTCTCGCTAGCCTCGACGCCCTCTGGACCGTTCACGGCGGCGGCGGCCAAAGCGGCCAGCTCACCATCAACGGCGTGGATTTTCGCGACAGCCCGCCGGCCCCGGATACGGCCCCGCGATTTCATTTTGATCGTGCCGCCATCACCCTGTCCCGCGTTGATCCGCCCAGGGCGATCGACATCGACAGCGTCGAACTGGCCGGTCTAACGGCCAGTACCACGCTCGGTTCCGCCGGCACCGCCCAGGCTGCCGAGCCTGGCCCTGCGCCCCTGCCGCAACCACAAACGCAACCCGCCGCGGGCCAGAGCCCCGGCCGGTACACCGCGCCCCCCAAGTTCCCCGCCGTGCGAATTCGCAACGTGGACCTGCAGGCATCCGCCATTACTTTCCGCGATGCGGCCCGCCCCGCCGCGGCTCCGCTGGAACTGCGCGATGTGCGTTTCCGCAACCTTGAGCCCATCGCCTGCCTGGGCAGGCAACCCGACAGCCAGCCGCCCATGCGCCTGCAGCTCACGGCCGCCGTGGCGCCGCTCGCCGAGCAGGTCACTGTCGATGTGACCGCCAAGCCCTTCTCCATTCGCACCGCCGATGCTTCCATCGATCTGGCGATCCGGGGCATTCAGGGGGCCGGGCTGATCGCCCTAAGGCCCGACCTGGCCGATCGGATCGACGGTTCGTTGCTGCGCCAGGGCACGTTTATCGCCAAGCTCTCGGCCAAGGCAAGATTGGACCGCCGGTCGCCCCTGGACTTTTCGCTGGCCCGCCCGGCCGAGCTCGACATTGTGCTTCGCGATGTGCGTTTCCAGGGCGAGCCCGATGGCGAGGTCCTCCTGGGGCTCGAGGAACTCCGTGCGGATGCGGCCCGCATCGACCGCGGCGCCTCCACGATCGACGTGAAGGCCGTGGAGATATCGAAGCCAATCGCGCGCCTGTCCCGCAACGCCGACGGCATCCACGCTTTGGGCCTGGTGGTCAAACTCCCATCCGCGGCCAGCCAGCCCAGTGATACGCCCGCTGGCGGGGAAGCCGCCGCGCCGGCAAGTGCGCCCAAGGCCCAGCCGGAGGCGCCCGCGGCAACGTCGGTCGCCCGCATTCACAAGTTCACCATCAGCGGCATCGATGCCGTCTTTGAAGACCACACCGCCGAGCCGGCCCTGATCGTGCCGCTCACCGGCCTGGAATTCGAGGCGCACGGCCTGTCCTCCAACGTGCTTACCGACCCCAAGCCGTTCCGTTACAACCTGCTGCTCACGACCGGCAAGGTTCCCCTCCCTGTGCGCGGCGCCGAGCCGGCCGAGCGAGAACTTTTCGCCGAGATTTCCAGCAGCGGCCGGCTGGCCCTGGCGCCGCGACCCAACGGCTACGTCAAGGCCGCCATCAGCGGCTTTGAGCTGACCAGCCTGCGCGGCCTGGCCAGCCAGCACGAAGTCACGCTTGAAAAGGGGCTGTTCGACGAGAACCTGGAAGCCCGCTTCCGCGCCGACGGCACCGGCTCCCTGCACACCCGCACCACCATCACGGACCTCCTCATCTCGGAGCCGGACAAGGGTCCAATCTCGACATTTTTCCAGTTCCCTGCGCCCCTCAATGTGGCCCTCGCCGCGATCCAGGCCCCCGACGGGTCGATCACCCTGCCGATCGACGTGCCCCTCAAGGACTACCGCTTCAGCAGCAGCGACCTCATCGTTCCCGCCGTGGCCGCGGTAACTCAGGCCGTCACCATCGGCATCGCCTCCACCCCCGTCAAGCTTGCCGCCGGACTCTTGGGCGGCGCTTCCGATACCCAGCGCCGGCTCAGTAGCGTCACCCTCACCTTCGCGCCCGGGGCCACCGTTCTGGACTCATCCTCCGCGGCCGCACTCAAGGCGCTCGGGCGCCGGCTCCAGGAGGACAGCCGCCTGACCGTCGAGATTCGCCACGAGCTGGCCCCCGGCGACCTGGATCGCGCCAGCCTGCGCGCCAACCCCGATCGCTCGCAGGCCCGCAGCATCGTCGAGACGCTTCGCCGCAAGCGCACCGACCTGCTCAACCTGCGCGTGGCGGTGGCCGGGCAGTTCCGCGCCGGCCTGGCCGCCAACGCCGATGTCGCCGCCAACACCGCACTCTTAAGCCGGCTGCGGGTGATCGACATCGAGATCGCCCAGACCGAAGATGCCCTGGACCTGGCCTGCGACCTGTTTCGCCCCGGCGCTTCGCGCCAGGCCGACCGCCGCACGCGTGCTGCGGCGCTCCAGATCGCCCGCGAGCGCCTCGACCTGGTCCGCTCCGCCCTCATCGCCGCGGCGGTTCCAGACCTGACGGACCGCATGGTGGTGGCCACGCCGGCGGCCAAGCCCGCCGAATCCGCCTCCACCGGCCGCATCATCATCAGCATCGTTCGGAGGAAGTAATCCGTTTCCGTAGCGAAGGAGCCCCCGTGGAAGACATTCGTGCCGCCTCCGCCCGCGTGTACCGCGATTTCTCCGCCGCCAGCCGCCGGCGGGATGCCCAGGCGCTGGCCCAGCTTTATTCCGCCGATGCCCGGCTGATGCCGCCCAATGGCGATGTGATCGAGGGCAATGCCGCCGTGCTGGCCTTCTATTGCCAACTCATGGCCACCACCAAGCACACGGACCTGAAGTACGAACTGCTGGATATCGGCGCCTTCGGCGACACCGGCTTCGAGGCCGGCCGCTTCACCTTCCCGGTGAAAAAGCCCGATGGCTCGACCTTCCTGCAAGGCTGCAAGCACCTGCTGGTCTATAAGCTCGTCGCGGGCGTGTGGAAGGTGCACATCGACATGTGGAGCGACAGCGGCCAGGTGCAATAGCGCCGTGAGCGGAGCGGCCGCAAAAGCCCGGCCGCACACGCGCCGCCGCCGGCCTCAAGGTGAGAAGATCTGGGGCGCCGGATTGACCGCAACATCCGGCGCCCCTGCTGCTGGCTGCGTCATCCGGCCACAAGCCGTTGCCCGCAACGTGTGCCCGTGCGCAGTCCCACGAAAAAGCTGTCAAGGGCTGGTTAGTTTTCGCTTGTCCCCGTAAAGCTCGAATTTCCCTGGCCACCCCCCGCGCTCGTGCGCGGCCGGCCAAAATCCACTGTCCCGGTGTGGCGACCTGTTCTTTCCCCCGGCATGGCGCCACTTCCCGGCCACCACATGACCCATAGCCCATTCCTGCCCACCGCCTGTGCGCACCCCGCCAAGGCAGCCTGCATCACGGTTGATGTCCGACGACTCGGCGGCGGCCGGATGGCCGGCAGGTCGCCGCCCCCACCATCGCCCGGCGGGCGCGCCAGCGGCGGTGCGGTAAATGGGAAAATGGCCGGCCGCGGCCGCACAAGCGCCCGCATGGGCCAAAGCGCACCGGGCGGCCCCTCGCAGCAAGGTTGGTGAGCGCGCGCACTGCCCTCGTGACGGTTCATTGCATCTCTCCTGCCCAGGTCAAGACCCGTGGTGGACAAGGGGACCGCCCCCCGGTCCGATGCAACCGCCTTAGGAGGAATGAATAATTCGTCCGGCTACGTCGAGGCTACGTCCAAGGTATGCATGATTCCTGCGGCAACGTCCAACCCGGCATGCGTGTTCAACGACCCCTACAGCCCACGTCGAATCAAGGTATGGATGACACTTTCATGATATGCACATCGGGAATCAGGGTCAAGTTTTTTCAGCGAAAATTTTGCCAAAAAGAAACGATCGCGAGTCGTGGCGGGCGGTTGAGATAGGTTTGGTGCCACGGGGGCGTTGTCTGCACCCGTGCGCTGTGCTCAGCAATAATATTAGAGTTCCCGTGGCTTCCAGCGGGCCAGCCGCCATTGCGTAGGCGTGAGCGCACGGCTGCGAAAGACGCAGCCGTGGCACCAGGCTTATCAGGATTTCGACACCGCCTCTACCGCCACCTCCGCCAGCAGCCGCCGGGCGTTGTCGCGATACAGCCGGGTGAGCACATCCGCCGGCAGCGCCAGGCCGTTCAGGTACGGTCCATCCGGGTCGGCATCCGGGTCGCGGATCATGCTGCGGCCGCGAACGCCGGTCTCCCACATCGTGCGCTGCACGTGGAAGCGGCTGGTGTAGTAGCTGTCGGGCGCCCCCTCCTGCACCACCAGGTCGCTGCCGAAACAGATCCGCTCGGCATGGTCGATGAAGAACGCCCGCGATTCGGCCGGCTTGGCCGAAAGCTCCCGCACCGTCCATTTCGTGGCCGAGGTGTCGATATGGTAGTTGGGGTACGTTTCCATCAGCCGCGCGAGGTACTTCAGGTCCTCGGGGCTGGAGCCCATGTGGACCGACAGCACGCGCAGCCGCGGATGATTCCGCATCACCCGCTCCACCTGGTCCAGGTACGCGGATTTGGGCCCGCACATATCGGCCTTCAGCTTGCTGCGCCACCAGCGGTCCGGCTGCGCTGCATGGACCTGCACGGGCAGGCGCAGCGCCTCGCACTGGGCGAACATGGCGGCAAGCCTGGGGTCATCCAGCCAGATGGGGGTCGGGCCATCTGGGCGGGGCACCAGCTTGGTCTTGATGAAACGCATGCCCGCGTGGACTTTTTCGGTTAGCCCATCCACCCACTCCTGGCCGAACCAGTCCCAGTCCGGCGGCTCTTCCTTGCCGTGCTGCCAGATGGGCCAGCCGCAGGGCACGAAAAAGTCGCCAAAATGCTCGCGCAGCGCGCTGGCCATGCCGCCGAAAGTCATATTCACCGCGCCGACCACGCCGTATTTCCGTGCCGCCCTGACATAGGCGGCCGTGGCCTGCGGGCTGGCCGAATGCATGTGAATGTCAAAAATCGGCACGACCGGCGGCGGCAGGGGTTTTTCGTTCAATTCCCTCGCAAGTTCTGGGTCGAGGCTCTCGTGCATTGGGCCGTCCGTTCAGTGAAACAAAGGCGGAACACAAAGATCACAAAGACCACGAAGAACACAAAGAAGGATAGGAGTAAAGGCAAGAGGAACAAGGTTTCTTGTCGTTACTCTATCTTCATCTTCTCTTTGTGCCCTTTGTGATCTTCGTGATCTTTGTGTTCTCTTCGTTCTCGCGAAAGACCTCTTCGTTTCGCGAAAAGAATCAAGGCAGATACCCGCGGGCCTTGACCGCCTCGCAGACGGTCTTGACCGCCAGGTACATGGCGGCCGGCCGCATGTGCAGCTTGCGCTCGCGCGAAAGGTTGTACACCTTCTCGAATCGCTCGCTCATGCGCTGCTGGAGGCGGGTGACGACCATCTGCTCGGTCATCTGCTCCTGCTGGGTTTCCTGCGTGTATTCCAGGTACGAGACGAACACGCCTCCGGCATTGCACAGAATGTCCGGCACGATGAAGATGTTCCGCTGGATGAGGATCTCATCCGCCTCCGGCGTGGTCGGCCCGTTGGCGCCCTCGGCGATGATCTTGGCCTGAATTCGCGGGGCGTTTTCCTTGGTGATCTGCCCGCCGGCGGCGGCCGGAACCAGTACATCGCACGGCATCTCCAGCATGGCGGCACCGTTGATATCCTCACCGCCGGCAAAGCCGGCGACGCTGCCGGTCTTGGCGACGTGCCGCGCCAGGGCGTCGATATCCAGGCCCTTGGCGTTGGTCGTGGCGCCGCGGATATCGGAAACCGCGATGATCTTCATACCCTTATCGGCCATCGCCCTGGCCCCGATCGAACCCACATTGCCGAAGCCCTGCACAACGGCCGTGGCGCCTTTTGTCTTGCGGCCCAGGGCCGCCATCGCTTTTTCAACGCAGATGGCCACGCCGTTGCCGGTGGCCTCGCGGCGGCCGGGAATGCCGCCCAGGATGACGGGTTTGCCCGTGACGTAGCAGCCCTGGGTCGTCGAGACGCCCAGGGAGAACGTGATGGTGTCCTTGATGTGGCCCATGTCCTCATCGTTGGTGCCCATGTCGGGCGCCGGCACGTACACCTGCGGATGGATGTGCCGCGCGGCGTTGTGGGCGAAGCTGCGAATGACCTTCTCCTTGTCGATCTTGGAGAGCGTCTCGGCATCCGCCACGATGCCGGATTTGCCGCCGCCAAACGGGGTGCCGATCAGGGCGCATTTCCAGGTCATCTCCATCGCCAGGCCGTTGACATCATCCAGCGTCACGCCGGCCGTCATGCGGATGCCGCCCTTGGCCGGCCCCAAGGCATCGCTGTGGCGGACAATGAATGCGCGGAAGTAATGCAACTTCTGGTCCCCGAGCATCGGCGTCAGCGACAGCTCCATCCGCTCCTTCGGCTGGCGGAGCTTGGCGATCACGTCGCGATCGACCTCATCGGCCAACAGGCCCGCGGCGTGCTCGAAGTTGGCCATCGCGGTATGCAGAAGCGTTTGAGCCATAAAATCCCTTTCCTTAAGGCTTAGTCTTTCGAGGGTACGAAGAGGCCGCTCATGGAGCAATTTCAAATTGCAAATTTCAAATTGCCAATTGGGGAAACAGCCGGATCCGCGGGCAGTTGTTCCGAATCGTTCGTTCTCAGGTGAGATTGCAAATGCCGCAAAATGTTTTTCAGTTTTCCGAAGAATATGGCTTGACATTGTGGATTGCTAGGCTATACTCACAAGCCGTATTACCAACTTGCCATTTAGGAGATTGTTCTATGATGTGGAGCCAAGAGAGAGATGAAGCATCCTTCGCTGGCGGGTCGCCTTTCAGAACAATGCCTTCTCAAAATGTGAAAATGGGTAATATGCACTTTAAGCATTATGCACTTTTGCATACAGCCAGACAAGTAAAGGAGTTACGTTTAAGCAA
>PMYD01000031.1 GCA_003171335.1 Phycisphaerales bacterium
CACCGTTCGTGGGGAAGCCCAGTTAGCGCCTTTTTGTCTTTCTTGCAGTTATCCCCTGTATCCCCTGCATCCCTGCTACTGTTTCTTCTCTTTCCCGGCCGGCTCGGGGGCGGCGTCGGCAGGTTTGGCTTTTGAAACGCTGCTCCATGTGGCGGCCCTCCTGCCGACGTTATCAAAATCCGGCTCGCAGTCGCCCTGCAGGATGCCGCGAGCCACGAGCGACCGGCAGGCGCGGCGGATCGTGAACATGGCGTACTTGTGATTCTGCTCTTCGTTCAGCGTGCCGGAGGTCTGCAACTCTTCCAGCAATTCTGCCGTCGTCAGCGCATCGCCTTCGTTAAAGACCTGGTGCCTGATGCTGCCATCCAGCAGCCCGAGGATCTGCTTTTGAAGCTTACTGATGCCCTTGCTCATAAGTGTATGGTATATCCCATACACTCATGTGTCAACGTGAAGTAAGCGAACAAAGATTATGCGGCCAATAAGTGTATGGTATATCCCATACACTTACCCTTGAAGAAACCGAGGGGTCGCCGCACCACTACATGTAGTAGTCTTCCTCTGCCTAGCACACATGACTTCCAACTAAGTTGGAAGTGACGCGGGCAGTTCATGACCGTCATGAACTGAATGCGTTGGGTCAGTTCATGACGGTCATGAAGTGGATGCGTCAGGTCACTTCATTCCCAGCATGAACTGACGGGCCTTCCTTGCGGCTGTACAGCTCTTCCTGCTTCGGCCTTTATCCCTTGCATCCCCTGCATCCCTGCTACTGTTTCTTCTCCTTCCCGGCTCCATCGAACGTGAACGCGGATGGGCAAAGCTGGTTTACCGGGCAGTGCTCGCAGTCCGGCCTGCGGGCGATGCAGCAGTTGCGACCGTGGAAGACTAAGAGGTGGCCGAAATGCGTCCAGCGTTCTCGCGGCACCACTTCCATCAGGTCCTTTTCGATCTTCACCGGATCGGTGTGCTGGGTCAGCCCCAGCCGGCCGCTGACACGGATGGCATGCGTGTCGACGGCGATGCCTTCGTTCTTTCCGAAGGCGTTGCCCAGCACCACGTTGGCCGTCTTGCGGGCCACGCCGGGCAGGCTGATGAGACCTTCCATGGTGTCGGGCACCTTGCCGCCGAAGCGATCAACGATGGCCGCCGCCGCCCCGCGGATGTTGCGGGATTTGTTGCGGAAAAAGCCGGTGGCGCGAATCTGCGGCTCGAGCACCTCTTGCGGCACTTGCGCCCAATCCTCGGCCGTCGTGTACTTGGCGAACAGCGCCGGCGTGATCAGGTTGACGCCCTTGTCGGTGCTTTGCGCCGCCAAAATGGTCGCGATCAATAGCTCCAGCGGCGTCTTGTGACTCAGCGTGCAGTGGGCATCGGGGTAGCGCTGTGAGAGCAGATCGTAAATCTTCGCCACACGTTTGCGACGCTGCTCGAGCGTTTCACCGGCGGCTACTTGCTTGACTGCTTTCCTGGGCATACCTATGCCATTCTAGAGGGACCCGTAGCACGGGCGTCTCGCCCGTGAGTCGCACGGCCATCTTGGCCGTGCTCCGGACGTTCTTTCCTTTTTGTCCACGGGCGAGACGCCCGTGGGACTCATGGGCGAGACGCCCATGCTACGCCTATGCGACGCCTATGCCACGCCGGCCTTACGCTTTCCGCAGATACTCGTCGATTTTCGCGGCCGCCTTGCGTCCCGAGGCGATGGCGTTGGCCAGGAGCGAAGCCCCGCTGGCCAGGTCGCCGGCGACGAAAACGCCCGGCACGGCGGTCGCCACATCATCGATCAGGCGCAGGTTTCCGCCCGCATCCACGGCCAGGCCCAACTCGCCCGCCAGCGGCTGGGGGGCGATGGCCTGATAGCCCAGGGCCAGCAGCGCCATGTCCGCAGGCAGGGTGAAATCCGTGCCGGGCTGGTCGATCATCCGCCGGCCGCCGGCCCAGTGCACCCAGCGGACACCGCGGGCGGCGATGGCGGAAAGCGAGCCGTTATTCGAGAGGAACGCCTGCGTTGCGATGCACCAGCGGCGGTCCACGCCGGCGGGCATCTCGTGCATCGGGTCGGCCTTTACCCTCGCCTGGCTGACGATCTCAAGCTGGTGCATGTGGAGGGTGCCCTGGTTGATCGCCGTCTGCACGCAGTCGTTGCCCGTCTCGCCGCCGCCGATCACGACCACTGTCTTGCCGGCGGCGGTAATGGCGCCGGCGGCATCAATGGAACGCCCGGCGATGCGATCGTTCTGCTGGCGGAGGAAGTCCAGCGCGAAATGAATGCCCGTCATCTCGCGGCCGGCGATGCGCAAATCCCGCGGCTGCGCGCAGCCGGTGGCCAGGCAGATGGCGTCGAATTCCTTCAGGGCTGTGGTCGGCACATCCACGCCGGCCGCCACGCCGGTGCGGAATTCCACGCCTTCCTCCTGGAGCTGGCGGAGCCGGCGGTCGATGCGGTCCTTCTCGAGGCGGAAATCGGGTATGCCAAAGCGCAAGAGGCCGCCGGCGGCGACATCCTTCTCGAACACGGTCACGGCGTGCCCGGCGCGGGCAAGCTGCTGCGCCGCGGCCAGGCCGGCCGGCCCGGAACCCACGACGGCCACGCGCTTGCCCGTCTTTCGTCGCGGCGGCTGCGGAACAATCCAGCCGTTATCCCAGGCGCGCTCGACGATCTCCCGCTCGATCTGGCGGATCTGCACGGGATAATCGTTGAAGCCCTGCTTGCACTGCTCCTGGCAGGGGGCCGGGCACAGGCTGGCGGTAAATTCGGGGAAGTTGTTCGTTTCGTGCAGAAGCTGGCTGGCGCGGCGGTAGCTGCCGCGATACGCCAGGTCGATCCAGCGCGGCACGTCGTTTTCCAGCGGGCAGCCCTCGCGGCCGCACAGCGGGTTCAAGCACTGCATGCAGCGGGCCGACGACAGGGCCGCGCGGTGCAGCCGCTGCTGATCGGGGTCCTCCGTGCGCGCTAAAGCCGCCAGGTGCGACTCGTAATCCGCGCGGAATCGCCGCTCCTTGCGGTGCCAGATGGGGATCAGCCCGCGGATAAAGCGGGCCCGCTTCCACAGGTTCAGCATCCACGGCCAGGCGGACAGGGGCAGCGTATAGTCCTGTCCCCATAAAGTGAGGTGCGTGGCCAGCAGGTGCCGGTAGGCGATCTTATCGCCGGCGGCCAGGTTGACGTTGTATTTCTCGCGGTCGCGGGCGTACTTCTCGTGGCTGGTGGCCAGCTCGGCGATGAAGATCGAATCCTTGATGAGCATGGCCCGCGCCAGGTTGTGGATGACCGCCCGCGTGGCGGCGTACGGGTTTGGCGCGCCGCCGGCGGCAGGGCTGGGGGAATCGACATCGGCGGAGCGGCTCTGGGCGGCCAAGTCGGCTCCGTAGGCCGCGCGGACCTGCCGGGCGTAGCGGTCGGCGTAGGCGGGCCCGCCCCAGCGCAGGCAGTCGTACAGGCGGACGACCACATCGCGCTTGTCGGCTTCGTCGAGGTTCTCCAGGTGCGCCACGGTTTTTTCCGCCAGCCGCCGCAGGTTTTCCGCCTTGCGGTGGCCCAGCCAGTAGCGCCGGACGGTCAGCCGGCAGCGCTCTTCCAGCGTCTGCTTCCAGCCGGTGCGCTTGGGGGGGCCCTGGAAGAGGTTGGGGTCCACCTGGAGCTTGCGGCCCATGTTGAAGGCGTACAGGTTCTTCTTGAAGTCCGCGCGGATGGTGTCCTTGACGGCCCAGGCCATCGAGTGCATCGAGACGGGGATGAGCCCCTTCTGGAAGGCGAAGCCCAGCATCATGATGTTGGCGTAGATGGTCGAGCCGAGGTAAGTTTCGCAGATCCGCGAGATGTCGCGGGCCAGGTAGTCATCCTGCCGGGTGTAGGCCTGGATCGTCCGCTCGAGCTGGGCGACGTCGAAATCTTCCTGGTGCATCAGGCCCACGATCGTGGGCACTTTGAAGGTGTTGATCACGGCGGCCGTGCGCTGGCTGCTTGCCACGCGCATGCGGCCGGCGGGGTCCATGGCCCTTGCCGCCTCCAGCACGTCCACGCCCAGGATCAGGTCGGCCTTGCCGTAGGGAATGGTGCCCGTGCAGGGCTGGGGCGACTTCATGAAAACGACCTGGCTGTTCACGCCGCCGTTGCGGATGGCCAGGCCCTTCTTGTCCAGGAAGACGATGTGGTAGCCCTCGTAATGCCCGGCGCGAACCAGGATCTGCGTCGCCAGTCCGATGCCCATGCCGCCCACGCCGGCCAGGTAGGCGTGCCACATCTCGCCGGCGGGCCGTTTGGCGGGCTCGGGAATATCATCCAGCCCCAGCTCGGGCACGCGGCTGCGCGGGCGGCGCGTGCGGCGGATGGTCACCTGCTCAAAGCTCCAGCAGGCGCCGATCCGCTGGCAGGCCCCATCGTTGACGCAGGTGGTGGGGCCGGTGTCCATCTTGGTGCCGTAGTCGGTTTCGACGTGCCGCAGGCCGGGGCAGCCGGTCATTTCGATGCACGCCAGGCAGAAGCGGCAGACCTCGGAGTTGATGTTCATGTGCGTGGAGATGGCCACGAACCCTTTTTGCCGGATCTCCTGGCGCTCCTGCCGGCGCTGGCGGCGCATGCGCGTGATGCCGCATTCCTTGTCGGCGATGATCACCTTGACGCCATCGGCCAGCAACATCCGCTCCAGCAGCCGGCGGTACGCCCCGCGGCGGGCCGGGTTGATGCGAAAGACGGGCACGCCCGCGGCCCCGGCGATGCCCGCGACGATCTCCTCGATCTCCTGCACGGCGGTGCTCTGGCCGACGATGTCCCAATCCACGCCGGGGGTGGGCTGGTGGCCGGTCATGGCGGTGGTGGAGTTGTCCAGGATGATGAAGGTGATATCCTGGCCCAGCTTCACCGCCTGGCTGATGGCGATCTGGCCGGAGTGGAAGAAGGTCGAATCGCCCATAAACACGGCCTGCTTGTTCGTGATGAACGGGTCGGTGCCCGCGCCCGTGCCGCCGCCCAGGCCCATGCCGGAGTAATCGTGCATGAGCGGCGTGTTGGGCGGGAACATGAGCATGGTGTAGCAGCCGGTGTCGCCGTGGAAGATCAGGTCCACCGGCGCGCGGCCGTGCCGGCGGTGCATGTAGTCGGCATCCAGGAAGCGCTGCTTGATCTCCAGGCACAGGCTGGCGCTGTCGCGGTGGGGGCAGCCGGGGCAGAAGGTCGGCTGGCGGGGCAGCAGCGGGGCCACGTCGGCCTCGGCGGTGCCGTCGATGGTCTTCATCTCGCGATCCAGCGCCTCGGTGCCTTCGGGCATGGCGACTTTCACGGGCGAGCCGTTGACCTTCTTGAGGAGTTGGACCAGGCAGGAGATGATGATCGACGGATGCAGGCCGCGCGTCTCGGGCAGGCCCTCGACGCCATCGGGCATCTTCTTGCCCCACAGCTCGACATCGCCGGTGGGCTTGCCGCGCTGGCGGTCATCCAGCACGATCTGGGCGATCTGCTCTTCCAGGAAGCCGCGCCGCTCCTCCACGACCACGATCCGCTTGCAGCGCTCGGCAAGCTGGCGAACGATTTGCGGATCAAGCGGGTAGCTTAAGCCGAACTTGGCGATGGGGTAGCGGCCGCCCAGGCCCAACTCCCATAATGCCTGCTGGAGATAGCCTAGCGCGTGCCCGCTGGAGGCGAAGCCGACGCTGGCGCGGCCGCCGCCAGCGCCTGCGCCCTCTTCCACGCGATTGAGCCCCAGCCGCCGAGCCGTGGCCATCGCGCGCCAAAAACGCTCGGCGAGGTTGCCCTCCTGCCACCACGTCTTGGGCGGCAGCAGGACAAATTTATTCAGATCGATGGCGGCGCTCTCCAGCGTTATCGGCTGGTGCGTGTTGATGCTCGGATAGCAGTTGGCCCGGCAGCTCACCGTGCCGCCGCCATCGGCCAGGTTGTTGGGCAGGATATATCCGGCGTACAGCTCCGACTCGGCCGACAGCTTGAAGGCCAGATCGACGAAGTCTTTCACTTCCTGGGCGCTGGCCGGCTCGATAACCGGGATGAACAGGTGCTTGGAGATGTACCGGCTGTCGGCGGCGACCTGGGTGGAGTCGCTCCACGGATCATCGCCGTACACCACCACGGCCCCGCCGCGGGCGTGCGCCCCGGCCAGGTTGCCCAGCGCCAAAGCGTCGGCGGCCACGTGCACGCCGACGGACTTCATGCAGATCAGCCCGCGCAGGCCCGCCACCTGCGTGCCGTTGAGCATGGCGGCGGCCAGGGCCTCGTTGTTGTTGATGACCGCCCGGATGCCCTTGTCGTTGAGCAGGTCCTGGATCTGGCGCATGGCGTCGAAGAAGCCCGCCACCGGGCTTCCCGGGTAGCCGCCCAGGAGGTGCACGCCGCCCTCAACCTCCAGGGCGCCCTTGAGCAGCAGCTCATTGCCGGTGAAGATTTCCCGGCCACTGGCTGTCAGGAATCTGGGATCGACGTTCATCAAGAATGCCCAAACCTCCAGGATGAGTAGGTTAGTGCAAGGGCGTCATCAAGGTCAATCGGAAGCGATAAGAATTCCTGATTTGCGCCTCGGAAAACCCTATTTCATCCCACTGGGATTCGCGCCCCAGTTCATCTTCGTCCGCAGCGTGCGGAAGAAGGGCCAGCGGGGGTTTTGCACGACCCACAAGTAGTTCTGGCTGGCGACGACTTCGATGATGTCGCCGACCGCCAGCGGGCAGCGGAGCTGGCCATCGATGCTGGCCGTGGTGCCGGGATTGGCCCGCAGCGGGCGGATCTGCACGGCGTATTCGCTGGTCAGGACCACCGGGCGGATATAGAGGTTGTGCGCCGCCAGCGGCGTCATCACCATGGCCTGCATGCTGGGCATGAGGATGGGCCCGCCGGCCGACAGCGTGTACGCCGTCGAGCCGCTGGGCGTGGAAACAATCAGCCCATCGCCCAGGAAGGTGCATACCTCCACCTCGCGGTGGCGGACGTTCAACTCGATCATGCGGAACGGCTCGCCCGCCACGATGCTCACATCGTTCATGGCCGGCGAGGAGAAGCACGGCCGCGCGCCGCGGCAGACCGTCACGTTGAGCATCATCCGCGGCAGGGCCGTCAGCTTGCCCGCCAGGATGTCGCCCATCAGGTCGAAGAAATCCTTGGGGTTGAATTCCGTCAGGAAGCCCAGGCGGCCGAGGTTCACGCCCACGACGGGGATCTTCGACTGCGCCAGCCGGCGGGCTGCCCCCAGAAACGACCCATCGCCGCCCAGCACGACCACCATGTCCGCGGAACCGGGTCCGATGGGGGCATCGCCGACATCGCTGGCCACTTCGACCATCCGCGCCAGCTCGCGCAGGCGGGCGATCAGCGTCTGGGCCACCAGCGAGCATTCCGCCGCCGGCTTGCCCAGCAGCACCAGCACGCGGGAGTCGCACGCGGGGGTGTTCTCAGCGTTATTTGCCCGTTTGGCCATAGAAATATGCTAACCGGCGGATGAGCCGATGGATAGGGCCTGGTCTGCAGGCGCGGATGAACGTGGTTCCCCTACCGGAAGGCTTCCGAGGTGCCACGGCTGTCCGCAGCCGTGCGCTGTGCGCACAATGGGGACGAAGGTTCCAGCGGATTCCGCAGGGCCTCCCGTTCTCCTGGTTGCGGCGACTGCACGGCTGCGGACAGCCGTGGCGCCGGGGATGGAGCACTTGCGCGGAACAAGGTCTACTTCGCGGCCGCACGCTGCTCGGCGAGGCGGGTGACAAGCTGGCGGGCGGCGGCACCCAGGCCGTCGGCGTCGAGGCCGGCCTGGGCGAGCTGCTCAGCGCGCATGGCGTGGGGGATGAAGCGGTCGGGCAGGTGGGCCAGGGCGATATTGCCGGTGGGCCAGCCGCGTTCGGCGGCCAGTTCCAGCACGGCCGCACCGAAACCGCCCGCGCGGACGTGATCTTCGACGATCACCACGGCGGCACCGCTGTTGAGCAGCCGGCCGATCGCCGCCACATCCAGCGGCTTGGCGAAGCGGCCGCTGATGACGCCCATCTCCACCCCTTCGGCGGCGAGCTTGCCGGCGGCGGTGAGGGCATATTCGGCCAGCGAGCCGTAGCACAGGAAGGCCCCCTCGCGGCCGGCGCGAAGGATGCGCGAGCGGCCCGGCTCGAATGGCGGGCACTCGTCGGTGCGCGCCTCGGGTACCTGTTCCCGGGGATAGCGGATCGCCGCCGGCCCATCCAGCGATAAGGCACAATCGATGGCGGCGGCCAGTTCGGCCCCGTCGGCCGGGGCCATCAAGGTCATGCCCGGCAGCGGCCGCAGGTAGGCCAGGTCCATAAAGCCGTGGTGCACCGCGCCATCGCCGCCGACCAGGCCGGCCCGGTCCAGGCAGAACAGCACGGGCAGATGCTGCAGGGCCACCTCCTGGAAAATCTGGTCGATCGCCCGCTGCAGGAACGTGGAATAAATCGCCACCACCGGGCGCAGGCCGGCCTTGGCCATGCCGGCGGCCATGCCCACGGCGTGCGATTCGGAGATGCCCACATCGAAATACCGCTGCGGGAATTTCTGGCGGAAGGACGCCAGGCCGGTGCCATCGGGCATCGCAGCGGTGATGGCCACGACGCGTTTGTCGCGCGTGGCGGCGGCCGTGAGCGCATCGGCGAAGGCGCTGGTCCAGGAGGGCCGGGGCGTGCGCGAGAAAACCACATGGTCGCTCTCCACATGCCAGGCGGTGGGGCTGTGGAAGGCGGTGGGGTCTTCCACGGCGTATTCGTAGCCGCGGCCCTTGACCGTGTGCACGTGCAGCAGGGCGGGGCGGTCGAGGCTGGCCACTTTCTTGAGCGTGTTGATCAGCTCGGTCATGTCATGGCCGTCGACGGGCCCGAAATAGCGGAAGCCCAGGGCCTCAAACGCCTGCTGGCCGTGCACGGCCGTGCGCAGGCCATCGCGCACGTGGTGCAGGGCCTCGTGGATTTCCTGGCCGCCGGGCAGGTGGCGCAGCATGTCGCGGGCGGCCTGCTTGACGTTGCCGTAGGTGCGGGTCATGCGCAGGCGGTCCATGGTGCGCGCCAGGGCGCCCTGCGTCACATCAATGGCCATGGAATTGTCGTTCAGCACCACCAGGAGCTGGCGCTGGAGCAGCCCGGCGTTGTTCATGCCCTCCAGCGACATGCCGTTGACGATGCTGGCATCGCCCACGACCGCGATGACCTTGCCCTTATGGCCGGTGGCCTGGTCGGCCAGGGCCATGCCCACGGCCGTGGAAATGGCGGTGCCGGCGTGGCCGGTGCGGAAGAGGTCGCAGGGGCTCTCGTCGGGGTCGGGAAAGCCGCTGACGCCATTGGCCTGGCGCAGGAGCTCGAAGCCCGCCTGCCGGCCCGTCAGAAGCTTATGGGCGTAGCACTGGTGGCCGACATCCCACAGCAGCCGGTCGGAGGGGAAGTCGAAAACGTAATGCAGGGCGATGGTCAGGTCGGCGATGCCCAGATTGCTGGCCAAATGGCCGCCGCGCCGGCTCACCACGTCGATGATGATCTTGCGCAGCTCCTCGGCCAGCGCGGCCAGCTTCTCCACCGGCAGCGCCTTGAGGTCCGCGGCGGAGGCGATTTTGCTCAACAGCTCGCCCAACTCAGTGCTTCCTCTCCATGAGCATCGCGGCCAGAAGCCGCAAGGGCTCGGCGGCAGGGCCGAAAACATCGAGGCGGCCGATGGCCCGGCGGCTCAACTCCGTCGCGGCGGCGGCAGCTCTTTCGGGCCCCAGCAGGGCCACGTAGGTCAGCTTGCCCGCGGCGACATCCTTGCCGGCGGTCTTGCCAAGCTGATCGCTGGAGGCCGTGGCATCCAGCAGATCATCGCGCACCTGAAACGCCAGCCCCAGGTCCATCGCGAACTGGCCCAGCGCCGCCAGATGCGGCTCACCCGCGCCGGCGCACAAGCCGCCCATGCGTGCGGCGGCGGCGAACATATCCGCCGTCTTGCGGCGGTGAATGTACTCCAGCCCCGCCTGGCCCTCGGCCACGCGGCACAGATTCATGTCGGCCACCTGGCCGGCGATCATGCCGGCCGCACCGGCCCCCCGCGCCAGTTCCGCGGTCAGCCGGCCGCACAGCGCGGGGTCGGCCACCTGCTCGGCCAGCACGGCGAAGGCCTGCGTCAGCAGCGCATCGCCCACCAGGATGGCCATCGCCTCGCCAAACTTCACGTGCACCGTGGCCTGCCCGCGCCGCAGCACATCATCATCCATCGCCGGCAGGTCATCGTGCACGAGGCTGTAGCAATGCACCATCTCGATGGCGGCGGCGGCGGGGGCCGGATCGGCGGTGCGTTCTTGGCCATTGCCGCACGCCTGGGCCGCGAGGAACACCAGGGCCGGCCGCAGCCGCTTGCCGCCGCCCAGCACGGCGTAACGCATCGCTTCGGCCAGCTCCGGCGGGCTGCCCGCAGGCGCTAGCCAGCGGTCCAGGGCCCGCTCGACCCGCTCGGCGAGCTGGGCCAAGACCTTGGCGATGTCCAGTTGGCTGGAGGTCGCAGACAACGGCGTTCCTTCGTTTCGAGTCAACAAGTCACAAAGCTAAGTCCTGTATGAGAACAAAAATGCGGGAAAAAATCCATCCGGGCGATTATAAGGCTAGGTTTACAGAGCGCTAGCGCCAAGGGCGCTGCGCTCCTTGGCAGGCGGCCAAACTGTCAGAGAAGACAATAGATCAAAATGACGCTTTCCATACACCCCACGGCAATTGTGGACGGGGCCGCTCAAATCGGCCAGGACGTCCAGATCGGCCCGGGGGCCATTGTCGAGGCCGACACGGTCATCGGCGATGGCTGCCGGCTGCTGCCCATGGCTGTCATACGCCGCTGGACCATGCTGGGTGCGGGCAATACCGTGCATCCCTTCGCCGTCTTGGGCGGCGAGCCGCAGGATTACGGGCACGACCCGGCCATCCGCTCGTTCGTGCACATCGGCAGTCGCAACGTCTTTCGCGAGGGCGTTACGATCAGCCGCGGCACGGGGGTCGATGCGGTCACCACCATCGGCGATGATAATTATTTCATGACGGGTTCACACGTGGGGCACAACTGCGTGGTCGGCAACCATTGCGTCATGGTCAACGGCTCGGCCCTGGCCGGCTACGTGCGGCTTGCCGATCGCGTGAACATCTCGGCATACGTCGCGATTCACCAATACTGCTGGGTGGGCACGATGGTGATGTCGATGGGCCTCTGCGGTTGCAACAAGCACGTGCCGCCGTACTGCATGCTGGGTAAGTCGAACCTGATAGTCGGACTCAACCACGTGGGAATCGCCCGCGCGAAGAACCTGATGGATGAGGACCGCAGGCAGATCGCCGAAGCGTACAAGATTCTGTATCGCAGCGGCCTGCCGACGACCAAGGCGCTGGGCCAGATGAACGCCCACACGGAATGGGGAGCCGCCGCGGCCGGCATGCGCGATTTCGTCCGCCAGGTGCTGGAGGCCAAGCCGCCGTACAATCGGGGAATTCTGACGGCGGATGCGGAGAGAAGATAGTGTAGATAGTTGCACCGGGGGAATTGGAGACTGCATGCGCGTGTACAAGGTCCGCATGTTGGGGTGGATCTTTGAAGCGATTAGCGTGGCAGTAACTTTTGCGCTTTTTGCGGCGTGCGCTTCGTTTCCTGTCATGATGCTGGTACTACTTTTTGATAGCAGAAGCAGGCAGCTTCTCTCCCATGGGCCTGCTTTGAGTGCCCTGATGGCAGTCTTCTTTGCGCTCTCGATTCCAGTTGCGGCTTTTGGCGTCATTTTCTGCAGAGTATTGATTCGATCTCTGGGCGGGCTATTGCGACTATTTCGAGGCACCGTTGAGATCAACGAGGAATCACTGACATTATCTGCTCGCGGGCACGTCATACGTCATAGGTGGCAGGATCTGATGAAGACGCGTCGTACCAGCAGCCAAGTTGGGCTCTGGTTCGGAGAAGGAAGAGCTCGAACTATCGTTGAACTATCGCGCCTGTTGGTTGGCAAGGCATGCATTGAAGAGCTTGGGCGGCAAGTCAGTGTTTTGCCGGTTCGGCAACCTCAAGACGATCCGAAGATTGGAGAAGAGCGTGAGCAAAGCTAAGAAGACCAGAGCTGCCAATCTCCTTGACCGCCTCACCGGCATGACCGTCGCCCTGGCCACGCCTTTGGATGAGCGGGGCCGGGTGCACATGAAGGACCTGCGCAAGCTGGTTGATCGCGCCCTTGCCGGCGGGGCGGCGGGGTTCCTGGCCCTGGGCTGGTGCGGCGAGCAGCCGCTGCTGATGGATGCGGATCGCAGGCTGGTGCTCGAAACGATCGTCGAGGAGACCAATGGCCGAATTCCCGTCATCGCCGGCGTGAGCGAGCAGAGTTTGCCCCGCGCGCTGGCCCAGGCGAAGATGGCCCGCGCGGTGGGGGCGGATCTGATTCTCTCCACGCCGCCGTACAGCTATCCGCTGGGGGCCGCGCTGCTGGCGGAGTATTTTGCCCGCCTGGCGGGCGAATCGCGCATGGGGCTGATCGTCTACAACAACCACGAGGTGGGCGTGCACGTGGATCTGGAGTTGGCGGCGCGACTGGCGAAAACCGATGGCGTCGTGGGCATCAAGGACACCTCCACGATGTCCATGCTCCAGCGGCTGCTGTCGCTGTTCCATCGCCCCGGGCGGTTCATCATCCTGTCCGGCGATGAATATCACCTGGGGCCGGGCCTCCTGGTGGGGGTGACGCACACGACTATGGGCGGGCCGGGCAATTTGTGTCCCTGGTGGTGCAGCGACATTCACCTAGCCGCGCGCCAAAACCGCTGGGCCGATGTGGCCGCCGGCCACCGCCGGCTGGTGCAGTTCTGCGATGCGCTTTACGCCCTTGGGCCCTCGCCATACGCGATCGTGAAGGTGGCCCTGTCGGTCCTGGGTTACGGCAGCGGCCTGTCGACGCCGCCGCTGCCGGCGCCGACGGCGGCCCAGCGGAAAGCCGTCGCCAGGCTGCTGAAGAAATTTCCCGACGTGGTGCCGCAGGCGTAGCAATCTGGGTGGCATGCCCTCGCGGCCGGGGCGAAGCACCGGACGGGTGGGCATGGATCGCGCGCAGGGCGGCGGGGTTTGCTGAATGGCCCATGCCCACCCGCCTTGGCCGGCGGCCTCGGCGTGAGGGCATGCCACCTTAGTGCCGGATGGTAAAACCCTCCATGTCGCCGCGGGGCGGGGCGATTTGCTGCGTGACTTTCCGGACGTAATCGGCCATGCGGCTGGAGAGGGCTTCCACGAAGGCATCGATCTCGGCCGCCTCGCCTTCGACGACGGCTTCCACGGCCCCATCGCTGCAGTTTCGCACGTAGCCGCTGATGGCAAATTGCTCGGCCAGCTCCCTGGCGGTGTAGCGGAAGCCCACGCCCTGGACCATTCCGGTAAAGACGACCATTCGCCTCTGCAAATCCAAACAAAATCTCCCTGGCCGGCCTGCCGCCAGTTTCACTATACCCGCCGCTTGGGCGGCCGCAAAGCGAACTGGACAGCAGGGCCGGTGTGAGCAGAGATAGAATTAGGTGATGAGAAGCCCCGCCAAGAGCAGCCGGGTAAAGGGCGGGGCAGTGAGTGGCAGGTGGACCCGGCGTGGCCGGCGTCGTAGCGCCGGCTTAAGTAGCCGGGGCGGCATGGGTTAGGGCGTACTCGGTGAATGTGTGTGGGGAAATGAGTACTTACTTAAACGTATTGGTGCCGGGCCTGGGTTTGTGGCGTATGGGGCGTCGGCGCTTTGGTGGTGCGCTCGTTGCGATGAGCGCGCTTGGCATGATCAGCGTGATCCTGCTTACCATCGGCACCAGCGGCAGCCGCACGGCGTGGGTAGTACTTATCCCGATTTGCCTGGTGGCAATCGCCTACGGCCTGTCGCATACGGTTCTGCGCAATGAAGTTTCGATACGATGCGAACCGGCGTGGCGGCTGCACGTGGCCTCGCTGCGCGAGACGGTCGAAGCCCACATGGAGCGCGGCCGCACGATCGAAGCCCTGCTGGTGCTGGAGGAATGGCTCCGCGAGGACCCCCACAGCGCTGAGGCGTGGGTTTTCCGGGCCCGGCTGGATGCCGCCAACGGCAAGCTCAACCGCGCCCGCCTGGCGTATCAGCGGGCTGCCCGCTGGGACCAGGAGGGCCGGTTCACCGATGAGATCCGCCACGCCCTGGAAGTGCTGGGGGGGCTGTCGCGGTAGGGCACACAGGCTTGCAGAGCGGAACGGATGATCCTGCGTAACGGTTAATGGACATGGAATCCGATGCCATGTCCGTTATCCGTTACGCGATCAAAAGGGACTGCCAATATTTGAGAAAATGGCAGCCCGACTGCCATTTCTGGTAACGACCAGGTGTAGAAATAGATGCGGTCGAGGTTTTTTTTCCTACGGTCTACAGCCTAAAGCCTAAAAGCCTTTGCCTTCCCAAGTGCTGCTGCAGTGAAAAGATAGAAGGCTCTTGAACCCGCGCTTGGCCGCTGCCGATAGTATAGGGGCAGGCCCAAATGGGCTTTGGCACGGCATTCGCTTGAATGAACAGGGTGCCGTTTTTAGAATGACTTGAGGACCAGCCGTTACGGGTCGCGTCAGGCGGGTAAACGATGTCCGTCCGATTCGCCGGCTCTTAACCCTCCACCGTGAGGGAGTTGCTAGATGTTCGAAAGATTTACCGACCGGGCGCGGAAGGTGATGGCCTTAGCCAACCAGGAAGCGCAGCGGTTCAACCACGAATACATTGGGACCGAGCACGTGCTGCTGGGCCTGGTGAAGGAAGGCTCAGGTGTCGGCGCCAACGTGCTCAAGAACCTCGATGTGGACCTGCACAAGGTTCGCATGGAGGTCGAGAAGCTCGTCAAGAGCGGCCCGGACATGGTCACGATGGGCAAGCTGCCCCAGACTCCGCGCGCCAAGAAGGTCATCGAGTACGCCATTGAAGAGGCGCGGGCGCTGAACCACAACTACGTGGGCACCGAGCACCTGCTCTTAGGCCTCCTGCGCGAGCAGGACGGCGTGGCGGCCCAGGTGCTGATGAACCTGGGGCTCAAGCTCGAGGAAGTGCGCGAGGAGGTGCTGCACCTCCTGGGCGCGGGCGTGGATCAGGAAGAGACCGCCCAGCCGCGCGCTGCCGGCGGCCGGCCCGAGGCGGCCCCCAAGGGCAAGAGCAAGACGCCGGCGCTCGATAGCTTCGGCCGCGACCTGACCGAGATGGCCCGCGAAGGCGTGCTGGACCCGGTCATCGGGCGCGAGCGCGAGATCGAACGCGTCATCCAGATCATGTGCCGCCGCACGAAGAATAACCCCGTGCTGCTGGGCGAGGCGGGCGTCGGCAAGACCGCCATCGTGGAAGGCCTGGCGCAACTGATCATCTCCAACGAGGTGCCCGAACTGTTGGCCAACCGGCGGGTCGTGGCGCTGGACCTGGCGATGATGGTCGCCGGCACGAAGTACCGCGGCCAGTTCGAGGAGCGCATCAAGGCCGTGATGAACGAGGTGCGGCGGGCCAAGAACGTCGTGCTGTTCATCGACGAGCTGCACACGCTGGTCGGGGCCGGCGGCGCCGAAGGCGCCATCGACGCGGCCAACGTGATGAAGCCTTCGCTCTCCCGCGGCGAGATCCAGTGCATCGGCGCCACCACGCTCGATGAGTACCGCAAGCACATCGAGAAGGACGGCGCCCTGGAGCGCCGCTTCCAGACGATCATCGTCGAGCCGCCCAACCGCGAGCAGACGCTGGCGATTCTCCGCGGCCTGCGCGACCGGTACGAGGCGCACCACCGCGTGCGCATCACCGATGAGGCGCTGTTAGGGGCGGTGGAGCTTTCCAACCGCTACGTGACCGACCGCGTGCAGCCGGACAAGGCCATCGACGTGATCGACGAGGCCGGCGCCCGCGTGCGGCTGAAGACCATGGTCAAGCCCCCCAATCTCTCGGAGCTGGAAGGGCAGATTGAGAAGCTCCAGGCCGAGAAGGATGAGGCCGTGCGCAACGCCGACTACGAGCGGGCCGCACAGCTTCGCGACCAGGCCGAGACGCAGCGCCAGCGCAAGGATGAACTCCAGCGCGAGTGGCGCAACAACATGCAGGAAGTCGGCGGCGTGGTCGACGAGGAGACCGTCCGCGAGGTCGTCTCCAACATGACCGGCGTGCCCCTGACCCGCCTGGCGGCCGAAGAGGCGCAGCGCCTGCTGGAGCTGGAAAAAGAGCTGCACAAGCGCGTGGTCAGCCAGGATGAGGGCATCAGCGTGGTGGCCAAGAGCATCCGCCGGGCACGCAGCGGCCTGAAGGATCCGCGGCGGCCCATGGGCTGCTTCATCTTCGCCGGGCCTTCGGGGGTGGGAAAGACGCTGCTCTCCAAGGCCCTGGCCGAGTTCATGTTCGGCGATGAGGAAGCGCTCGTGCAGATCGACATGAGCGAGTACATGGAGAAGCACAACGTCAGCCGGCTGATCGGCGCGCCCCCCGGCTACGTGGGCTACGAGGAAGGCGGCCAGCTCACGGAGCGGATCCGCCGCCGGCCCTATAGCGTGGTGCTGCTCGATGAAATCGAGAAGGCCCACCCCGACGTGTTCAACATGCTGCTGCAGATCATGGAAGAAGGCCAGCTCACCGACTCGTTCGGCCGCCGGGTCGACTTCCGCAACACGGTGCTGATCCTCACGACCAACATCGGCGCCGAGATGATCCGCAACAAGAGCGGCTTTGGCTTTGGCAAGCGCGATGAAGAGGCCAACTACCAGAAGATGAAGGACATGCTCCACAAGGAAGTGGAACGCTACTTCCGTCCGGAGTTTTTGAACCGGCTGGACGACCTCATCGTCTTCAAGAGCCTCACGCGCGATGACCTGTACACCATCATCGAGTACGAACTGCGCAAGGTTCGCAATCGGCTGGTGGACCACGGGCTCAAGCTGGAGCTGTCGGACGAGGCCAAGGAATTCCTCATCGACAAGGGCTACAACCCGGACTTCGGCGCCCGGCCGCTGCGGCGGGCCATCGAAAACGCCGTGGAAGACCCGCTGAGCGAGGAAATCCTCCGCGGCAACTACAAGGGCCTCGACGTCGTCCACGTCTCCTGCAAGGAAGAGACGCCGGGCGATGAGAAGAGCCGGCACCTCTACTTCGAGGGCCGCAAGGAAGCCGCCGAGCCCAAGCAGTTGGACGAGGTGGCCCAGGGAACCTGATCCTTCGCCAAAGTTAGATTCATTCTGCCCCGGGCGGCGTTGATTCGCCGGCCGGGGCGTTTTTTTGGTGTGCCAGGCATGGCA
>PMYD01000088.1 GCA_003171335.1 Phycisphaerales bacterium
CGTAACCCGCTAAACAGATACGAAGCCGTTCGGGTCTATGTTCCCGCCCTGAAGAATATCGAGCTTCTTCACATAAACGTTGCCCGCGAGTTTAAGGAGTGTTCCGGTATTCCCTGTGTTGGCATCCCCGCGGCCAACGATCAAATGGTTGATCACGTAATTGGCCGTGCTGAAGTTCTGATCGACCGTCTTGTTGGCATCGTACGGCTGTCCTGCCACCGCTAAGGTCACCGTCTGGGGGGTTCCTGTTTGATTGGGGTCGAATTGGAATTGCAGGGTAACGTTTCCCAGGCCGGCCACCTTGTTCGGGTCGGTCACGGCGACATTCAGCGACGCAGTGTTGGAGCCGCGGGGCGGCTGAATGATGATCTTCGCGTTGGGATCCGCCGAAACGAAATTCGAATCCAGAGCCAGAGAGTTGGTCACTGTCAAGGAGGAGCCGCTGGACATGGAGAGGGTTCCGTTTACGACGTTGAGCTTCCCGATGGTTACGGATCTGTTCGCCTCCACCGTCGCGGTCGCGGTGTTGAAGATCTCGAGCTGGCCGGCCGAAATGTCGAGCGTTCCCCGTGATGCAAAAAGGCTGTTCGCATCAACTAACAAGGCGCCGAGGCCGAAGTTAAAGCCCATAGCCAAGGTGCCATTGGCGCCGATGATCATCGATCCGCCTTGCGGCCTGATGGCCGAGGTGGAACTTTTCCACTCGAACCGGCCCACACCACTGCTGTCCCCGACATGAATATTTCCCCCGCCGCCGTCCATGTCCAAGATGCCGTTACCAAAGAGCGTGTACTTGCCTACCCCGGTCACACTTGCGGCAGCTCCGACGTAAAGAGACCCGCTCACGATAGCCACGCTGTTACCATCATGGCTGAAAAAACCATTGCCATCGTACCCAACCCAAACGTCGGTCTTAGCCTTTAAATTACCAAAACCAGTCATCGTATAAGACCCGTACGACCCACTTTGGTATCCCAAATAAACGGTTCCCCAAACGAGGTTCGTCCCGTACGAGGATTGGTAAAAAACGCCCGTTCCGCCCTTGCCGATATATTCATTATCGGCAACGACTAGGTTATTCGAGTCCCAGTTTGAATTCTGAAGCCTGTACGTGCCATGCGAGCCATTGCCATCCGCCACGCTCAAGAATCCAGGGTTGTACTGGCCTGCTAAGATATAGTTGTTGTACCCATAATTGTAAAAAGTCCCATTCGACCCGGAGTAACTACCCACAATCGTTCGCTCGCAGACATACAACCCGCCGCCTGAAAAAGTGTACGTGGCAACATCATTACTACAACTTGCAGCAACCTCGAGCCCGGTTCCCCCGCTCAGAATATGTAGTGTTCCCTCTTGCGATACGTTGGCCTGAGTATTTGAATCCATTTCAAGACTTAAGCCCAAAACGCTTATATTTTCCCCACCTTTGATGTCAGGACCACCGTTGCACCCTTCCACGACGGCATAATCGGTCGCACCAGGGATTTTTCTGCCGCCACCGTCCTGCCAGTAAGTAACCGTATTCCAGTCGTATGTGCCATTTGATTGCCAAAAGCAGCAATCGGAAAATACCTCTTGAGAAATTGTGAGCAGGAAGAAAACGGCCAGGGCGGCACGAAGATAGGATTTCATTTTGTGCTCTCCAACAGGGTTCGAAATTAAAAGGCCGAATGCAGTCTGCCCTTTGGCATCAAGCTGGCTATAAGGCACGTCACCCCAAAGATTAAACAGGAGGACGGTTCGGGAGTCTGGTAATGATCAACGGTAAGCCAAGGATTATTTTGCTCGAGCAGTGGAATGTACTTATTGAGGGCGTTGGCATCGAGCGGGTTGTACGAAAGGTCAAGAGAGCTTGGAATGGGGTCTTGGCTTATTGGCTCTATGTTTGAAATATCGTTGTCTCGAAGACACAAGGCCGCTAAATTCTGCATGCCTCGAAGCGGTTCAAGATCGGAAATTGAGTTGCAACTCAAGTCGACCTGATCAAGATGTATCAAGTCGCTCAAGGGCGAAATGTCAGCGATCCCATTACCACGTAGACTAAGTGCGTCCAATTGCGAAAGGGTGGAAAGTGGCCTTAAGTCCGTTATGCCTGTAGAGTCCATTCGAAGAACCCAAAGTTGTGAAAGGCGCTGCAATGCAGAAATATTCTGAATGCCATTCCAAGAAAGGTCAAGCTCGCGCAGATTAGGCAATGCGGGCATAGAGGAGATATCTGTTATTCCCGTGTCAACTACGAAAAGATGTTGCAAGTTGGTAAGACCGCTGAGTTGGCTTAAGTCCGTCCAAGGCGTTTGACCAATGCAGAAGGCCGTCAATTTATTCAATTGGCTAAGCGGCTGAATATTCCGTACGGGACACGCCGAAATGGTCAGCGATTGCAGATTATTTAGGCGCGAAATCATCGAAATGTCGCTGTCATGCACGGCACCGCCCGAAACATTCAAGCTCAAGAGAGATTGCCAGTTTTGCGGCGCGGGATAGTTGCCCATCGGGCCCTGGAAAGTGCCTGATTGAAGAGAAGTCAGGCCGGAGAGCGGCTGAAGGTTCAGGCTGGCGCTGCTGCTGTTCAGGACGTCAAGGGTATTGAGCTGGGGCAGATCACCCACCGGGGAAAGGTCTACCGGGACCGACGTGAAAAGACTGAATCTCTGAAGATTCGTCGCATACTGCAAGCCTTGCAAGCTGGAGACATTGGATGCCTGCACATCCTGGAGCCCCAGCATTTCGTTGGACGTGACGGGCTGACCTTGAGGAATCTTGAGTTGTAACCGAATGGAGGCCTCCAAGGTCGGATCGCCAAACGTGACCACATCCGCGGTGAGGCCGCCGGCGTTGGCGAAAAGAATAAAACACGCAAAAAAGCCAAGAAGGGTTCCCCGGTTCATAAGTGAGAGTCTCATTACCAGAAATCGGATTTTAAAGAATGCACGGGCCATCAGGGCAACTACGCCAAATACGACAAAGGAGGAAGCCTCGGGGACCTTGCTCCATCCGTCATTTTGCTGCCAGTTGCCGGCATCAACCCAATTGTTATCGAGGTTGCCGACCCAATCTGACCAGTCATCTCCCCTCGCGGCCCCGCCCATAAAGGCCACGAAGCACACGGCACCCGCTATATACGCCGCTTTGTTTTTCATATTAGGTCTCCTCTGTGTAGGGTGTTCGCGGAGCCGGCAAGTACGAAATGTGCGTTTGCCGCAAACGGCAAAGCCAAGTGTGACCATCCAGATAAGCCAGCAGCAAGGCTCAGGCGTCTCGTATAAAACTGTCAGACCGGGGTTGTTTTCTTGAAGCAAAGGCACACAAAGGTCAATCGATTGTTCGCTCAAGGGGTTGCGCATGAGGTTAAGTTCAAGAAGTATCTTGTCCGCGCAAAGGGGTTCAATGTTGCCTATTTGATTATTTAGAGGTCCAAAAAATGAAGATCGTTCATGCCCCTAAGGGAACTGATATCGCTGATCAGATTATTTGGCAACCACAGTTCTATTAAATGTTGTAATGAAGACAAAGCCGATATGTCAGTCAGTGCGTTGTTTTCGAGTGACACGTATTTCAACTGAGGCAACGACGACAAGATGTCTGCATTGCCCAAACTATTGTTCCCTAAGTCAAGCGAAATAAGGTTAGGAAAGGAAGCGAGTGTGCTGATGTGTGACAAGGTATTATCGCGGAGGTCAATGGTTCGGAGATTCAAAAGGACGGGAAGAGAATCAAGATTAGTAAGCCCCTGGCCCTGAAGGCCCAGCGATTGTAATTGCTGAAAATACTGCAACTGCCCAAGGTCCAGACCCCGATCGGAGGGCAGGGAAAGGTTCTGAAGCCCTTTCAACTGGCAAAGCGGGACGATATTGGTCGCGGAAGAGCTTGACAACGTAAGGGTATGCAACTGGGAAAGGTTGGCAATTTGAGAAACGTCGGAATTCGATACGCCCGTGCCCGAAAGGGAAAGCTCGGAGAGAGCGCTTAATCCCCGGACACTTGAGCTATTTGCGAGTTGAGTTGCGGAGACAGAGAGGGACGTCAGGCTGGTGAGTCCGGCGATCGGCTTTATATCCAGGAGAGGCTGCGAGGAGGAAAACGACAGCCTTGTCAGGCCGGTCAGGCCGGAAAGGGGCCCAAGATCCGTAGGTTGGCTCGTATACGCATGAATCTCGATGGAAGACAGACCCTTTAATCCTGCCAAGGGAGAAAGGTCGAGACCCGATGAGCAGTAAATGGAAAGCGATTGAACATTTGTCGCGTACTGCAAGCCCTGTAAGTTCGACACGCCGTCAAGGTCCACCACGTTTAGGAGTGCCATATCATCCGTGCTGATCGGATTCCCCAGGGGAATATTCAGAGAGGAATGGACGAATGAGTTCAATGCCGGGTCTGGGATCGATACTGTCTCCGACCGTGCGGGCTCCGATGCTATCAGAAAGAGACAAAGAATTGCGGCGAGGCCAAGATGGCGGACTGGTTTAAAGAATTCGCGACAAGCCGGACCTCCAGCCGTACGCAAACGCCATGGGTGCCGGCGCCCCCGCGGGCCGACGATGGCGACAAGAATGAACCGCGCAAAAACGCCAAGAAGAGTTCCCCGGTTCATAAGTGCTCCTTCACTATTGAATGTCAAAATAGCTGCCGCCTCGGCGATTGCAAGTTAAATTGGCGCTAAATCCGCAACACGGCGGCGAAGCATCGCAGGAACAATGAGGGACCAGTCAGTTTTCTATCGCTTCTTTGGACTTTCCCCGAGTGCCGTGCAGCCGGTCCGATATCAATTGTCACAAAAAGGGCAGGCATGGATATCAAAAATATTGAATATCTACTTGACAAGACACATCTCCAAGATTAGCCTATGTGTCATTGCGGCTTGGCTGGCTCTGCCGGCCAGGCTGGTCGATGAGGACCGGTGCGCAAAGCCATCTGGCGCGTGCGCGGACGCGATTTGACAATTGAATAGGGTGCTTATGCGGGAGCCGATAGGGCTGTCAGATTGAAGTAACCGAGACTTCGGTTATTTCAGGTATGCGCACAATATGCGCCGGGCGCATATTTGTAAACGCCGCATAAAACGTCATTTACGGCAGAATATTACAATATGCGCATATTTGTAATACTCCTGTGGGCGTCCTCTTACCAAGACCAAGCGCCGTGCAATCAGAGATTTCATGGATTGATGGCGCAGGTAAGCAGGTGAATTTGCACGATATGCGCGCTGAATCAAGCTTCCTTGTCAAATAAGGACTTACGGTGATTCATACTGACTCAGAATCAAGAATCACCGCGCTTGGGCGTTTTTTCAGCCAAAATGTGAATCTGGGAAGCTTGCCGTGCAATCAAAGTTTCGTCGGGATCAATTGGCGGGCATCAAGGCTGCCGCCGGCGCAGAAGAGCCCGCCACGAGGTTGTCGATCAGGGCTGCACAGCTTTTCTGCAAATCCTGCAGTGCGGCGGCGGTCGTCTCCTTGCGCATCGAGGCCCAGCGCGGTTCGCGCAAGGTCGCCGAGGCAAACCGTTTGGCATGGTGGTCGCCGGTGGCCGTGCCCAGGATCGTGCCGGTGCGGCAGTCCATCAGCACCGCCTGAACGATCGTCTGCCGCTCCAGCGTGTCGCCGGGAATGACCCACAGGCCGATGATCGTCCAGTACAGGATGGCGGCATCGTTGAAGTTGTCCACTTCGCTGTCGGCGGGCATGTAGACCAGCAGCAACTCGCAGTTCATGCGGGCGGCGGTGGCGCGCAGGCGGTGGAACGTCACCGAGTCGCTCTGTAGCGCCAGGTCGGAAACGGGCATCGCGCCAAGCACCTTGCCCGGCCGCGCCAACGCCTTCTGCCAGCCGGCCATCTCCTCCGCGCTGATGTTGAGCAGGCAGGCACAACCGTACTTGTCGGAGATCTTCGCCACGGCGATTCCCGTGGGCAGGTGAGCCTGGATCCGGGCATCCAGCAACTTGGCGATGTCCTGGTCGGTGAAGCTCTTTTCGAGCCGGGCCGCCTCGGCCGGGTCTGGCGCCAGGCCGCACTTGGCCATGCCGCGCGGTGGGGCAAGCTGCATCTTCTGGGCACAGCCCGTCAGAATCACCGCCAGGGCGATCAACGCTGCCATCCGCTGCATGTGAGGCTCCTTTTTTGCACGGCCGCTGTTGAGGCAGTCAGGGACGATAAGGAATCAGGGCCATGATACGTGTTATTCGGGCGGTTCGGTCGGCTCGGGCAGTTCGCCGGCCGGCTGGACGCTGCCGTCGTCCTTGGCGGTCAGGAGCTGGATCTTCTTTTCGGCGGCGTTCAGGACGCCGCGGCAGTAGTTGATCAGGCGGACGCCCTCGGCGTATTTCTCGATGGAATCCTCCAGGCCGATCTGGCCCGACTCGATGGCCGAGACGATCTGCTCGAGTTTCTGGAGCGCCTGCTCGAATGTCTGCTTGCTGTTGGCCACGTGTCTCTCCCGCGGGCATTGAACGGGGGCGAAGTTGACCCTTGGCCCGCCGGGCGGGCATGATAGCATATCGCGGCGGGCATGACGAGAATTCAAGCTCCGGCCGCACGAGGGACCATGGCAAGCTGGCCGTACCATCATCATGTGGATGCGGTGATCCGCCGCAAGTTTGATGCGCTGCTGGAGCAGGTGCTCGAGGAGCTGCCGCCGCCGTGGCGCGGGCTCTTAGAGCAGGTGCCGCTGGTGGTGGAGGACCGGCCCAGCCGCCGGCTGGCCCGCGAGATGGAGATCGAGAGCGATGATGAGCTGTGCGGCCTGTACACCGGCACGCCGCTCACCGAGCGGAGCGTGGAGCAGTCGGGAACGATGCCCGAGGAGATCCTCATCTTCCGCATGGGCGTGCTGGCCGAGGCCGCGGATGATGCCGATCGAATCTCCGATGTCGAGTTGAAAAAGCAGATCCGCATCACGGTGCTGCACGAGATGGGGCACCATTTCGGCATGGAGGAAGAGGCGCTGAAGGAGCTGGGGTACGAGTAGCGTTGCGGGACGATCTGGCGACGCGTGGCTGCGATGCAGCCACGGCACCCAGGCTATTTTGGTGACATGCGAGCGCTCTTGTGCCGCATGGCCAGCAGCAGGCCCTGGCAGGCTAGGTCGGCGGTGTCCTTTGTGCGGAAGGCGGGCAGCAGGCGCGGGCGGATGGCCTCGACGATGGAAGGGTCAAGCTCGCGCGTGACCTCGACCCGCGCCATCTCCATGCCGGCCCGCTGGGCGGCGGCGAAATAGTCGCTCTTGCGCAGGCGGTTGAGGCTGTCGCGGTGCGAATACATCGCCCGCCAAAGCCGCGGCGAGTAGCTGAGGAAGCTGAGCGGATGGCCCGAATGGCTGTGCCCCTCGTGGCCCAGGTCGGTCTTGTGGATGGAGAGGCCATCGGGGCAAAGGCACTGGGCGATCTTGCCGAAGACGGCATCCAGGTCCAGCACGCTTTGGAGGACCACGCGCGACCAGATCACGTCGAAGGGTCCGCCGGTGCCGGGAAAGTCCTCGAAGGGCATGACCACGTATTGAAGCGGGCCATCTTTCGATTTCAGCGGGTCTTCCACATAGGTCTGCCACACGCCGTCAATCCGCGCCCGCTGGGCGGGCTGCAGGCTATCGAGCAGGTACTGGACGATCTGCCGGCGGAACTCGGGGCGGTTGTCCCAGTGGAAGCGTTCGACGGCGACGTATTGGGCTGCGCCCATGGCCAGCGACCACAGGCCGGTGAACAGCGAGTGGCCCGGGCCGATCTCCAGGATGCGCCGGCCGGGCAGGTAACTTTGCCAATCGGTGATGCCGGCAAACGAGAGGTAGCTCTCCAGGACGCCCTGGCAGTATTCGAACTGCCGGTGAGCGTTGGCGACGTAGTCGCGCTGGTCGCGCCGAGTTCGCCAGCCGGTCATGGCGTTGCCGGCCAGGCCCCACATCGCGTTGAGCGCCACCTGGCGGCAGATCCGGGCTGTTTCGACGAGGCCGTACATGCGAGTTACTTTGGGTCCTCCAAGCACAAGTGCCCCCGCCGGTTGCCCGCGGGCGAGAATGCATCAACGACTGGAGTTTACCACGAATCAGGCCAGTTTCACAGGTCCCACGGCCGCCGAGGTCATCGCCAGGTAGCCGTCGTCGGGCACATACGCCGGCACGCTGTTGCCCGTGCCCAGGGCGTAGCCGCCGCGGAGGCGCGAGCGCTCGAGCATGGCCTCGCTGCGCTGACGGATGGCCGCGGGGCAGGACCGGCAGACGAAATCCACGTCGATGCCGCCGAGGATGGCGATGCGGCCGGCGTAGCGCTCGTACGCCGCCTCGACGGGCAGGATGTTGTCCTCGTAGGAATGCTTGCCGTCGATGCCCAGGGCGATGATCTCATCCATCAGCCCCTCGAGGTTGCCGCAGGAGTGCAGGATCACCGGCTTACCGGCGGCGTGGGCGGCGGCGATGATCCGCCGGTGCCAGGGAAAGACGTACCGGCGGAGCTGATCGGGCGAGAGCATCGGGCCGGTCTTGAAGCCCCAATCGTCATTGTCGATGATCGCCCCCACGCCGGAAAACTCCAACCCCATCTGGTAATATCGCAGCAGCCGGCTGCCCACGGCGTCGAAGATTTCCCCCGCCAGCGCGGGGTCATCGGCCAAAAGGAAGCACAGGCTTTCGAAACCCACCAGGCGCATCATGTTTTCGAGCACGCCATTGGGGGCGTTCAGGATGAGCTTCATGCCCTCTGGCAGCTCGCGGGGCAGGATTTCCAGGTGCGAGCAATCGCACTTTGCCGGGTCGGGCCAGGGGTAGGCCTCGAAGCTGCGGCGGTCGTGGATGAGCGTGCCTTCATTGAGCGACAGCGAGGCCTCCTGGGCCTGCTCGCGATAGGGAAAGCGAAAGTCGGAGGCGCCCACGATGATGAAGTCGTACCCGGCGGCGGCGTAGGCGGCCGCCTGGCGGCGGGCCCAGCCCAGGCCGTCGGCGTTGGGCCAGTCGCGTGGGCCGGTCAGGCGGTCGAACAGGCGGTCGTTGAGGAAGAACTCGAACAACGTCGGCCGCCGCGGCGGCTGGCGGTCGAGAATGCGTCGCAGGTTGTCGAAATCCGGCGCCCTCATGGCAGACCCTCGGCGCCGAACAGAGTTGGCCCCGTCGGCGGCATCTTCTTCTTCGGCCGCCGGGCCGGCTGGGCGACAGCGCCATCCACGATCGAGCGGATCTCGCCCTCGGCCAGTTCGCTGCGGATTTCCTGGCCGGCGGCCACCTGGCTCACCTGGCGAAGGATGCTGCCCGCCGCATCGCGCGTGACGCTGAAGCCGCGCTTCAGCACGGCGCGGTAGCTCAGCGCCTCCAGCGTCCGCCGGTAATGGTCCAGTTTGGCCGCCCGCTGCGTGAGCGATGCGCCCAGCAGCGAGATAAGCTGGCGGTGATGAACGGCCAGGTTCCGCTGGGCCAGCTTGAGCTGGCCGGCCGGGTGCATGCGGGCCAGGCGCATCGCCCCGGCCGCGAGCTTCTCCGCCTTGCGCTTGGCCAGGCCGCCCAGGTGCCAGCGCAGACCGCCGGCCAGGCGGTCCAGGAGCGTGGCCGCGGCGCTGCGGCGGTGAAGCAGGCCGCTGCGGATGCGGCCGCCAAATTCATCCAGGGCCTGCTGGAGCGTGCGCACGCGGTGCATCGGGTTGCGGAAGAACTCGCTGCGCTCCACCAGGCGCAGGGCCGTCTGGCCGCGGTGCAACTGCTGGCCGCAGATGCGGCGCAGCCGGCCGGCCAGTTGCGACAGGCTGGCGGTGAGCTCGCGGCCATCGGGCGTGGCGGCGACGGCGGCGGCGGTGGGCGTGGCGGCGCGAACATCGGCCACCAGGTCGGCGATGGTCGTATCCACCTCGTGGCCGATGCCCGTGATGACCGGGATGGCGCAGTCGTAGATCGCCCGCGCCACGGGCTCCTCATTGAAGCACCACAGGTCCTCCAGGGGGCCGCCGCCGCGGGCCACGATCAGCACCTCCAGGGATAGTCGTTTTGCATTTGCGCTGGCGGCGCGAATGCCCCGGGCGATCTGGGCGGCGGCGCCGTCGCCCTGCACGGGCACGGGCAGGAGGTACACCACCGCCGCCGGCCAGCGATGCGCCAGCGTGCGGGCGATATCGCGAATGGCCGCCCCCGTGGCACTGGTGACCACGCCGATCGCGCACGGGTACGGCGGCAGCGGCCGCTTGTGCTCGGCGGCGAACAGTCCCTCCCCCTCCAGTTTGGCGGCAAGCTGGCGAAACGCCAGCTCCAGCGCGCCTTGGCCGCGCGGCGTCAGCCGCTCGACGTAAAGCTGGAGCCGACCCTGCACCTCGTACAGGTCGACGCGCCCCTCGGCCACGACCTCCAGCCCCGGCGTGGGGTCAAAGCGCAGCGCTTCGGCCGCCGTGCGGAACATCACCGCCGCCACCTGGCCGGCATCATCCTTCAGCGTGAAATAGAGGTGGCCGCTGGCGGGTCGATGCACGTTGCTCAGTTCGCCCACCACCGCCACCCGGCGGGGCAGGTGGTCGGCCAGCGATTGCTTGATTTTGGCCAAAAGCGCCGAGACGGTCAGCGGTTCGGTGGCGGCCGGGGGGGCGAACTGGGCGGTCACATCCGTGCCGGCCTCGGGCGCGCCAAAGATCTCGGGCTCCTCTTTGGGCCCGCGGGCGCGCTGCGGATCAAATCGCACCGGATCAACCATGTCAGTTCATCAGCGGGGAAAAAGCCGCCCAGGCGACAGGGGGACCTACAAAGACCAATACTGTTTCATTTCTTCCAGCCGCTTATCCATCTCGGCGGCGTGCAGGCGCCACTGCTGGGCCTGGGCCAGGCGCCCCGCGGCATTGTACTGGTCGAAGAGCAGCACGCACAACTGCTTGCAGGTGCTCAGCACGGACACGCCTTCGGGCCGCGGCTGGGGCAAATTCGACAGCTCCGTGAACCGCTGCTCCAGCAGCCGCATATCCTCATCCGCCAACTGACGATTGGGAGAAAGGTTACACAGCAAGGTGGGCATCAAGTGCGAATCGTATTGGCGAACGGCCTGGCGCACGGCGGCCAGGGCATCGGCCTGCGAAACCTGGGTCCGCAGGCAGATGGAGCTGAGGCAGGCCGCCCGGCTGAGCGTGGCGACCTCCTCGTTGGGAAACTTCAGTTGGTTGGCCATAGCCGCGCTGATGAGCCGGCGGGTCGGGCCGTACCGGTAGTCCGCCAGGATCGCGTTGCGCCCGTCAAAATAGAGGACCGCCCAGGTGGAATCGGGCTTGCCCACCAGGTCATCCAGGAATGTGCCGGCGGCTTCGGCCCAGGGCATGACCACCAGGTGGACGTCGCGCTGCCGGAAGACCCGTAGCGCCTCCCCGGGCATGCCCCCGAGGTACCTCTGCTCCTCGTATTCCTGCACGCTGTACACCTGCTGGGCGCGGCCGCCGATATACAGCTTGAGCTGCGGGCACATCCAGTGCAGGTAGCCTTCCCAGCGCCACTCCTCGAACACGTTGCCGGTGATGTTGTTGGCGTTGATGAACTCAGCCGGCAGCAGCGGCATCATCTGGTGAGCGAAGACGAGCCGTTCCAGGAAGGTTTCCCGGGTGAACTGGGGGTTGTCGGGGCGGTAGTAGCGCGTGAGCCGAAAGCCCTGATACGCCGTGGGAATCGCCAGCAGCAAACAGGCGGCCGCCAGCGGCCAGGAGCGGCGGGCCAGGCGCAGCAGCGAATCCAGTTGCACCGCCAGGAACGGGGCCGCCAGCGCCATCGCCGCCGGCATGAACCGCCGCGACGAGCAGGCCATGTACACCACGATCAGCAGGAGCGTCACTTCAAAGAGCGTAAAGGCCACCGCCTGGGCCGAGGGTTTCAGCCGCGGCGCCTGGCCCGTCAGCCGCTTGTGCCGCCAGACCTGGAAATTGGCGAAGGAGGCGGCCACGATCAACCCGAGCATGGTGAGGAACTCCCACCGGCTGCCGTAGTCCTGATCCCGCCACTCGAAGATGCTGCGCCACTCGCTGACCTCGCGCCAGGCCGGCTCCTTGAAGACGATAAACCCGTGCAGCAGATTCGCCAGGCCGTAGGGTTTGACCACCACGAAGGGCGTAGCCACGCCGGCCAGCACGATCGCCGCCACCGTGGCCGCCGCCAGCGGCCAATACCGCTTGAACGCCGTCTGGATCTCGCCGCTGGCGCCCCAGGCGGCCAGGCCGTGATACGCCGCCCACAGGCCCAGCATCCCTAGCCCCAGGTTGAAGCCGCCGTGCATGTTGGCCCACAGGGCGATGAAGCCCACCGCCAGCCAGATGCGATGCACGCGGTCGCGCGAGCGCATCAGCAGGTACAGCATCCACGGGGCCATCATCAGCGTGGTGAGGTTGGGCCGCAGGTCGATATAGGCCCTGGCGGCGATGATCACCCCGCCGGCCACCAGGACGCTTGCGCCCAGGCGGGCCCCGCGCTGCCGCGCGGCCAGGGTGACGCCCAGGCCCATCAGGGCGATCATGGCGGCCTTCAATAGCAGCAATCCCGTCTGGCCGGCCAGGCGGTTGGACCAGTAATACGCCAGGTGCGTGCCCCAGTTCTGGTTCATCCAGACGCGGTTGGTGGTGAGGAAGGACCATTCATCCGGCTTGGCCAGCTTGCCCTGCATGACGTCCCGGCCGCCGGCCAGGCCGACGTACAGGTCGCCGATGGGCCGCGGGAAGGCCCAGATCACCGTCATGCACAAGAGGGCGGTGGCCAGGGCGACGGCCAGGACCCCATACCGCTGCCAGCGCGGCTCGGCGGAGGCCGCGGCCAGCGCGGCCGCGGATGAGGAGGTTGCCGAGGGCGAGGAAGCTACGGTGGGCGCGGGTTCTTTCATCATGACTCTCTCGTGCCGGTCACCGCATGGTCCAGCGATCTCTCATGTCCTTCAGCAGGCGTTGCTGGCGGGCGGCCTCTTGCTGCCAGTAGTGCGCCTCGACCAGCCGGCTGGTCAGCCGGTAATGTTTTTCGAGCGACTTGGCCATGTCGCTGCACATGCCGACGATCATCGAGCCGCGGGCCTGCGGCTGGTGCGCGGCGGCGTAATGATTGTACTGATCGGCGAGGAACTGCGCATCGGATTCCTCCAGGGCGCCATTAGGCCGCGCCGCCAGGGCTACCAGCGAGAGCACCTGCAGCGGGCAGGCCTGGCGGGCGATGGACTGGCGCAAGAGCTTGCAGGCCAGGCCGCCGTCGCCGCCGCGCAGGATGGGCGTGCAGGTCAGGCAGACCGCCCGGCTCAGCAGGCCGATGTTCTCGCTGGGCCAGTTCAGCCGGCCGGCCGCCGCCGCATCGACTAAGGACCGGGTCGCCGGGTACTCGTAGTCCGCCAGCAGCACGTTGAGGCCGTCGACGTAGATGACGGCCCAGGTGCTGCCGGGGCGGTGCGCCAGCACCGGCAGCAGCACTTCGGCCAGCGGCGCGGACACGGCCGCCAGGTGAATATCCAGGCGGTTAAGCTTTGGTATTACACCGTTGGCATCCGTCAGCAGATCCAGCCGCTGGCGGTACTTCTGCTCCGTGTACACCTGCTGGGCGCGGGCGCCGATCCATAGTTTCAGAGCCGGGCACTTCCAGTGCATGTAGCCTTCCCAGGCCCATTCCTGGAAGATGCGGCCCTCGATGTGGTTGTCGTTGATGAACTGGCACAGCTTTCCGGGATTGACCGCGCTGTCGGTGACCATGCGGGAGAGAAAACTCTCCGGATCGGCCACTGGGTTGGCGGGGGAGTAATGGCGCGCCACGCGCAGGCCCAGCGTTGCCGCCGGCAAAAGCACCAGCAGGCAGGCGGCGGCGAACAGCCAGGCCGGCCGCCGGGTCAAAAGCCAATCGAGCTGGCGGCTCAAAAACGGGGCGGCCATCAGCATGGCCAGCGGGCTGAAGCGCTGGGCGGAGATGGCCATGGTCACGACCAGCACCAGCACAATGGATTCGAAGAAGGCGGCGGCCACGCCGGCGGCCGTCGGATGCAGCGAGGGCGCCCGCCCGGCGCGGCGGCGGCGCTGCCAGATGAGCAGGTGCGCCGTCGAGAGGACCAACGTCAGCCCCAGCACCGTCAGCAGCGGCCAGTGGAAATAGAGCGCCGTGGCCAGCCCCGGCGGCAGCGCGCCGAGCAGCGCGGGCAGCTCGCCCTGGAACGATGGGCCGGCGCTTACAGGGTCGAAGATGCTGCGCCACTCCAGCACCTGGCGCCAGACCGCGCTGCGGCCGACGATCAGGGCCTGCACCAGGTTGGTCGGCCCAAACGGATTGGCGAAGGCCGCGATGGCCACGCTCACCGCCGTCGCCGCCGCCAGCGGCCAGTACCGCCGCAGCGCCGCCCTCAGGCCGCGGGCGGCCCATTCGCACAGAATCTGGCACGCCGCCCACAGGCCTACGAGGCCCAGGCCGAAGGTGAAGCCGCCGTGCATGTTGGTCCACGCCAGCAGGATGGGTAGTGCCAGCCAGATCCAGTGCACCTGGCGGCGCGACTGGAGCAGCACCACGAGCAGCCAGGGCGCCAGCATGAGCGTCACGAGGTTGGGCCGCAGGTCGATGAACGTCTTGGCCGCCAGCACCACGCCGGCCGCCGTCAGCAGGCTGATGGCCCACGAAGCGCCGCGGGCGCGGCACAACTCCACCACGCCCAGCATCAGCAGGCCGATCATGGCCGCCTTGGTGGCCAGCAGGCCCGCCTCGCCCAGCCGGTCGAAGGCGCGGTAATACAGCAGGTGCGTGAGCCAGTTCTGGTCGATCCACACGCGGCCTTCGGTCAGGAACGACCAGTCATCCGCGCGGCCCAGGTGGCCCTCGGCGATGTCCCGCCCGCCGGCCAGGCCGACGTACATGTCCGCCACCGGCCGCGGGTGCGCCCAGACCACCAGGCCGACCAGAACCAGCAGCGCCGCCGCCAGGAGCCGCGCGCTGGCGCGCCGGCCCGGCGCCGCCTGGTCGAGGCCGCCGGCCGCCGGCGAAGGCTCATGCTCGCTCGTTCTGGACTTACTCTTGGTTGCCACGGTTCGGTGTCATAAAGGTGGCATGGGCGTCCCGCCCATGAGTCCCACGGGCGTCTCGCCCGTGGCGGCGCAAGAAACGGCCGGATTCACGGCCAAGATGGCCGTGAGACTCACGGGCGAGACGCCCGTGCCACGATCGGAGCCGGTTTTCATACACGTTCTAAAGTCTCTACAATTGAAAGCTTGGCGGGTTGACGGCCTATCCGGCCATCCGCTCCCGCATGACCCAGCGCTGCTTCATCTGTGCCGCCAGGCGCTGCATCTGGCCCGCCTTGTCCGCCCAGTCGCGGGCCTCGGCCAGGCGACCCGCCGCACGGTGATGGGCGGTGAGGGCTTCGGCCATTTCGCGGCACATGTCGACGATCATCCAGCCGTGCGGCCGCGGCTCACTCAGCGCGGACCAGCGATTGTACTGTCCGGCAAGGAACTGCGCATCAGGCTCTTCCAAGGTTCCATCCCGGCGCATCGCCAGATTTACGAGCAACTGAACCTGGATTGGATTAGCTTGAAGCTCGATCGCCTGATGCAATAGCGCGCGGCGCTGGGAGAAGTCCGCGTTGGCGCGATTGGGCGTGCATTCCATGCACATCGCCCGGCTCAGGGCGGCGATGGCATCGCTGGGCCACTGAAGGTGAGCCGCCAGGGCTTTTTCGACCAGCGCCGCCGTCGAGGCGCTGCGGCAGTCGGCCAGGAGGAAGTTCGAGCCGTCAAAATACACCACCGCCCATGTGCCCTGCGGGCCCAGCGCCAGGGCCGGCAGAATGTCCTGGGCCAGGTTTCGCGAGATGGCGATCAGGTGGATGCCGCGCGCTTCCAGAACGCCGGCGTACTGGGCCGGGTGATGCGACACCAGCCATTCCTGCCGGTATTCCTCCTCCGTATACACCTGCTGAGCGCGGGCCCCGACCCAGAGCGACAACTGGGGACATTTCAGATGCAGGTATCCCTCCCACGGCCATTCCTGGAAGATCCGGCCGCCGATGTCGTTGGCGTTGATGAACTGCGCCAGGCGAACCGGCTCGACCTCGTTTTCGACGATCATGCGCTGGAAAAACGTCTCCGGCTCGGCGGCGGGATTCACTGGCGAGTAATGGTCCACCAGCCGCCCCGCCTCATACGCGGTCGCCGCGACCACCAGCAGGCCGGTCGCCGCCGCGGGCCACAGCCGCCGCGCCGGCTGCAGCAGCCACTCCAGGTTCACCGCCAGCAGCGGCCCCAGCAGGATCATCGCCAGCGGCGTGAACCGCTGCGCCGAGCAGCCCATGTACACCACAATGGCCACGAGCAGGATTTCGAACAGGACCAGAGCCGCGCGGGAGGAGGGGGCGGCAGCCTCACCACTGGACGCGATACGGATGGATTCGGCGCGGCTGGAGCCGCCGCGGCCGCCGCCGACCAGGCGAGCTTTTCGCCCGGCCCACAGCCGCGCGGCCGCCAGGCCGGCCGTTACCAGGACCAGGGCGATGAATTCCCAGTATTGCCGCAGGCCAGGAAAGCCGGCGTGAAAGATGCTCTGCCAATCAACCACCATTCGCCAGATGGAGCTGCGGCCGACCACCAGCGATTCGGTGAGATTCCGCGGGCCAAAGGGATTGGCCAGCCCCGCCAGGGCAAAGGCCGCCGCCGTTGCCGCCGGCAAGGGCCAGCATCGCACTAAGGCGGGCAGGCCGCCGGATCGCCAGGCGAAGAGGCACTGGCAGAGCATCCAAAGAGCGAGCATGCCCAGGCCAAAGGTAAAACCGCCGTGCAGATTGGCCCACACGCCGATGACCGCCGCCGCCGCCCAGGCCAAATGCCGCTGGCCGCTGGACCGCAGCAGCAGCCAGAACAGCCAGGGTGCCAGGATCAACGTCACCAGGTTTGGCCGCAGGTCGATCTCCCGGCGCGCGGCCAGCAGCACGATCGCCGCCGTCAGCACGCTGATCGGCCAGGTAGCCCCGCGCTGGCGAGCGGCCAGCACCAGGCCGGCCGCCAGGAGCGCCACCAGCACGGCCTTGGCCGCCAGCAGCCCGGCCGGCCCCCAGGTGCGATTCACCAGGTAGAGCCCCAGGTGCGAGCCCCAGTTCTGGTTGATCCACACGCGCTGGGCCGTGGCGAACGACCACGTGTCGGGCTGGCCAAGCTGGCCCCCGGCCACCTCCTGCCCGCCGGCCAAGGCGACGAAAAGATCCGGCGTGGCCCGCGGATACGCCCACACCGCCGCCCAAACCAGCACCAGTGCGGCCGCCGCTACTACTACTAAGACCGCCAGCCGCATCCGCCCGCGCGCTGCCGGCCGGTCGTGTGCGGCCGCCGGCGTTACCGGCGGGGCGGCGGGCTGTGGGGGCCGTGGGCTCATGGTCGCGTGCTTAGCCTGTTTGGTAGTTGCTTTGAAACTGGTTACTCGCTGCCGGAAAACCGCTTAGCAGCCGCCGGAAACATACATCGGCAGGAAATCCGCCTCCCTGCTGGTCACTATGTTACAAAACGGCAGGCGGAATCCAGAAAGGTTGTCCCCCAGATGCCGCAGTTCCGAAAGGGCCTCTTTCGGCGCTTCAGCAGAGTGGATTCACCCTTGGCCCTGCAACAGGATGAATTCGGCCCGATGGGTCCAGAAAACCCTATGCCAAGAGATTGAAGCGTGCGCAACCACACGGACAGCGCCAAGGCGTAACCTGAGCCCTCTCCAACTGAGGCATGAAAACACTCACTTCTGGCCCGCCATGCTCAAGAATCCAGCGGGTAAGGTGCATTTCGGTTGCTGTCAGTTGGCGATTCATTGTCTCTTTACGGCCAATTCTCCGGCCATTCCTCAACGTCCTTCATTCGCGACGAGTAGCGAGTCTCGTCCGTCGTGATCTCGCTCTCACAATCGATGGCAAGACGAAAGAAGCCGCCCGTGCGGATGGGTTTCCCGTCGGCGGCGAGATGCTGAACGCTTGTGGATCGGGCTTTCCCATTCGTGTGCGATAGCATCAGCGACGCCTTCAGGCTTGCCGTCTTCACGGCAGCAGCCGGTATAGCGTTGCGCGACAGATCTTCGCGGAGCCAAGCTTGAAGCTCACGCGCAATCCACAGACTCTCGATCTTTCCTCCCTCAAACTCACAACTGCCTGCAATTGCGTCGATGAACAGCGTTCCCGATCCAAGTGTGGCGACTTCCTTGTAGGAATTCACAAGTCGCCATCCGCAGAACATCTGGCAGAGTATATCAGCATCATGTTGAAGGTGTTTTCGTCGCATTGAACCTACCCATTAGACCCCGGTCAAACGCTACTCCGTTTGCGGTCTGCCGTCAATGTGCAGCAGGGGCCTATTTCACTTTGATTCTCACGCGTCGGCCTGGGCGGGCAGGGCCGTCATGCCGTTGGCGGCATCCAGCGGGGTTATGTCGGAATCGTCGATGGGGAAATGGTCGGCTTCATACGCTTCGACGAAGACGGAAAGGGCCTCAAGGTAATCTTCTTGATCGGCGTTCAGGTCGAAGCCGGCCAGCCGGTCAATCATTTCCGATGCATTGGCAAGGTCCAGGGCATCATGTATCGGGCGCGGGGGCAGCGCGGCCACAAGCTCGCCGTAAGTCTTGGGCAGGCTCGGCATGGGTTTGGCCATATCACGGCCCCCGGTAAACATCCTTGCGGTGGGCGATGCGGATAACACAGACGAGAAGCACGCGGTCTTCAATCAGGTAGACAATGCGGTAGTCGCCGATGCGGACGCGGTAGAAACCATCCGGCCCTTGAAGCCGCACGCACCCCGGCGGCCGCGGGGATTCGGCCAGAGCGCCGATGGCGGCCAACAGGCGCGCCTTGTACGGGTTGGGGATGCGCCGCAGGTCGCGGAACGCCGCCGGCCGAAATTCGATGCGGTATTGCGTGCCGGGCTAAAGTCCCAGGTCCTTCTTGAGCTTCTCCCACGGGACATTCGGGCCTTTTTCCTTCAAGGCCTCGCGTGCCAGGCGAATATCCGCTTCATCCTCCAGCCGCTCGAGAAGTTCCGCATCTTCCACAGGCACAATGGCAAACAGGTTCTTGCCGCGCCGCTCCACAACGATGCGCTCGCCCCGAAAAGCGGCGCGGTTGCCCAGGTCGGCCAGGTTGTCGCGGGCTTCGCTGATAGGTACGGTATGCATCGCGGGTGCTCCATGTTCCAGTACGTACGAATTGTACGATTCGTACCTCAGGCCGTCAATCCCCATTCTCGGCCTTCGCGGCGGCCGCCTGAATCTTCGCCTGGATCTTCTTCGGCGCAGGCAGTGCGTGGACGCAGCCGTCGGGCATGGGCTTGGTTCTTGTTCAAGTCGTCCTGCCGATACGCCCTGCCGTGAACGTCGTCCTAACCAGGTCTGTGCCGACTGCCATTTGTGGCTAAATCTGGGGATGATTCTCGGAATAACTGACACATTTGACAGGTACTATGTTATAATCCACGCGAACGGTTTCTAGCCCAAAGAAAAACTGCATGATGTAAACGTCTAGTAAC
>PMYD01000070.1 GCA_003171335.1 Phycisphaerales bacterium
TATTATTTCTGAGCTTTCGCATATTTGGCACGATATTTGCTACAATATACTTGGCGAGGTAAAGAAGCAATTGCGAGAGGTCGATCTGGTTCCGTCGGGTTGGTTTCACCCGTTGCAGCAGGGGGCGTGCGGAAAACTCGGAAAAATCCGACTGCGGAATTTCCACAGTTGCCAGATCGCTCGCGTCAAAACCCGAAAGATCCAACTGCGGAGTTTCCGCAGTTGCATGGCTCTGGCAAAATCCGAAAAATCCGACTGCGGAGTTTCCGCAGTTGCGTGCTTGGGCATCTCAAAATCGGAAAAATCCAACTGAGGAATTTCCGCAGTTGCTTGGCATGCGACAAAGTCCCATTGGCTCTGCCGAATCGACAGGAGACTCGATGTGAGAAAATCACTTCATCTGCCGCTGCTGCTTGCGGGCCTGACCCTGGCAGGTTGTGCTTCCCGTCCCGCCGCCGTCGACCAGCCGGACCTGAAGACCATCATCGACAACACGCCCTACCTAGCGACCGATGACCTTGGTCCCGGCTCCACCAGCGTCGATCCGCCGGCGGCCGGCGGCCACTCGTGGGCGCTCAACCCCGACGGCAAAAGCTGGGACCTGCTGCTGTGGTACCGCGAGAATTACAAGCGGCAGACGCGGGTGTACATCGTCGATTTCGGCACGATGAAGGTCACCCGCCAGGACTTCCCCGAGGCCGAGGGCCGCGTCCGCGTGGAGATCGCGTTCGGCTGGGCCGGCGCGATGGCCAAAGATGGCAGCATCCGCGGCATGGTCGATGCCAACGGCACGCTCTACGGCGCCACGCCCGATACGGGCACCAACTCGATCAACATCTACCGCTACGACAGTGCCGCGAATCACATTGACCTGATCAAGGCCGTGCCCGACCTGGGGGGTGAGGTCACGCCGGTGACCATTTCCCCGGATGGCTGGTTCTACGGCGGCGGCACGTGGATCGGCAAGGGGGATACCTGGCATCGCGCCGGGGCCTATGGCTTTAACCCGACCACCGGCGAAATTCGCCAGTTCGGGCCGGTGGGGCCGAGAATCACGGGCATCGGCTATCCCTACTCCATGGGCTGCGATGATGCGTACCTGTACATCGCCTGCGGCCAGATTCCCTGGCACCTGATGAGCATGAACCTGGCTACCGGCGAGCAGGTCGAGCTGGATAACGCCCCCGAAGGCAGCGCCGCGGTCCGCATGGGCATTACGCCGCACTACGGCGGCGCCGAGGTGTTTGTGCAGAAGGGCGATGATGCGCCCCGGCAGCATTACTGGCTGTACCACGGCAAGATGATTCCCAAGGCCGCCGGCGAGCTACCGCCCTGGGGCCAGCTCAAGCGCTCCTTCCCGGCCGCCCCGCCGCAGCCGGAACTGTACCTGGAGAACACTTACCCCGACGACAGCGGCCACGCCACGCTCTGGTGGCGGCCCGCCGGCTCGGGCGGCGACTGGCAGCCGATCGCCTTGGAAGGCGTGAAGAAGCACGCCCTCGTGATTCACCGGATGGTTCGCCTGGAGGATGGCCGCATCTGGGGTACAGCGCCCGGCGGCCGCGGGCGGTTCCTCTTTGATCCCAAAACCGGCAGCCTCAGCAACCTGGGCGATGCCGGCATGAGCATCTACGCCATCGCCTCGGCCAACGGCAAGCTGTACTGGAGCGGCTATCCCTCCGGGCCCATCTACGAATATGACCCCAACGTGCCCTGGACTCCCGATCGCGGCGGCCCGCCGGGCACGACGAAATTCGACTACCTGGCCGCGGGAAATAACCCGCACCTGGTGCACCGCGATTACTTCGAGCCGCACAATAAGACCCGCGTCAAGAAAATGCTCTCCGCCGTGGTCGGCGCCGACGGCGCCGTGTACTTCGGCGGCCGCGGCCAGCGCGACTACGAGGGCGGCGGCCTGGCGTGGTACGATCCCGCCACCGGTAAGGTGGAGGGCCTGTGGAAACCCTTTGCCGATTACCCCATCGGCTTTATCACCACGGCCGTGCACAAGCGGTACATCATTGCCTCCAGCGCCGCCACCAAGGTGCTGGTTTTTGATACCCAGACACACCAGGTGATCGGCGACTTCGAGCCGGTTCCCGGCGCCCGCCGCGGCGGTCCGCTCCTGGAAGTGGCCGAGGGCCGCATGCTGGGAATCACGGAGGACCCGGAGAATCGGACGGCCGGCATCATCTACGGCGTTGAGGTGCCTTCAGGGCGCGTGCTCTTCCGCAAACACGTTCCCTACGGCCTCCAGTTCACCTGGGACCAGGGGACCGATCCGACGGATTTCCAGAAGGGACCCGATGGCGCCATCTGGACGTACCTCGGAAACACGCTGGTTCGCATCAACCCCGCCGATGCCCGCGTGGATGTGCTGGGCAAGGCGTACGTCCTGGGCACGATGTGCTTCGCCGATAACGATCTGTACGTCACCCACACCACGCGCGCGCGGCGATACACGAATATCGTGAAGCGGGCGGCTGACCTGGCCGCCGCGTGCAAGGCGGCCGCCAAGTCGGCGCCGGCGGGCGGTCAGGCCGCCACCCAGCCGGCGCAGAGTGATGCGGCATCGGTCCAGCCGGTACGCATTGAGCTGGAGGCCGATTTGGCCACGCTGACACCGCCCATGGGCATTGCCGCCGACGACACTATCACAAGCAAATATATCGCCGCCGGCCAGGACGAGGAGGGCATGGCGGTATTCGCCTTCAAAACCCACGCGGCCGGCTCGTACGTCGTCTGGGCACATGTGATGTGCCCAGACGAGGCTTCCGACTCGTTTTACGTGGTCATGGACAACGGCAACCAGGACATCTTTGACGCCGGCGAGCACGTTCACAACCGCTGGGTCTGGCTGCCGGTGAACGGCCGGGGCAGCGGCGGGCCGCTTACACTGGACCCGCGCATCTTCCCGCTTTCGGCGGGCAAGCACCGGCTGATCCTCCGAGGCCGCGAGGCCGGCGCGCGGCTGGACAGACTGGTGATCACCAATGATCGCGCCTGGAAGCCGGAGTAGGTCCCGATTCGGCTGACCGTTTGGAAATGGGACAAATGGAGGACAGACGCGTGCGCGGCAAATGCGCACAGACCCTACAGCATCCGGGCCCACGGCACGTCGTACGTCCCCTTTTGAAGAATATCCAGCACGTGCCCGGCCATTACCGTGCAGTTGAATTCCCGCTGGGCCCGGGCCATGCCGGCCGCGGCAATGCGCTGGCGCTCGTCCTCGTGGGCGAGGTAATACTCGGCCAGCTCGAAAAACTGGTCGGGGGTGTCGAAATACCTTAGGTGCTTGCCATCCTCGAACAGCAGCTCCGTATCCGGCACGCGCTTGGCCAGCACGAAGCTGCCGCACGAAACGCTGCTGAAGAAGCGGTCGGAATGATACAGCGAGACATCGTTGACCGCGTTGATCGACAGGGCGATCTTCGCGTTGCTCATGGCGATGAAGCAGTCGATGCCCTCCACGCGCGGCACGCCGAAGGCGCCGTAGATGCGGGCGTTGGGCATTTTCGACAGGCGGGCGAGGATTGTCTCGCGGTCCGGGTCGGCCGCGCCGGCGCCGTGGCCGGCCTTGCCGGCAAAGAAGATATCGATCTGATAGCGCCCGTCGCGGGGATACGGATGGTGGATATCCGGGTCGCACGGGCAGGGGATGAAGGCGCAGCGCGGCACGCCCTGGCGCTTGTAGTACTCCAGGTACCGCCCCGCGCTGGAGGCCAAGACCAGGTCCGTGCAGCGGGCGATCGCCGTGCGCTCGGGGTTGGCCTCCGGGTAGGCGTCCTCCTCGCGACCGATCACCACGGCCCCGGGCGCCGCCTCGCGGATGCGCCGCATCGTGGCCGGGTCAAAGAGCTTCATGTTCAGGATCATGACGATGTCGGGGTGGTAGTGCCGCATCTGGGTGGCCAGAGCCTCATCGGCCCGCGCTTTGCCCCAGCGCGCGGCCACGCGGCGGCTGCGAAGCGGCGAGAGCTGCTCCATGATGTTGCGGTAGCTGAACCGCTGCACATCCAGCCCCTGGCGCAGGAACCCCTTCACCCAGTGCCGCCGCTCAATGCGCGAGGCCTGGGGAAATTCATCCTTGAAGTCGGCGATCAGGAACACGCGTTGAGGTTTTGCCATTCCTGCGCTCCGCGGCGCCGGCCATCAACTTGTGGCCGTATTCGTAAGGATGATTTCCATGTTCTTCTCGAGCGCCGCCGGCTCGGCCAGTCGCTGGGGCTCCAGCGGCTCAAAGCGGCGGTTCAGGCAGCGGCGATATCGCCGTGCCAGCTCGACGATCGGCTGCATTTTCGCCGCGCGCTGCTCGGCCGGCAGGCGGCCCGCGTGCAGGGAGAGAAAGATGTTGGGCTTGAAGCGGTCGAGGAATTCCCCGCTGGCCGGCAGCACGTCGAATTCCGCCCCTTCCACATCCATCTTCAGCAGGTCCACGCGGTCAAACTGCCAGCGGGCGGCGGCGGCCTGGAGCGTGGTGCACGCCGCCCGCACGGCGCCGTCGCAGCCGCCGTCCAGGATGCTGCTGACGCTGCGGTCCAGGCCGTCGGGATGGCCCAGGGAGATAAACCCTTCGTGCGTGTAAATGGCCATGTGCTGCGGCGTGACGTTCCGGATGCGGTTGAGCCGCAAATTCATCAGCAGCCGCTCATACGCCTGCGGATCGGGTTCAAAGCAGTACACATGCCGGCACAGCCGTGCGGCAGCCAGGACCGTCGGGCCGATCCAGGCGCCTACGTCCACGTACACCGCCTCCGGATTCAGGAACCGACGCAGGATGTCGAACGTGCCGGGCTCCCACTGGCCGCGGCTGACCCTTCGCCAGAACTTGCGGTTGCGGACATCGCACCGGCAGGGTGTGCCGTCGACGGTCGCGGGAAATCCGCCGAACAGCCCGTACCAGGCCTCACGGATAGCCAGCTTCATGTGTTTTGCCGTCGAGTCCGCCATGGGTGCCACTTATACCGGCCGCATCGCAGCGCGCCTACGCGATTCTCCGGCCTTGCCGGTGTGCGGCGGGGCCCTTTGAGGACCGTCTTAAGCACGCGTGCCGGCGATTTCCTCATACAGCGCCGCATGCTCCTGGATGAATCTCTCGATGCTGAATTGCTCCATCACCCGCCGGCGGCCGGCTGCGCCCAGCCTGGCCCGCAGCGTCGAATCGCCCGCCAGGCGGACCATGGCGGCGGCGAAGGCTTGGGTATCGTCGGCGGGGCACAGGATGCCGGTCTGCTCGTCGGCGACGACCTCGTTGAGCCCCGCGACATCCGTAGCCGCCACGGGCAGGCCGGCGGCCATCGCCTCGGCCGCCGCCAGGCAAAAACCTTCCCACCGGCTGGGCTGGCAGAAGATGTCCGCCGCCGACAGCACGCCGCGAACATCCTCCGTGCGGCCGAGAATTCTGGCGCGCCGGCCGGCGGGGGAGCTTTGCCGCCAGCGATCCACGCGCCGGCGCAGCGGGCCCTCGCCGGCAATGACGAGCTGCAGGTTGGCCGCCGCCGCCAGCGCCTGCTCGAACGCCGCCAGCAGCACGTCGATGCCTTTTTGCTTATCCAGCCGGCCCACGAAGGCGCACAGTACGTCGCCGGGCGGGATCTCCCACTGTCGCCGCCGCTCCTGGCGCAGCGATTCATCGCGCGCGTACGCGGGGGCATCGACGCCGTTGTAGATCACCCGGTATTTCGCCTGGGCAATGCCTGTCCGCCGGCTGTGGAAATCGCGCACGCCTTGGGAAACGCATACGATGCGGTCAAGCCCGCCGGCCGCGGCCCGCGCCCAGGCGAACTGCCACGGCCGCCAGCGCTGCTCGGCCACGTGCACCGTGTTCAGCACGTGGGGGATTCCGGCCCGTCGGGCCGCCCGGCGCCCCAGGACGTCGGCGTGAAAGAGGTGCGTGTGCAGAATGTCGCACGTTTCGGCCTTCAGGATGTCGCCCAGCGTGCTGGCCCGCCACAGATCCCACTTGCCGCGCACATTCAGCACGTGCACGGGCACGCCGGCCGCACGCAGCCAATCGGCCACGGGTCCCCCCCGCAGCGCCGCCACCTGTACGCGAAAACGCTCGGCCGGCAGCCGGCGCGCCAACTCCAGCACGCATCGTTCCGCCCCCGCCGGCCGGAGTTCGGTGATGAATTGGCACACCCGGATCGCCATGCCGATAGTCTAGAACCTTTGGGGAATGAAGAGAATACGTAGATAGGTGGCGTTGGCCGGCCGAGGCGCGGAATTCGCCAAGAAAAACTCCAGGCGCCGCGGGCGGGCGGCGCCTGGAGTCGATTCTGAAACCCGGAGGAAGGCGGCTTTTCGCTTACGCCTCCGGCTGCTCATGATAGTCGTAGAAAGCGTCGTAGTTCTTCTGGAGATAGCCGCCGGCCGTGGCCTGGACGCCGTTGAGGACAACGCCCAGCACGTGCGCGCCGACGCGGCCGAGATTGTCGCGGCAGCGCATGACGATGCCGTGTGAATTCACCCCGGCGCGGACCACCAGAATCGTGCTGTCGCACTGGGTGGCGATGACGCTGGCATCGGTCACCATCAGCAGGGGCGGGCCATCCAGGATCACCTGGTCGTACTGCTGGCCCATCTCCTCGAGCATCTTGGCGGTCAGCTCGTGGCCCAGAAGTTCACTGGGATTGGGCGGCAGCGGCCCGGACGCCATCACCGTCAGGTTGGGCACCGCCGAGGCGGGGTGCACGCATTCGGTCCACGGCCGCTGGCCGCTCAGCACGTCGGACAAGCCGGCCTGGCCGGCTTCGGGGAACAGCGTGGTCACCGCCGGCCGGCGGAAGTTGGTATCCACCAGCAACACGCGGCGGCCGCTGGAGGCCAACGCTATGGCCACATTGACCGCCACGGTGGTGCGTCCATCGCTGGGGCTGGGGCTGGTGATCAGCGTGGCGCGGCGCTGTTCGGCGGGCCCGGAGAACAGCAGGTTGGTGCGCAGCTCGCGGAAGGCCTCACTGATGAGCGAGTCGGGCGCCGTCAGGCAGGCCAGGCGGACATCCTCGATCTCCTCCTCGATATCGTCGGCGTGAGGCACCATGGCCAGCAGCGGCAGATCCACCTTGCGGGTGATGTCGGTAGGCATCTTCACCGACGTATCCATGACTTCCAGCGCCAGCGCCAGGCCGATGCCCAGCAGCGCGCCCAGGACGATGCCGCCCGTCACCATGATCCACAGCTTGGGCGGGTACTCCTCTTCAATGGGCAGGTCGGCATTCTTGGAAATGCGAGCCAACTGGTTCTGCTGCACGAGTTCGAGGTCGCGGCGGCGGCCTTCCAGCGTCTCCAGCGCCTTTTCCTGGCGGTCCTTCTGTTCGGTCAACTGCTCGATCTCCGCCATGGCGCGGTTAATCTCGCGCTGATTCGTATACAGCTCCGTGAGTTTGTCGTCCACCTCCACCAGCGAGTTGGTGATGGTGGTGTACTGCTGCTCGTAGCCGATGCGCAGCGCTTTGATGGCCTTTTCGGTGAGCTCGGCCTTGCGGGAGTCCATGCGGTCCTGGTAGCTCTTGCGGCTGGACTCATACTCCTGCCATTGCGGGTGGTTCTTGCCCATGGTGGGACGGACGCGGTCTTCGGCGGCCTCCACGAGCTTCAGTTCCGACGTGAGGCGCTCCAGCACGGGGTCGCGCTCCAGCGTCTCCATGACCGACGGATTGACTTCCAGCAGGTTCTTGCGGTCCTGAGCTTCGATGGCGGCCCTGGCCCCGGCCAGCTGCGCCTGCTGCACGGCCAGGTCCGTGCGGCGGTCCAGCAGCTTCTGCATCTCAAGCTGAATGCTGCTCTGCTCCTTGCGCATGTCGGGGATCTTGGAGAGCCGGATCTTGTCGTCCAACTGCCGCTGCACACTCTCCAGGCGCTGGGACGTGGCGAGGACTTCCTTGCCTATGGCCGCCAAGTCCTGGTTGCGTTTATTGTTGTTGAAGCTGTTGGACGAGTTGACGAAAGCGGTCGTGATGGCATTGACGATGGTCGCCAGTTCCTCACGTTCCCTCGGCACGTTGGTCCACGTGCGCAGGCCGATGCGGATGAGGAAGGTCTCCGGCTCGGAAGACACCTGGAGGTTCTTGGTCAATTCCTTCCGTGCGTACACCAGGGAGGGGTCGCGCTCGCGCCACCGGGCGTACTGCAGGGTCTGCTTCATGGAGTCGTCGGCCAGGGCGTCTTCGAGCACCTTTTCCGATTTGACCAGGCGCTGGTTGGACAGCTTGTAGCGCTCGATCAGGTCCACCTGCGGCACGGGGGCGATGGTCAGCATGGTGTCGGCCGGCGGAAACAGTTCCACAAAGGCGAAGGTGGTCCAGCCCGGGGCGGTCGCCATCCAGAAGTAGTAGCCGCCGCCGGACAGGGCGGCGAAGCCCACCACGAAGGCCACGATGAGCCACTTGCGCGTCCGCACAATGCGCATAAAGTCTTTGCCCGTCAGGGCGGAGGCGGCCGCGGCCGCGGCCGGTCGCGGCATCGCCGGGCGTGTCGTCGCCAAGATACGGGGCACCTGTTCGCGTGTCGTAAGGCTGGTCATGGCTATAGTCCTCGTTTGCTGCGCAGCAATCCCTGGCGATCACGGCGCGCCCAGCGCGGCGAGCCTCTCTTTGATCTTACGATGCTGCTCATCATTTGGATTGTCCCGAACGGTCTCAAATCCCAGACGATACTGGCGCAGGGCCTCTTCCTTGTTGCCCTTGGCTTCCTGCACCATCCCCAGGTGGTATCGGTAGGAAGCCGAGGGCGTCAGTTCGATGGCCTGCAGCAAATAGTGCTCGGCCTGATTAAGTTGTCCCGCGCGGTAATACGACCAGCCCACGGTGTCCATGATGTCCGTGGACTGCGGCATGAGTTGCATGGCCTGGCGGGCAAAGTCGACGGCCTGTTTGGGCTGGTTGAGGTCATCGGCCAACACGTACGCCAGGTTATTGAGCGCGGTGGCTCGCAGGCTGGGGGCTTTGACGTCGGGGAGGGCCAGGGCGGCCTCGTACGCCTTGCGGGCCTCTTCCGTGCGCTTGAGATCCTGAAGGGTGGTGCCCAAGTCCTGGTATACCAGCATCTTGGCCAGGTTGGTCGCGCCTTCCAGATTGGCGCCGGCCAAAAGCTCCGCGGCCTGCGCCCGCGTGTCGGGGCTGTCGCGCAGAATGCGCGCCAGGGCCAGCCGCATGCACCAGTTATCCTGCTCCGTGAGCCACTGGCGCAGCAGCGCCACGAGTTTCTGGTCGCCCAGTTTCTGGTCGCCCAGGGCCTTGCGGACGCGGGAGTCAACCGCACCGATCTCATCTCCCTGGCAGGCCAGATACGCCTGGCGGAAGCAGTTGGCGGCGTCGGCCTCGTTGTTGGTGCCCAGGTACGCCCGGCCGAGGGCGACCTGCATCATGATGGCAATGATCGGCGGGGGATCCTTGATCTCCTTGGACAACTGCTTGAGTTCCTCGAATCGCCCGGCATCCAGCAGGCCATCGATATACTCGATGAAGACGGTCGGGTTATTGGGCGAAAGCCCCCGGGCCTTTTGCAGCGCGGTCACGCGGCGGGTGGGGGCGTCGACCTCCTTGCGCTGGCGCCACATATCCGCTTCCTGCATCCAGAAAACAGAGGAATTGGGATCGTGCTCCTGGCCCTTGTGCAGTTCGGCCTCGGCGGCCTCCAGGCTGTTCTGGCTGCTCTGAAGGATCAGCACGTTCACGAGCGCCTGGCGGATCTGCGGGTTGTTCTCGTGAACCGTCAGGCCCTCTTCCAGCGTCGCCTTGGCTCCATCCAGGTCCTTCATCATCACCTGGATCCGGGCAATTTCGCTGACCGTGGCAGGATCGGGCCGCACGTGGCTCAGCGCGACTAAGTCCTTGACCGCCGCGGCGAACTGCCCGGTGGCGATGAACGTCCACGCCCGGAAGCGCAGAGCTTCACCGGCGTTGGGATTGCTGGTGAGGACTTTGTCGTACTTGGCGCGCGCCTCATCAATGTGCCCGGCCAGTTGCAGCGCCCGACCTTCGAGCACCAGGGCGCCCATGTCGTTGGGGTTGGCCTTGGTCATTTCCGCCGCCGCCTGGCGGGCTGACTCAAACTGCTCCGACTGGAGCAGCACATTGACCAACATGACTTTCATGTCGCGTTCATCCGGCAGCGCTCGCACGCCGTCGCGCAGGGTGCTGACGGCGCCGTCCCAGTTTTTGAGGTCGATCTGAACCAGGCTCTTGGCCAGGTAGGGTCGGCGATCGTTGGAATCCTTGGCCAGGGCCGCGTTGAACGATTCCAGCGCCTTGTCCGTGTTGCCCAGAGCCGCCAGGTAATTGCCGTAAACCACGAAGTAGCCCACCTTGTCGGGCTCTTTGTCGGCGACCTCTTCCAGCTTCTGCAAACCGGCTGGCGCCTGGTCGGTCAAACGCAGGTACGACAGGTACAGCTCGAGGAACTGCAGCGACCCGGGGCGGCCGCCGCGCGGCTCCTTGCCCTGGAAGTTGCGGTACAGCTCGGCGTAGATCTGCCCGGCCGCCTCGCGGCGTGGCGGGTCGGCCTTCATGTACAGGCGGGCCAGGCGCCCCCAGTTTTCCACATCCTGCGTATCGCGGCTGGCCAATTGCTCGCCATACTGGATCAGCGCGTTGATCTGATCATTGGTCGCGGCATGCCTTTCCTGGTAGGCCAACCAGTTGTTGCGGACATACGCATCGTTGGGCGCGTACCGCCAGGCCAGGTTGATCCATTTCTCGTGATCTTCAGGGCGATTCTCGAGGGCGGCCAGGCGGGCCAGGTTGATCAAGGCCCCCACCTGCGTGGGATTCAATTCGTAGCTGCGGTTAAGCTGGGTGCGGGCCTCCTGCAAGTTCCTGGAGTCCAGGTACAATTCACCCAGGACGGCGTGCCCTTCACTGAAGGTCTCGTGCCGGGCCAGGGCATCTTTCATGATGCCGATTGCCTCCTTGAATTCCGGCGTCGTGGGGTCGTTGTTGCCCTTCTCCTTCAGCATGCCAGCGCGCATCAGGTCCGTTTCGTCCGGGCCGAAGACCTTGGCCTTTTCCATGACCGCTTCGGCCTTTTCGAAGCCAATATGCTTGCCATTCTCGTCTTTGCGGATCAGTTCGGTGTAGAAGAGCTTGCGCGTTACGAGCAGGTTGGACGGATCCAGTTCGACCGCCTTCTCCAGGTGCGCCAGGGCCGCCCCGGGGTCGTTGGGGTCGGGGAATTGCTCGTAAAGCTCGCTCAGTTGGCGCTCCAATTCCGCGCCTTGGTAGACCTTCGTCAGATACTCAACTCGCAACTGCCGGCGATCCTCGGGCGTCTTGCTGTCCAGCAGATTCTTCTGGTACAGCAACGCTTGCGATTGCGGATTCAGCGCGATCCCCTCGTCGAGGCACTGGCGGGCGCCATCCATATCCTGCTCGAAAAGGTAAATAGCCACGCGCAGCAGCCGCGTGTCCTCATGCTGGGGGTATTGTTTGAGAATGGCCGTGCAGATCGCAATCGCCTGCTCGTTCATTCGCCGTCCGTGGAAGGATTGCGCCTCGGCCAGCAGCTTGGGCACCATGGGCTCGGTGATGCGCTCGGGAATGGTGGCCATGGGCGTTTCGACGCCCGAGGTCTTTGACGTCGCTTGCTCCATGCGCACCAGTTCGAAGCGCTGTTCATCCGTCAGATCCCGTTCCCGCGCACGAAGCTTGCGGATGTACGGTTCGGCGCTATCGCTCTTGCCGAAGTACATGTCCATCCGGGCTGCGAGCATCGTGAAATAAAGGCTGTCGGGATAGGCGTTGAGGAGCTTGTCGATTAACTTGCGCGCCTCGCCGTACTGGCCCTGCCTTTGGTAAATCTGGATCAGGAAGGTGACGATTTCGGGGTCGGTCCGCTGTTGGGAAGCCAACTGGTCGTACGCATTCCTCAAGAGCTTCTCGGCGACCACGAGCTTTTCGTTGTTGTCGGCCTCCACCAGGGCCAGGTGGCCCTGGAGCTTGAGCGCCACGCCCATATTGCGATGCATCTGCTCCAGTTGTTGGGTAACGTACGCCACGTGCTGCCGCGCTTCGGCGAGCTTGGCGGGCCACTGGTCGCCGTACTCGCTCTTGCGGAGGAGGATCATTTTGGCCAGCTCCGCGCGGAGCTCAAACGTTCCAATCACGTAGGTGCGTTTCTCGCGCGGGGCCATCTGATTGACGGTCAGATCGCCGCGGCGCGCTTCAAAGGCCTTCAGGCCGCTTTGAAGGACCTCCTCGGCCTGGGCGAGCCGCCCGGCCTGGTGATGCAGGTCCGCCAACTGCAGATACACCGCCGCGTTTTCGGGGTTGCCCTGGATGGCCTGCGAGAAGGCCTCGATGGCCTTATTCGGATCGGCGTCTTTCACCATCGCCGAGGCCTCGCTGCTCTTGGTATCCGCCACGCGCAGCAGGTAATAGTGCCCAATGGCCACCCAGTCTTCCATGTTCTTGTCGGGCACGTCCATGGCGTGGGCGAAATACTGGTCGGCGGTGGTCCGGTCGTGCTCCTGCAGCACGATCAGTCGCGCCAGCAGCGCCTGCAGTCGGGCGGAGTTGGGATTGGCCGTCGCGCCCCGGCGGATGATGGCCATGACTTCCTGCGGCGGCCGCTGCAGTTGCTCCAGCAGCGAGGCCCAGTCCACGTAGGTTTCCACGTCGGCCGGATCGGCGGTGACCGCCTCTTCAAAGGCCTTCAGCGCCAATGGCACCTGATCTGGCTTGCCGGGGGCCAAGAGCGCGTGGGCCTGGGCCACCCAGCGGCGGACCTCCGGATCGTCCTGGCCCTTCTTCTTCATCTTGGCGAGGTAGGTTTCGGCGGCCTTGATCATCTCATCCACGCCGCCGCGCTCCTCCAGGGAATCCCAATACGCCTGCGCGTACCGGCGCAGGGCGTCGGTGTCGTCGGGCAGGATGTTGGCGGTCTCGTGCGCGCGGCTGCGGATCGCGTCCAGAATGGAGGCGCGTTTTTCTTCGGTCAGCGTCTTGTCCGAGCGGTACCAGTCTGACAGGAAGACGATCTCCGCCTGGCGGTATTTCACGCTGGCATCATCATCCTTCAGCGTGCTGGCATTGGCGATGGCCTTGTCGAAGATACGAACGGCGCCTTGCCGGTCTCCGGCCTTAACCAGGTCCAGCGCCTTTTGGAACACCTGGGGATGCTTGCTCCAGGTGTACCGCATGAACACCTTGTAGCTCTGCCAGCCGCCCAAACCCACACCCACGACGGCCACCAAAAGCACGGCGACTTTCACATTCAACTTGCGTTTTCTTCTTCGTGCCATCGTTCACTCCGGCGGGAGGGGATCCCGCTGCTGTCTGCCAGTCCAGTCGTCGACCAGGGCCGTCGCGGTTCACGCTGTCAGCCGGCCGACTCCAGTTCCTGTAACTGCTTCACCGAACGAAAATGCTTGAAGAGCTCTCCAGCCGCCGCGGACCAGAAAGCCTGGCATATTTCGTCGTATTCCTCGGGCGCCAAGACGCGGGCCGTATTGCCCGCACTCAACTCGATTTTCGCGTAGTAGCAGTACTTCTTTCGGGGGTCGGAGAGCTTGGCGCTGACTTTCACACGGTCCAGCACCGGCTCTCCGTTGACGCTGAACACGTGGAACGCCACGGTGCGCACGTCGTCCTTGACAAAAGCGGACCGCTGGAGGGCCGCGTTCTGCCAACTCTCCCAACCCGCGGGAAGCACCCCGGCGGACCACAGCACCTGCCGGGCGGGGGCATCCGGATCCGGGTCATAGCCGGCGGCCACCATGCATACATCGGGCACGTGCGGCACCGGGTCGAGCATCTGTTCGTAGTAGGCGACGTGCAGCCGCACGTACATCAGCGACCGGGCGGAGGAGTGCTCCTTGTCCTTGTAGAACCACGTAATCTGCTGGTGGGTCCCCAAGGTCTCCAAGATGTCCTCGGTCATTTCGTACTTGCCCTGCTGAATCTCGCCGGGGTAGTTCATCTCCCTCGCCAATTCATACCGGTTGCCGAAGGACTCGGAAATCTCCTCCAGCGGCGCCAGCAGCGGCACGGGCTTCTTGACAATGTATTGATGCAGCGCTTTGAGCGCGGCCTTGGAGCCGACGCTGGCGACCAGCAGCACCGTGGCGGCAATGACGAAGTGCCGGTTCAGAAGCCCGCGGCCAAGGGTGGTCTGGGGTGCGCTCACTGGCCATCCCCCTTGCCTACCGAGGTTTTCTCAGCCGGAGAGCCGGAGGAGCAGGCCACGGGTTCGGCTTCGGGCTCTTCCACAAACAGCCGATTGCCCAGCCAGCGCACGGCCTCCAGCAGCAGACCCAGGATCCACAGCAGCAAGAAGGCGGGAATGAGCATCAACATGCCTGTGGCCGTGTGAAGGATGCCCTTGCCCCATTCGGGCCGGTCGATGTAGAACATCCAGCCCGTGATCGCCACGCGGAGCACGTTGCATACGACCGCGATCGGGATCGCCGCCACCACCATCGTCAGCCGCTGCCAGAGTGGCCGCACGCCCAGGTAGGCCGTCGCCACGCCCAGGGCGAAGAATGCCATCAGCAGCCGCATGCCGCTGCACGCCTCGGCCACGGTCAGGTCGCAGACCTTGCCGGCCACGCTGGTCAATTGCAGATTGCTGGCCTTGCGGGTGATTTCCACGCCCATCAGATTCAGCGACTGGCGGGCGCCCGCGGCGGCCACCTCCTGCAGACGATAGGCCATGGGGTTGTATTGCGAATCGGGAATCGGAATGGCCAGGCACAAGAACAGGATCGGCAGCCACAGCAGCCGCATGGCCCGCAGACCATTGAAATACATCACCAGGCCAAAGAGCATGCCGATCATCGACAGCCCCAACAACCAGTTGTTGGGACGAATGGCCGTAATCGCCACTTCCAGCAGCAGGAACAGGTAAACGAGAATCAACCCGCCCCAGCACGGCTGGCCAAACAGCAGCCACGTGGCCGCACGATTCTGCCGGCCATAGCGAGCCACCCAGAGCACTCCGACCAGCGCCATGAGCAGGAGGACCGGCAAAATCCACCTTGGAATGTGGCCGGAAGAGCCCCACAAGTATTCAAACAGGAAGCGCTTGGCCAGGAACCACACCAGCAATGCCGCCGCCACTTCCACGACGGCTACCACCACTGCCGCGGCCACATTCGAAACAACCGTGGGCCGCGGGCCGGGCAATTCCGGCTCGCGCAAGGTCCGCAGCTCTGCCCAGCGGCAGTACAGCAGGTACAGGCTGAACAGGGGCAGCAGGAAACCATGTGACCAGTTGGAATTCTGCCACCAGGACTGGACCAGCCAGTCCAGCAGGTCCCAATGCAGCCACACGAACAGCGCCCCCAGCACCGCGACGGGGAGGAAAATCTCCAGCCCGGCGGCCGGCCGGGCCGCCGCAACGGGCGCTTCCAGCTCCAGCACGCCAGACAAGCGCCCCGGCGGGGGGGCGGCTACGCTCTGTTGGTCGCTCTTGGCCATCTGCTCTCGCGCGGGCAAACCGGAGAGGATTACTTGAAGAACACTTGCTCAAGCCCTTGGACTTGGCCGTAGTTCTTCTCCTCGAAATTCCGGTCATATACGAAGCCGAATCCGTAGGTCGATCGGAACGAGCCGCGCAACACGGCCAGGAAGGATGCGGAAATGTGTGTTCCCACCGCGATCACGTCGTCGGGCTCGATCAGGATGTCGGGGTCTTTGCCCTGAATGATGCGGTCCAGCCGGATGGGCTTGCGAAGCTCCTGCCCGTGCGACAAGCGCCGGATGAGCAGGGCATTGCTGGGCCAGGCCAGGGGGCCAAAGCCACCCGCCGTGGCCAGGGCCATCTTCACGGTGATTCTGTGCCCGTTGATGGGGAACTCGCCGGGCCGGTTCACTTCGCCCATGACGTAAAAGTTGCCGTAATCCGGCAGAGGCACCAGGACGGTATCGCGATCATGAATAACGATGTTCTGGCGCGGGTCGGCATCCTTGAGCATCTTCAGGTCAATCACAATCACGCGCACCAGGTTGCCGCCGTTGGCGACCGCCCAGTTGTACGGATCCTCGCTGTCGGGCTGGTACGCCATGGCGGGCTCAACCGGCGCCGACGTGGGTGTCTGGGCGGCTACGGCCGGCTTCTCGATAAGGGGAGTCTTCTGGGCAGGGGTCGCCTGGCTGGCGGATTCCCCGCTGGGGCCTGTGGGCAGGCCGGCAAAGCCGAGCTTTTGACCGGAGGTCCCTACGGGCATGGTGTCGGCGGTCGGCGCGGATGCAACACCCGCCGGCGCCGCCTCAGCGGCCGCTGCGCCAGTGGTCGCTACGGTCGCCGGATCGCTCGTCGCCGCGCTGGGTTGGGCGGGCGGGCTGGCGGGCACGAGCACCCATTGCTCGTTGATGAACTTCCACTCGCCCGAGGCGACATGCGCTTTGTGTGCCGTGCCGCCCTCCGGGGAGCCGGACGCTTCGGCCAGATGAATAATGTCGGGCTTGATCGGCTGTGTTGCCGGGCTGCCGGTGGCTGGCGGCAGCGGCGATTTCAGCGCCTCCAGTTCCTTCTGCACACTGGCACTGGGGGAGGCTGCTGAGCCGACCGCGCTAACCGGTGCCGGCAAGGCGGCGGCCGGTGCGGCGGCAATCGGAGCGGCGGCGGCCGGCGCGCTGGAAGGCGCCGACTCCGGGGTCGCCGGCGAGGTGGCCGGCGCGGCACCGGGCATGAACTGTTTGAGCGTCTGGAGTAATTCCTCATCGCCCGAGGATGGCGCTGCCGCGCCCCCCGTGCCCGTCTGGCCCTGCGGGGCGGGCGTCAGCTGCTCCACCGTCTGCACGACCGGCAGCGGGGTCTGGCCGGGGCGGCGAAGCTTGCGCCCCGCCGGCGTCTGGCGAACCACGTACACATAAGGCACGTTCAGCAGGTTCACATCGCCGGCCTGGGCCAGGGCGTCGATCAACCGAAACTCCCGTACGCGAATGGGATACGTCGACGGCCGGGCCACCGCGCCGATGATATTGTAATAGCTTTGCTGACGCGTGGTTACCTGCACGTTGACCGAGGGGTCGCGTAGGTATTCGCGCGCACGATACGCGCGCATAATCGCCTGACGCACCTGGTCGAGGGTCATTTCGCTCACCTTCACGCGGTCGGGAATCTCCGGCAGCATGATGCAGCCATCATCGCTGACCTCGCGCTCCAGCGGCTGCAACTGGCCTTCGATGTACAGGTCTTTGATCTGAATCGTCAACAGGTCGCGCGGCCCGATCATGTAATCATCTTCGGTCCAACTCAGATCCTCCGCCGTGGGCGGCTCGGAGTTGGGAAGGACCTCGTGGACATCCTCCAGCGGATCGACCTGGGTGACCACCGGCACCACGTCGCTTTGATCGCCGGCGGCAATGTTCGCCGTGGGGTCCAGCCAGGTGTACCATGAGATCAGAGTCGTTTTGCCGCAACCGGCGGTTGCCAGGCTGGCGGCAAGGATGACGATCAGTCCCATCCATTTGTAATTGCAGATTCCTCTCACACGCTTCCCTTTGCGTAAGGAGACCGCCTCCAAGTGCGGATGTAACAAGGTACTGATTGTAGCGATCTCCGGTTCGCGCGCTGCATATATCTTTCGTCCACTTTCCCCACTACGGCGCATCGGCGACGCTCCTGACCGGCTCAACGAGATTGACTGCGGTTTCCAAGAATGAAATCTGAATTCTCGCTAACGAATATCAGATTTTTCAAAGAATTCTCGTATTCTTCGTCACAGGGGCGCGGCGACCGCGCCACTCGTAAATGGCTTATCGACCGGGAAAAACCACATCTTCAATAAAATTAAGGGGATGCGCTCAGGCAACCTAAGGTGTTTTGCTTAAGTTTCGCCCGGTCAATCAGCCGATAAAGCCTCTGGCAGGAGTCCTGCCACTGCCTGCCAGATGGGAGCAGACCATGCAGACGGTCATCATTGGCGCCGGCGGGCACGGACGAGTCGTGCTGGACATCTTCCGCCAGGCCCATCAAGCCGATCCGGTCGGCTTCATCGATGCCAACCCCGATCTGCTGGGCACCCGCGTCGACGGCGTGGAGGTGATCGCCCCGGCCGCCGCCATTGGCTCGCTGGCAGCCCGCGGCGTCGACAGCGCGATCGTCGCCATCGGCGACAATTCCACGCGCAACATGTACGCCCAGACCCTGCGGGCCCACGGCCTGCGCCTGGTCAACGCCATCCACCCCAAGAGCAACGTGGCCGACACCGCCCTCCTGGGCCAAAACGTGGTGATCGCCGCCGGCGCGATGGTGTGCGCCCACTGCCGCATTGCCGACAGCGTCATCCTGAACACCGGCTGCATCGTCGACCATGAATCCACGGTCGGCCGCGCGGCCCATATCTGTCCCGGCGCGCGCCTGGCCGGCCGCGTGACGGTCGATGATTTTGCCTTCGTCGGCATCGGCGCCACCATCATCCAGTGCCTGACGATCGGCCGGGCCAGCGTGGTGGGCGCCGGCGCCGTGGTGCTCCAGGATGTCGAGCCGTTCACCACCGTCGTCGGCGTGCCCGCCCGAGCCATCCGCGAGTCGGCCCCCGTGGCGGCCGCCCCGGCAGCGGTGGCAGTGTAAGGCAGTCACAGGGCTCCTAATTCCGTTGCTCTCTGGTCGTTCCGCCCGATTCCTGCGGCGGCACATCCGCCCCACCGTAGACTTCAACGTTCAGTTCCGGCAGCGCATCGCGGATGCGCGTGGCGATCGTGGTTAATTCCGCATCCGGCAGCCAGGCGACGTTGCTTTCGGCGGGCGAGCGGGCGATGGAGTAGAGCTGAACGCCGGCAATCCAGCCGCCCAGGTCCAGCATGCGGCGGAGCCGGGCGATATAAAGCTCAATCTCGGTGTCGTCGGGCCCGGTGCCGTCGAGTCGGAACAAGCAAGTCTGAATAATCACCGCCATCTCCCGCGTCAGCCACTCGATGTTCTCCAAGATGCGCTTGAAGGATGTGGTCGTGCGGTTGATGCGGTTAAACAGGGCGGCCGAGCCGGCGTCCAGCTTGGCCCAGACGATGCCGTTGTTGGCCCGAAGGATGGGCACCGTCCGCCGGAACGACTGCGTGTGGAAACGCGAGGCGTTGGAGATGACCACCAGCCACGCGCGGTCCAGCCGGTGGTGCCGCCGGACGTCGGCGGCGATCTGCACCAGGTCGGCGAAGTTGCGGTGCACCGTGGGCTCGCCATCGCCGCTGAAGGCGATGTCGTGGATCCGCCGCAGCTCGGAGGGCACCTCGGCGAAATGCGGGTCGCTCCAGATATCGCCGGAGGCGGCCCACTCCAGCATCTCGTTGAGTTCGCGGATGAGCACGCCCAGGTCCACCGGCTCGGCCGGCCCCTTCACCCGCCGGTTCACCTGGCAATACACGCAGTTGAACGTGCACGCCTTGGACGGGTTCACGTTGACGCCGATGCTCACACCGTACGCCCGGCGCGAGACCACCGGATACACGTACCGATTCTGCCGCCACAGCCGGCTGTGGTCGCGGATGGCGGGCAGATTGGCCGCGTTGATTTTGGGGTCATCGGGCATCGGAATCGATTATACGAAAGGGCTGCCGTTACCTTTCCTCGCTTTTTTTCCTTCGTGTTCTTTGTGATCTTTGTGGTCTTTGTGTTCGCATTTCATCTCATGAGGCCAGCCGCACGATTCAGAGCCAACCCGTCAACTGCGCCAGCAGCCGGCTGTAATCGAGGAAGTCCGGCCAGGAGATATCCGAGGGCACGCCGTGGTCGCAGCCGGGGATGAAACCGCCATCGCGGATGACCGGCTCGAGGCGGGCCAGTTCCTCGCGAATAACCTGGCCGCCCTTGGCCATGGCCCGCTTGTCCACGCCGCCGACATAGCCCATGCGGTGGCCGAACTGCCGGCGGAAATCGTTGATGTCGTTGTGGGCCGCCACCTCGACCGGGTCGCAGACGTTCACGCCCGACTCGATCCACAGCGGGATCAGTTCGCCGATAAAACCATCGCTGTCGACATCGATGATGGGCACGCCGGCCGCACGGCCCTGGGCGGCCCAGCGGTCCCAGCTTGGTTTGATGAACTGGCGCGTCATCGCGGGGGAGATCATCGCCTTGGCCTTGTAGGCCATGTCCTCGCTGAGGATGACCATGTCGCACTTGAGGTTGCTCAGGCACTCGCCGAGAAGCTCGATCAGGAACCAGGTCCAGTACTCGAACATCTCGTGGACCAGGGAGGGCTGATCGCAGAACATCATGGAGAGGCCCTCGAAGCCGCACAAGTCGCGGGCGGTCCAGTACATCGACGGGATCGCGAAGGAGACAGGCACGTCGGTCGAGTTGCAGGCGTCGACGAGGTCGCGCCAGTGCGTGCCGCCGGGGAAGTTGTGGCGATAGCCGTCGGGGTTGATCGTGGGTGGGGCGTCGGCGATGGGGAAGACGCGCTCGGGTGTGTGCGGATCGAAGCGCTGCTTCATGGCCTCGAAATCGGCCGGCGACTTGACCGGGAACTCGATGTACTTGCGCGTGGCGAAACCCTCGGTGGGCTGGCGGATGGCGTCGAGGCGGGTGACGCCCCAGCTATCGATCCAGGTGCGGAGGTTGCCCTCCTCGGAGATCACGCGCTCCTCGAAGGGCGGGAGCGGGCCGGTATAGAACTTGCCGATGCCCATGCCTCCGTCGTAGCCACAGAGGGAATAGAAGTCGCGGAGAAAATCGTCGGTGAGGCCCTGACGACGCCAGGCGGCGAAAGTTGAGGCGCGTGGCCCGCCGAAGGAGTAGGGCAAGCGGTCGACGGGTTCGTGGCGAAGGATAGCGCGGAAACGTTCGCGGGCGGTCATGGTGGTTGTCTCCGAAGTCGAAAACTAGGTCCTTCGCTTCGCGACGGAAAACGTCGCTCGCTCAGGATGACAAAGCTAGGGAAAGGGACAAGAGAACGGGCCGGGTAGGGGACCTGCCG
>PMYD01000050.1 GCA_003171335.1 Phycisphaerales bacterium
CCGGAGCTGAGTCCGGCCGGCGAGCGTATTCTTGAAAAGTGAATAGCGACCCAGATTCGGCACCTTGGCGCCACCGGGGCGTTGAAAATGACGCCGTTGTCGGGTTTGATGACCGGACCCCAGGAGCGGGCGCAGCCGCACCGGCAGAGGCTAAGGAGCCAGCGATGAAGAAGGCGAAGACGACGCGCAAATCGCGCACCAGGCAGGCGGCCAGGAAATCGGCCAAAGCGGCCAGAAGACCGGTTAAAGCAGTCAGAAAACCGGCCAAGGTGCCCGGAAAACCGGCCAGAAAACCGGCCAAAGCGGCCGGGCGGGCCGGCAAGGGTCCCGTGCCGGACTATCTGAACACGGCGCTGCCGCGTGAAAAACGCGTGGCCGACCTGGTGGGGCGGATGACCGCCGAGGAGAAGGTCTCGCAGATGGTGCACACCGCCGCCGCCGTCGAGCGGCTGGGCGTGCCGCCCTATAACTGGTGGAGCGAGGGGCTGCACGGCGTGGGCCGGGCCGGCCGCGCCACGGTCTTTCCGCAGGCCGTCGGCCTGGCGGCCACGTGGGATGAGCAGCTCATCGGCCGCGTGGCCACGGCCATCGCCGATGAGGCCCGCGCCAAGCACCACGAGGCCGCCCGGCACAACCGGCGGGAGATTTACCAGGGGCTGACGTTCTGGTCGCCCAACGTGAACATCTTCCGCGACCCGCGCTGGGGCCGCGGCCACGAGACCTTCGGCGAGGACCCGCACCTGACGGGCCGCCTGGGCGTGGCGTTCGTCCGCGGCCTCCAGGGCGATGACCCGAAGTACCTAAAGGTCGTGGCCACGCCCAAGCACCTCGCCGTGCACAGCGGCCCCGAGTCGCTGCGGCACAAGTTCGACGCCCGCATCAGTCCCCGCGACCTGTGGGACACGTACCTGCCGGCCTTCGAGCTGTGCGTCAAGGAGGGCCAGGCGGCCTCCGTGATGGGGGCGTATAACCGCGTCAACGGCGAGGCGGCCTGCGCCAGCCCCACACTGCTGCAGAAGATCCTCCGCGAAAAATGGGGCTTTGCCGGCTATGTCGTCTCCGACTGCTGGGCCATCGAGGATATCTGGCACGATCACGGCCTGGCCTCCACGGCGGCCGAGGCGGCGGCCATGGCGCTCAAGGCCGGCTGTCAGCTCAGTTGCAGCCAGGCGTATCACGCCCTGCTGGCGGCGCTGGACCGCGGGCTGGTGGCGATCGAGGATATCGACAAGGCCGTCACGCTGCTCTTCGAGGCGCGATTCCGCCTGGGCATGTTCGACCCGCCGGGGAAAGTGGGGTACGCTCGCACGCCGATTGGCGTGGTGGACAGCCCCGCCCATCGCGAGCTGGCGCTCCAGGCCGGACGCGAGTCGATCGTGCTCTTGAAGAACGACGGCGTGCTGCCGCTACGGAAGGATTTGCGCAGCATCGGCGTGATCGGCCCCAACGCCCAGAACCTCGAGGCCCTGGTGGGCAACTACAACGGCTGGAACGGCCGCATGGTCAGCGTGCTGGAAGGCATCGTCGCTCGCATCTCGCCGATGACCAAGGTCCAGTACGCCCACGGCTGCCACCTGGCCGACAGCTACAGCGCGGGCATCGGCCAGGCCGTGTGGATGGCCCGCGATGCCGACGTGATTGTCGCCGTGGTGGGCCTGTCCGGCCGCATCGAGGGCGAGCAGGGCGAATCGTCCTACAGCACCACCGGCGGCGACCGCGCGAGCCTGGAGCTGCCGGGCGTGCAGCTTGAGCTGCTTAAGGAGCTGCACAAGCTGGGCAAGCCCCTCATCGTGGTGTACCTGGGCGGCAGCGCGGTCGACCTCGGCTGGGCTCAGGAAAACGCGGCCGCCGTGCTGTGCGGCTGGTACCCCGGTCAGGCGGGCGGCGAGGCGCTGGCCGAGGCGATTTTCGGCCACTACAACCCCGCCGGGCGGCTGCCGGTGACGTTTTACAAGTCCGTCGAGCAGCTTCCGCCGTTTGAAGACTACACCATGGAGGGCCGCACGTATCGCTACTTCCGCGGTGAGCCGCTGTACCCGTTCGGGTACGGCCTGTCGTACACGCAGTTCGCGTACGACAAGTTGAAGCTTTCGGCCGGGGCTATCGGGCCGGGCGACGCGCTGGGCGTGTCGGTGGAAGTTCGCAACGTCGGCGCGTGGGATGGCGATGAGGTGGTGCAGGTGTACCTCACCGATCTGGAGGCCTCGGCGCCGGTGGCGATCCGGCGGCTGGCGGCCTTCCGGCGGATCCACCTCAAGGCCGGCAAGAAGCGGGTGGTGAAATTCACGCTGCCGCCGGCGGCGATGTCGATGGTGGATGAGCAGGGAAGGCGGATCGTCGAGCCGGGGCGGTTCGCCCTGGCCATCGGCGGCGGCCAGCCCGGCACGCGCAGCGAGATGGCCGGCAGCGGGAATATCCTCAAGCAGGAGTTCATCGTCACCGGCCCTGCGATGGAAGTTGACCTGGTGAGCTGAGGCTGGCGGTCGGGCCAGGCCGGTGTGTGGCACAGCCGCCCTCGGCTGTGTCGCCGGCAGAAGGTCCTTCCCTTCCGAAAATGCACAGCCGAGGGCGGCTGTGCCACACGTCTGCCATGGCCTGTCGGGTATATTGGATGTATGGCCCGCGTTTCGGACAGGCTGGTGACGGTGTACCGCGCCTCGACGCTGGAGGCGGCCGACCTGGCCCGCATGGACCTGGCGGCCGCGGGCATCGAGGCGTTCATCGAGGGCGAACACGCCGCCAGCACGCTGGGATACATGGGCCTGGGCCTCAATCCCGGCGGCATCAAGGTGATGGTGCCGGCGATCGATGCCGAGCATGCCGAGTGGCTGCTCACCGGCCGCGCCACTGAGGAGGCCGTTGCCGCCGAGCCCTTCTGGGCGGCCGGCGCCAAGACCCCAATGGACACGCCCGAGACCGCCATCGCCCTGCAGCGGCCGCCGCTGATGCTGGAATACGCCGGCAGGCGGCATTCGGCGGATGATTACGCCCGGCGCTCGGCGCGGGCGCTGGTGCTGGTGTTGTTCTGTCCCCCGTTGGTGCTGCTGTCGCTGTACTACGCGATCCAGGCCCTGCGCGAGGCGCGGCGGACGGGCGTGGCCGACCGCGGGCGCTTCGGCCGCCGGCTGGCGCTAGTGGTGCTCATCCTGGCGGCGATGCTTGTAGCCGGTGCGGCCATGTGCTGGGAATTCTTCGCCGGCGGCGCCGCTTGGGTCTGGCCCCTGGTGCGGAAAGTCTTAACGTAGTGGTGTGCAGCTCCGCTGCACACCACCGTTATCGGCCCGGGGTCTAAACTCCAGAACAGCGTGCCCGTCTTCAGGACGGTGTGCAGCAGAGCTGCACACCCTACGCGTGCCCAAAGCACAAAATCACCACGGCAAAGCCCACGATGGAAAACAGCGTGCTGACCACGATGATCTGGGCGGCCAGCGGGCCATCGCCTTTCATGTTCTCGGCCATGACGTACGCGGTGACGGCCGTGGGGCAGGCCAAGAGCAGCAGGCCGATGAACATCTCGCGCGGCGGGACATGCAGCGGGATCGCGATCGCGCAGCCGACGATCGGCGCCAGCACGCCTTTCAGCGCGGTGCCCAGGCCGGTGTACAGCAGTTGGCCGGAGATCTTGGTCGTGGCGATGGCCGCTCCGGCGGTGATGAGCGCCAGCGGCAGCGCCGTGCCGGACAGGATGCGCAGCGTGCTGGCCGCCGGCCGCGGCACCCGCCAGCCGGCCGATGACCAGATCAGGCCCGCCCCGCAGGCCAGGATGAGCGGGTTGGTGATGATTCGCCAACCCATTCTCGCCAGGGTGCGGGCGCTCATCTGGTGCTGGCCGGCCAGGAGCACGATGACGGCCGTGAAGTTGTACAGCATGATGATGGGGGCCAGCGCCAGCGCCGCATCGCGCCGGGCCAATCTGCCCGCATCCTCGCCGGCCAGCGAGGTGAAGGCGTACTGGATGACCGGCAGCCCGATATACGCCAGGTTGCCGCGAAACGCCGCCTGCACAAACGTGCCCATCTGGCGGCGCTCCATGCGCAAGGCCGCCGCCACGGCGTAGCCGGCCACCAGGCAGGCGACCAGGCCGGAAAAACCCAGCAGAAAGATCTGAAACTGGCGGTGGAAATCCGCATCGCTCCTCCCGGCGGCCGGATTGTCGATGCCGGCCACATCGCAAAACAGCATGGCCGGCAGCCCCACCCAGAACACCAGCCAGCTCATGCCGCGCAGCGTCTCATCCGACAGCCGCCGCGTCCAGCGCAGCACCACGCCCAGGGCGATCATCAGGAACACGGGCGTCAACGTGTCGAGGACAGCTTTCACGAGGGCTCCGGGAATTTCAAATTGCAAATTTCAAATTTCAAATTTACGGAGGCCGGAGGATGTCGGCAATTCAATTAATGGCAGGCGCGGCGCCAAGTTGAGCGGATGGTCGAACCGGTCACGATGGCGGCGAAGGGAATTCGTAGCTGTTGCTAGCGTCTTTGCCTGCGTTTGATCCTTGCCGCGATTTGCCAAGGGACAATCGTTGAGTCCACTTTGTTTGGAAGGGGTGGCTTCGTAGCTCGGAGCACCACGGATCCGTCTTTCTCGATTCCAAGGCTCAATAGCACAAAGGCTCCTCCTCCAGATGCATCAAGGCACCATCGGCACCGATGCGGGTTCTCCGCTGTTCCATCCCCGTAAAGACAGGTTGTCTTCCGCCCGCAGAATGGACATTCCAGTAGCGATATGGCGCTTAACACCTTCTGATTGAGGAAGAGCAAATCACCGAATTCCCCAAGCCTTTCTGGGCTTGCCCATCGGGGAAGCTTCTGCAAGACGCTAAAGATAATAATCCCGGCCTCATAGAAGAAGTTTGCAACTTGGACAGCGCAAGCAAGACTCCAAGCAGTGAAATACCTATCCTTAGGTCGTTTGCCGGCTTCCGCGCGACATATGGGGCAGGCTGAGATGGCTGCTACTTCGCCATCCACAAGACGATTTGTGGGCTCGAGCGGCGACTCAATATCGAACCATGCGGCAAGACGATCTATGGCCGTGCGGAGTTTCTTAGTCTGCCTCATGCCTTGACCGTTTCTTATAGTCAGCAGGATTCTCAGATAGTGGTCAAGCATCCCCTCGAAATCTCTCTGGGGACTTTCTTCCCATGTCTTTAGGTACTCAGGAAACGGTTGTGGTCTTGGCCGAGATCCACAAAAGGCACAGTTGAACCGGAAGATAATCGGTTCCATTTGGGAACTCCCATTCAGATTTGCTCGCGCATCTTCCGCAGTAGTTCCATCGCCTGCATCGGCGTCATGTTTTCCAGGTCCGCCGCCTGGATGGCGGCGAGGATCTTTGCGGCCGCCGGGTTGGCGGCGCCGGCGGCGAAGAGGTCTTTCTGGCTCGTCGAGCGCAGGGCGCTTTTCGCCAGGCGGGGCATATCCAGACCCTCGGCCAGGTGGGCCTGGAGTTTGGGCAGGAGTTCCTGGGCGCGGTCGATGACGGCACGGGGAATGCCGGCCAGGCGGGCCACGTGCACGCCGTAGCTGCGGTCGGTACCACCCTCGACGATCTTGTGCAGGAAGATCACCTCGTCGGCCCACTCGCGGACGGCCACGTTGAGGTTTTTCACGCCCTTGAGCTTGGCGGAAAGCTCGGTCAGCTCGTGGTAGTGCGTGGCGAAGAGCGTGCGGCAGTTGATGCGGGCCACGAGGTATTCGGTGATGGCCCAGGCCAGCGCCAGGCCGTCGTACGTGCTGGTGCCGCGGCCGACCTCATCCAGGATGACCAGGCTGCGCGAGGAGGCGTTGTTGATGATGTTGGCCGTCTCGACCATCTCCACCATGAAGGTGGACAGGCCGGCCGTCAGCTCGTCGGCGGCGCCCACGCGGGTGAAGATGCGATCGACCAGGCCGATCGTGGCGGATTCGGCGGGGATGAAGCTGCCCATCTGCCCCAGCAGCGTCAGCAGGGCCACCTGGCGGATGTACGTGCTCTTACCGGCCATGTTGGGGCCAGTGATGATGAGCATGCGGTTTTCCGCCGCGCCCATGGACACATCGTTAGGGACGAATTTCTCGCGGAGCTGTTCGGCCAACACCGGGTGGCAGCCGCCGACGATCTCCAGCACGTTGTCCTGCGTGATGGCCGGCCGCACCCAGCGGCGCCGGGCGGCCAGATCGGCCAGGCCGGCCAGTACGTCGAGAAGCGCCATGGCCCGCGCGGCTTCCTGGAGGGCGGGCACGAATTTGCACAGCTCCAGCCGCACCTCTTCGAAGAGTTCGATCTCCAGGCGCTTGGCGCGGTCGGAGGCGGTGAGCACCTCGCTCTCGTAACGGCGCAGCTCATCGGTGATGTAGCGCTCGGCGTTCTTGAGCGTCTGTTTGCGGATGTAGTCGGCCGGCACCTTCTGGGCGTGGGCGTTGGTGACCTCGATGTAGTAGCCAAAGACCCTGTTGTAGCCCACGCGCAGGCTGGGGGCGCCCAGCCGGCCGATCTGCTGGGCCTGGTATTGCGCCAGCCAGTTCTGCCCATCGCTGCCGATGCGGCGGAGCCGGTCCAGGTCGGCGTTGTAGCCGGCGGCGATGACCCCGCCATCGCGCAAGACGTTGGGGCAGTCGGCATCGATGGCCCGCTCGATGAGGGCCGCCGGCTCGGCCAGGCCGGTCAGGTGCGAGCGCAGCTCGGCCAGCAGCTCAGCCGCCAGCGGCGTGAGCAGTTCGTGGAGCCGCGGCAGGAGTTTGAGCGTCTGGCCCAGGGCCACCAGCTCGCGCGGCCGCACGCGGGCCAGCGCGATGTTGGCGGTGATGCGGTCGATCTGGGAGGCGGAAGCGAGCGGCTCGCGAAGGGCCGCCAGCCGCTGGCGGTCGGCCAGCAGTTCGGCGATGGCATCCTGGCGAGCGAGGATCTCGCTGTAGCGCTTCAGCGGGAAGGTGATCCACTGCTCCAGCAGGCGGCTGCCCATGCCGGTAGCCGTCTGGTCGATCGAGGCCAGGAGGCTGCCGGCCCGCTGGTTGGCGCGGAGCGTGCGCTTGATCTCCAGGCTGCGCAGCGTGACGGCATCGAGCATCATGTGGTCGGCGCGGGCGAAGGGCCGAAGCTGGCGGATGTGCCCTAGCGCGGTCTTCTGCGTCTCCTGCAAATAATCCAGCACCGCGCCGGCGGCGGAGATGGCCGGCGTGTAGCCATCGAGGCCAAAACCGGCCAGCGTGGTGACGCCAAAATGCTTGTTCAGCGTTTCGCCGGCAGCGCGGGCCTCGAAGGCCCAGGGCGGCCGGGCCGTGCAGGAAGCGCCGGTGCACTCGCGGAGCATGCGGCGAAAGTCGGCCGTGTCGATGGCCGTGCCTTCGGGCAGGAGCACCTCGGCGGGGCGGATGCGCGTCAGCTCATCCAAGAGGCCGCGCGTCGGCACATCCATGAGCTGGAAGAGCCCGCTCGATAGCTCGACCCAGGCCAGGCCGGCCGGGTGCTCGCCCTCGCCGCCGGCGGCCAGCGGAAACACGGCCGCCAGGAAGTTGCCTTCGCGCTGGTCGAGCAGGGTCTGGTCGGTGAGCGTGCCGGGCGTGATCAGCCGCGTCACATCGCGCTTCACCAGCCCCTTGGCCGACGCCGGGTCTTCCACCTGCTCGCACACGGCCACGCGCACGCCGGCGGCCACCAGCCGCGACAGGTAGTTGTCCAGGGCGTGGTAGGGGATGCCCGCCAGCGGCACGGCGGTGGGACCTTTCGAGCGGCTGGTGAGCGTGAGGCCCAGGATTCGCGAGGCGGCCTTGGCGTCGTCGTAGAACGTCTCGTAGAAGTCGCCCATGCGGAACAGCAGCAGGTAGTCCGGGTACTGCTCCTTGAAGGAGCGGTACTGCCGCATGGCCGGCGTATCGAGTTGGAGAGGGTCATCGCCCATCGCGCCGGCGATGATAGTTGATGGGCGGAGAGAAGTTAATCGGTTAATCGGTCAATTCGTCAATTCGTCAATTGGTCAATTGGAAAAGGCGAAGAGGAGACGTCGTTCCCGCTGTCACCAATTAACCAATTGACCAATTGACCAAGAGCGAGGGCCGAAGTCCTGCGTAGCCTTGGCGAAGCAGGAAGCGAGCGGACCTGTTTTGGAGACTCTCTTGCCGGTGGGCCAGCGGACCGCTAGCATCGGCACAACTTTCTTGCCGGAGGCCCGAGAATGGATTCATCCGAGCCGATCAAATCGTTGGAAGAGATCTGGCCGCTCCAGGCGGCGCTGAACGCCCGGGCGGGTTTCGATACGCAGGGGCTGGGCCGGCGGCTGGCCGAGGCGCTGCAAACCGGCACGCTGGCGGCTGAGGGCCCGCTGCGCGTGGAGGTGGGGCGGGCGATCAAGAACTACCTCGACGCCCTGTCCAGCGAGTGCGCCGAACTGCAGAACTGCCTGGCATGGAAGCACTGGTATCGCGAGGCCCGCCAGGGCCGCCAGTACGAACTGGGCGATGTACAGAACGCCCGCGTCGAGGCGATCGACATGCTGTTCTTCTGGATCAGCCTGTGCCAGTTGCTGGGCCTCGCGCCGGCCGATGTGTTTCGGCTGTACGCCGCCAAGCTGGGCATCAATCACCGCCGGCAGGATGAGGACCGCACGCAGGCCGAGCACGCCGGCCACGAAAACGAGAACCGGCAGGTCATTTAAGGTTTGGAGGTGGCATGCCCTCACGGCGAAAGCGAAGCCGGGTGGGCATGAGCCTATGGGTGGAAGTTTCTCCTGCGGCCACATGCCCACTCGCCGCCCAAAGCTGGCGCTTTGGCCATCGTGAGGGCATGCCACCTGCGCCTCTTTATATCGGGGCGTCCTCACGCCCGAAACAGCGGCATCAGCAGCTTGACGTATTGCTCGACGCACGGCCCCTTGGAGTAATGCTCGACGGCCGCACGGCGGGAGTTGGCCTGCATGCGCGCCAGCAGCGGGCGATCATCGTGCAGCTTGCGAATGGCGGCGGCCAGGCCGGCCACATCGCGCGGGGGCAGCCAGATGCCGCAGTCGTGCTCGGCGACCAGGTCCGTCAGCTCCGTATCCGGCGGCGAGACGGCCAGGATGGCCGTGCCGGCGGCCAGGGCGTTGTAGGTCTTGCTGGGCACGCTGACGCCTTCAAAACCTTCGTCCAGGCAGACGATCTGGCAATCCGCGGCGGTGAGCAGGAATTTCACCTGGTCCACCGGCTGCCGGGGCAACAGCCGCAGGTTGGGCAGCGCCTTTTGCTCCACCAGCCGGCGAACCTCGGCCTCGCGCGTGCCGCCGCCGATGAGCACGATCTGCAAATCGCCCAGGTCCAGGAGCTGCTCGGCGGCCAGCACGATGCTGTCGATGTCGTGCGTGGCGCCGAAGGCGCCGCTGTACATCACCACGAACTTGTCTGTCAGCCCCTGGGCGATGGAGAACGGGTTGTCCTGGCGCGGCCGCGGGCGGATTTCCTCGATGTTGGCCCAGTTGGGAATTACGTGGACCTCAACGGCGGCCGGATCGTCCAGTTGCCCCAGCACGGTCTGCCGCATGCACCGGCCCAGCGTGATGACGCACTCGGCGCGGCGATGGGCGCGGCTGCTGAGGTGGCGCAGGAAGCGGTACATCCGCCCGCCGGCTCTCAGCATGCCCATGCGGCCCATCACGTCGGGGTAGATGTCGTAAATCAGCTCGATGTAGCGAACGCCGAATAGCCGCCGCAGCATCGGCGCCACCCAGGGCACCAGCGGCGGGTTGGTCACCAGCAGGACCAGGCCCTTGCGGTGGCGGATCATCGCCCGCATGGCCTGGAGCGTGAATTTGCCCCAGGTCCACAGCCGCCGCCAGGCCGGGGAGCGGCGAAGCTCACAGCCGCGGATCCATTCGAACGGCGGCGTGTAGCCCTCGGTAAGCTCCAGGTAGCCGGCCAGCAGCGTTACCTCCAGGCCCTGGGCGGCCATGCCGTCGGCCAGATCGCGAAAATACGTGGAGACGGACTGATTGATCGCCAGGAGTTTGCCGGCAGATTCGCGGGGTGTCCCTTCGGTCATCGTGGACCCTTCAGCACGGGCAGGCCGTCGGCATTGAGTTCGTAGAGATCTTCCCAGTCATAGTCGCTGCCGCGCCGCAGGGCCTCGGGTGCGGAGGTTCGATAGATGATCGGGCACGAGTGGCAAAAGCACGCTTGGTAGTCGGTATCGCGGTCCGCCAGCGAGGGATCGCGCACCAGCCGCCGCAGCCGGCGGTAGGGCTCGCTGCGCCACAACTCCTCCAGCGGGGTCTGGAGCAGGTTGCCCAGCGGCCGCGCATCGCCGCCCTCGGCGTATTGTTCGCAGCGGCGAAAGATGCCGCAGGGCAAGACGTCGCCGTTGCTCTTGATCACGGCCGTCAGGTACGGCATGTGGCAGTTGGGCACCGGCCGCTTGGGCCGCGGGCCATAGACCTGGAAGCGGCGGTAGTCGTCCTGGTCGGAATAATTGGACAAGACGCCCCAGAACGAGGCGAACTGGTCGACGCCCAGCTCGCGGCAGAGCCGCTGGGCGGCCTCGATTTCGTGCTGGTTGTGGCGGAAGCGGATGAACTGCACCTCGATGCGCGGCCGCCGCTGATGGAGGCGCCGGCGGATAGCGCACAGCCGGCGCAGGTTCTCGATCACCAGGGCGATGTTCCCGCCCACGCGCGTGCGGCCGTACACCTCCTGCGTCATGCCGTCGATGCACAGCGTAAGGGTCGACAGGCCGCTGGTGACCAGGGCCTCGAGGCGCTCTTCCGACAGCGGCACGCTGAGGTTCGTGGAGAATTGCACGTACAGGCCCGCCTCGGCGGCGATGCGGCAAAGCTGCGGCAGCTCGGGATGCACGATGGGATCGCCCAGGTAATAAAGCTGCACGCCCAGGCAGCGGCCGGCAAGCTGGGCGATGACCCGCCGGTAATCCTCCACGGCCATATCGGGGCGGAAGTGCTGCGGACGCAGGTGGGGCGTCTGGCCCGGCCAGGCGTGCACGCAGACGGTACAGTGCAGGTTGCAGCGCGGCGATACATCAATGGCCACCAGCGGCGGCAGGCCGTGGGGGACCTGGCGCGAGAGGAAGAAATCCGCGCTGGCCGAGAGGACGTTCGCGAATTTCCTGGGTGTCATGTGCCCAAAGAGCATCAGCCCCCGTCGGCCGGCGGCCCGGGTCACGTGCAGGAACTTGAACGTGGTGCGCGCCAGGTCATCGCCGAAACATGCCAGCCGGCCCGTCCAGACCGTTCGCATGCCGGATGGGCCGGCTATACCCGGGGCGAGGGGCTCTTTGGCGGGCGGCGGATGGGACAAAGAGGATTCTCCAAAAAAGCGCGCTACGCGCTCAACGGCGATCGGATTATACTTCGCCAAGACGCAGCCGAACAAGGCATTACGACGCGGTATGCCGCCGTCTCGGGAGCAAACAACTGGCCCGGCGCGGGAACACTGTGTCGCGTGAATACTCAGGTGTCGCGTGAGAATCGCTGTCATACTGCATGCGTTGCGTCTGGGCGGGGGACTGGCGGTCGGCCATGGCCTGCTGGGCGCGCTGGGGCGAGTGGGCGCAGAGCATGAATACTTCGTGGCCCTCGCCGCCGGCCGCGGGTATGAAAACGTTTGCGCGGCTATTCCCTCCTGCCGGGTCAGCGCCTGCGATGCCGCCAGCCGGCTAGGCATCTGGAAGTACCGCCGGTTGCAGCTCGTGCGGCAGGTGCGGGAATTTCGGCCCGATGTGGTGCTGGCCTTGGGCGCCCATAACGCGCTGGCCAACCCGCCCTGTCCGCAGGCCGTGCTGGTGGATTCGGCGCAGTTTTTTTATCCCGAGTCATCCTGGGGGCCGGTGACGACCGGCGAGCGGTGGCTGTATCGGTATCACATCCATCATCTCCGCCGCAGCCTGCGGCACACGAAGCTGCTGCTGGCCCAGACGGAGCTGGCCCGCCGGCGACTGATCCAGACGTACGATTTTCCCGCCGCCGCGACGGCCCTGTGCCCCAACGCCGTGCTGCTGGGGTCGGAGGGGCCTGGCGATGCCCAGATGCCCGAGCCGTTGCGGCCGCACCGCGACAAATTCCGCCTGCTGTGCCTGGCGCGCTACATGCCGCACAAGAACCTGGAGGTCATCCCGGAAGTTTTCGCCCGGTTCGGCCGCGAACTTCCCCCGTGCGCAGCGTTCCTGACCATCGCCCAGGCGCAGCATAAGCGAGCCGGCGGCTTATTGCGGCGGATCGCCCGAGCGGATGTGGCGGGGCAGGTGGTGAATGTCGGCCCGGTCGACCGCGCCCAGCTTGGCGCCTACTTCCGGCACTGCGATGCGCTGCTGCTGCCGACGCTGCTCGAATCGTTCAGCGGGTCGTACCTCGAGGCGATGCATTTCGGCACGCCCATCCTCACCAGCGACCTGGATTTCGCCCGCCAGATCTGCGGCGAGGCGGCACTTTATTTCGATCCGCACAGCCCCTCATCCATCCGCGACAGCATCGTGAGGCTCCGGAATGATGCCGCGCTGCATCCGCGGCTGGTTGACCTGGGCCATCAGCGGACCAGCGTCCTATCGCTCTCCTGGGACCAGATCGCCGCCGATTTGCTGCCCCGACTTGTGGGAATCACACGCTAGACACCGCCCGCCGTTGCCGGCCTCAGGGAAGAATAGTCAGCTTCTCTTCTGTGGGTTGCTCCGCCGCGCCAGACCGGCGAAACAGCGAACGCCAGACGTAGCGGACATCCTCGCCGGTGAGCCGCCACGAATGGCTCGGCCGCACGCCGTACAGCCGCCGGCAAACGATGGCGCAGATGCACAGGTTGACGACATTGCCCGCCAGCGTGGCCACCGCCGCGCCGGTGATCCAGTACTTGGGAATCAGGCACAGGCACAGGACGCCCGTGACGATCGCGGCGGCGGTCAGGGACAAGGTGGTGTAGATCGCCTTGCCCATGCCGGCCAGAAAATCCGCATACACGCCGCTGACGGCGATAGTGGCGGCGCTGATGGAGAGGATCTGAAGCGATCGCACGGCCTCGGGCGTGGCGAACTCCCGGGTGTACAGGAGGGTCAGCAAAAGCTTGCCCAGCACGCTCATGGCGACGGCGGCGGCGGCGCCGTACGTGGCGAACAGCCGGGCGGCCATTTCCACCTGGTGCGCCATGCCCTGGCCCGACAGGCCCGCCCACCGGGCCATCAGGAGCGGACCCATCGCCATGGGCACCAGCACGGTCATCAGCGTGACATTCATGGCCCGGCCGTACAGGCCCACGGCGTCGAAGCTGTCCTCGTGAATGTACCGCAGCAGCATCACGGACAAGCTGGCCAGCAGCAGGTACAGCAGGTTTGCCGCCGCCAGCTTGAGGCCGTAGCTGATCATCTTTTTGAAGAGCTGCCAGTCAAACGGCAACGCCAGGTGAATGTCGCCGCCGACGTAGAAGAGCGTGACGACCCCCGTGACCGCATGGCCAAGGATGAACACGATCATGGCCGACTCGGTCGTCAAGTGTTTCGTGACCGCCAGCGCACCGCCGCAAAGGAGCAGGACCGTCGGCTGGAGCACGTCGAGAACGGCCATTTCCCGGGCTCGGAAGTTGGCTACCAGCGAGGCGCGCATGAGCACCGCCACCAGCATCGCGCCGGTGCCCAGGGCGTAGATGACACCCGTCGGCACGGAGATGGCGCCGAAGTAGTTCTTGAAGGCCAGGTAGGAAAGACCCATGGCCGCCGACAGCACCAGTCCCATTACGCTCGAGAACTTGAGGGCATCGGTCGCCACCTGTATCCGCGGGATCTTCTGATTGTTGATGAAAAAGACGCTGGCGTTGCCAAACCCCATGGCCGCCACGGTGACGGCCAGCAGGGAAACGCGATAGAACAGGTCGTACTGTCCGATGCCGTCCTTGTGCAGGATTCGGGCGAACAGGACCGTGGCCAGCATGCCGATCAGGATCTGCATGAGGCGGCTGGCGGAGACGAGGATTCCCTTTCTGGCGAAACTCACTCACAGCCTCATTTCGCGATTTCGCGGCGCTAGCCGGGCAGCTCCTGGCTCGAGCAAAAGAAGGCGCTGTCGTAGCGCAGCATGAACATCTGCCCTACCCAGCCGTCCATCGATGCGCTGGGCGTGCGGCCCAGCAGCAGTTCCAGCAGCCAGCGCGGCGAATCGGCCCCCGCGCGGATCGACAGCGGCACGCCGCCTCCGAATCGAGGATTGATTTCGTTAAACACCACCTCGTCCGCCCGGCTCAGGAAGCACTGGACGGTCATCATGCCCATGCAGCCGGCCAGGGCCTTTGCCAGGCGCAGGCTCTCGGCGATCATCCCTTCGTGGCGGACGGTCAAGCTCTTGGACACCTCGCCGCCGCGCACCTCGATGCGCATGCGCGGCACCGCGCACAGCGGCCGGCCGGCAAAGTCGCAGAAGACATCCACCGTGTATTCCTGGCCCTCGACAAACTCCTCGATGACGGAATCGGGGTACGTTCGCCGGTAATAGTGCAGCGCCTCGAGCGTGTCGATCTTGAACGCGCCGAGGCTGGCGCTGCCGCAGCGCGGCTTGATGAACAAGGGCAGCCGCGCGGTCGCCAGCTCTCCGTTGCTCAGGATCCGCGGCGTGCGAAAACCGTGCTGGAGCAGGAACTGCGAGGTGAGGATCTTGTCTTGAGAGACTCGGATCACGCTGGCGTCGGAGATCACCAGCCGCGTGCCCACATCCGCCAGCCGGCGGCGGGCATTCGAGAGCGGCTGGAGTTCCGGGTCGATCAGCGGCACGACGGCATCGATGCTTTTCTGGCCGCAGTAGTCCACCAGGCGGTCGATGTAGCCCTGGGCGATGGGCGGCACGACCTGGGCGAAATCCGCCACGCACAGCGCCGGGGCCGTGGGCTGGCAGTCCACCGCGTGGATCTCCAGCTCCACTTTCAGATCCCCTGCCGCCCGGCGAAACTCGCGCAGCAGTTCCACGCGCCGGCCGGCCGACGTGAACAGCAGCCGGAAGGGCCGCGCCGAGGCGGCGCGACGTCGCGCCGGCGAGGTCGACGTTCTTGCCTGCGGGCGGCGGGCTATCTTGTTCTTCTTGGCCATGGATAAGCCGGTCCTGCGCGGCCGGCCCTGCTCAGTATTCTCTTTTTCGGGTCTGGGTCTATTCTGCGTGCGACAGCCATTCCTGAATAGCCGCCTTGATCCTCAAGACCTGCGGCTCGGTCAGCGCGTTGAAGAACGGCAGGGCGATGGTTCGCGCCGCCACGCGCTCGGTCACGGGGAACTGGCCCACCCGCGTTCCCAGGGCTGCCTGGATGTACGGCTGAAGGTGAATCGGTACGAAATACGGGTTGCAACTGATGCCGCGGCCGCGCAGGTGCTGCATGAGCTCATCGCGCTGCGCCGGCGAGAATCGGTCGGCCAGGCGAATGACGAAGACGAACCAGCTTGCCTGGTTGGGCTCGGCCATCGGAGGCAGGTGAATCTCTTCAATCTCCGCCAGCAGCCGCTGGTAAAGCTCGGCCGAGCGGCGGCGCTTGGCGAGAATCTCGTCCAGCCGGGCGGCCTGCATCGCTCCCAGTGCGGCGGTGATCTCGCTCATGCGGTAGTTGTAACCCAGCCGGGCGTGCTGCAGCCATTCCTTGGTGTCACGTCCCTGGTTTCGCATGGACCGGCACAAATCGGCCACGTCGTCGTTGTCGGTGACGATCATGCCGCCCTCGCCGGTGGTGATCTGCTTATTGGGGTAGTAGGCAAACACGCCGCCATCGCCGAATTGCCCCGCGGAGCGGCCGCCCAGCCGGCCGCCCAGGGCCTCGCAGCAGTCTTCGATCATCTTGAGGCCATGGCTGCGGGCGATCCGCTCGTAGGCGTCGAAATGCGCCATGTTGCCGAAGACTTCCACGGGCAGGATGGCCTTGGTCCGCGGCGTGATGGCCGCCTTCAGGGCCGCCGGGTCGACATTGTAGGTGTCGGCGTCGATGTCGGCGAAAACGGGTTTGGCGCGCTCGAACAGCAGGCAGTTGGTTGTGGCGACAAAGGAGAAGGGCGTCGTGATGACCTCATCTCCCTCGCCCAGTCCCAGCGCCCGCACCAGCAGATGCAGACCGCTGGTGCCGCTGTTGACGGCCACGCCGTGTTTTCGCCCCGCGCGAGCGGCGATGGCACGCTCAAACGCCTCGGTCCAGCGACCGATGCTCAGGCGGTCCGTGCCGAGAACCTGCATGACGGCTGCGCGGTCGGAATCAATGATGTCCGGGCGGGATAAGGGAATAGCGTCATTGAGACTCACGTCGTCTCCTCAAAGTTTCGACCGCACCGGCAAAGAACGGCAGCCGGCTTATCTTTCATCGGCCCACGGCACTTGCTTCTTTCTGGATCAATCCGCCGGCCCTCCAGAGGCGAACCTTCCAGACAGGCCACGATGCCGGCCGAAAGGGCAAGATTATACTGCCGCCCTCGCAAAAACGTCTACACACTGTACGAGCGATGGCCCGGACAGGTGTGCTCAAACTTCTCTGGCAGGTGCATGTTCGGGCCGGCCGGCTCGCGCTGGACTGGTGAAATTCACCAGTTGGGGCTTGGGCATGAAGGCTAGCATGAGACCCTTCGACGGGACGGCTTTCGCGGGACTGGTGAAATTCACCAGTGGAAGGGAACTGCCCATCTGGGGCTGTCACCCAATGGCTCGAATTCCGTGGTTTGCCAGGCCGGAAGGTGCTCAACTGGTGAAATTCACCAGTTGAGCCCATTAGCATCGGCCTGGACGGCTGAGGTGAGCAATTCAACCCACCTGAGGCAAAAAACTCATAACTCTCTTTTATGAACCATCTTAGCATTGTTATCTATACGCTTTGTTCGTCAAGAGATCATTTTCAGTAGCACAGCCATCCACACAGGCACCGCCGACTAACTCCCAGACGGCATGCTAATGCCAGACAGGAGACATATCAGATATATATGACACCACTATTGATGGATAGTTAGGTGTATTCTATACGATTCTTTCCCGGTGTCAAGACTTTTTTTTCAGTTAGACAATGCCCCCGAACCACAGGACCGGTCAATTTGGGCGGAATGTCGGCAGTGGCCGCCAAAGAGGGCCAAAGAGGATAGAATATCCCGTTCCGGAAGACCCGACCGTCAAGAGGAGGTCACAGTGCGAATCATCAACGTTGCCGGCGCCCGACCGAACTTCATGAAGATCGCGCCGCTCATGGAGGCGTACCGCCGGTGCAAAGAGATCGAGCCCATCCTCGTGCATACGGGCCAGCACTACGATGAGAAGATGAGCGCCCTGTTCTTTCGCGAGCTGGAGATTCCCGAGCCGGACATCAACCTTGGCGTCGGCAGCGGCTCCCACGCGGTGCAGACGGCCGAGATCATGCGCGGGTTCGAGAAGGTGGTCCTGGATTTCAAGCCCGATGCCGTCCTGGTCGTCGGCGATGTCAACAGCACCATTGCCTGCGGCCTGGTGGCGGTGAAGCTGGGTGTGCGCCTGGTGCACGTGGAGGCGGGCCTGCGCAGCCGGGATCGGTCCATGCCCGAGGAAATCAACCGCGTATTGACCGATTCGATCAGCGACCTGCTCTTCTGCACCGAGTCGGCGGGCCAGGAAAACCTGCTGGGCGAGGGCGTGCCGGCCGAGCGCATTTTCCTGGTGGGCAACGTGATGATCGACACGCTGCTGCGCCACCGCCGCAAGGCCGAGGCCTCGGCCATCCTGGCCGAGCTGGAGCTGGCCGCCGGCCGCTACGCGGTGCTCACGCTGCACCGGCCCAGCAACGTCGATGATCCCCAGGTGCTCTGCGGCCTGCTGGAGGCGGTGGACGTGGTGCAGCGCGACATGCCCATCGTCTTTCCCGTCCACCCGCGGACGCGCGCCAACCTGGCGCGCATGGGACTGCAGGGGCGCGTCGAGGCCATGCGCAACTTGCGGCTGATTGATCCGGCGGGGTACCTGGACTTCCTCAAGCTCACCTCCTGCGCCCGCCTGGTCCTGACCGATTCGGGAGGCATCCAGGAGGAAACCACGATTCTGAAAGTACCGTGCATCACGCTGCGCGAAAGCACGGAGCGGCCGGCCACGGCCAGCGTGGGCTCCAACCACATCGCCGGCACCCAGCCGGAAAGAATCCTTGCCGCCTACCGTGCGGCCATGGCGGAGGACCCCGCCACCTACCAGGTCCCGCCCCTGTGGGACGGCCGCGCGGCCGAGCGGATTGCCGATATTCTGGCCCAGAAACTGCCGGAATTGACTGCACGAAACTGACCTGGCTTCAGCCAAGGGAGCAGGCGGCTGGGTGAGCGTTTCCGACGGGAAGGACAGCCGCCCGCGTCAAAAAAATCGAAAAAATCCAATAGATTTTTGAGACAGAGCTCCTTGTAATCCAACGCTTTACCCACCTTTTTGAAACTCGAAACATATTTGCTTAGCTAACAAAGTACCCGGCGTATAATCTGAATACCTATGGCAGCGAAACTGGACGAACATCCTGAACTCAACGGCTTGGAAGAAGAGGATGTCTCCCAAGCCCTCTTCCGGACGCTGTTGCGGACGCTGGGCCACATGCGGGGGGCCATGGAGCCGTTCTTCGCTGCTCACGGCATCAGCGGTCCCCAGTGGGGGGCCTTGCGCGTCCTGTCGCGGGCCGGGGCGGCCGGCGAGAAGGGCCTGCGGCTGTCGGAGCTGGCCGGGCGGCTGTTGATCCGCCCGCCCAGCGTGACGGCCATCGTGGACCGCCTGGAACGGCGCGGCCTGGTGAAACGCACCTCATCGCGCACGGACATGCGCGTCCGGGAGGCCCGCCTGACGGGCGAGGGTCGCAGGCTGGTGGGACAAATCAGCGCTGGCCACGGCGAGCGGATTCGTTCGCTCTTTGCCGGCCTGGACGCCGACCAGCGCGGGAACCTGCTGGACGGGCTGCGGAAACTGGATGCCCAGCTCGAGAAGCTGGCCCCGGGAAACGCCGCCCGAGTGTGAAATATCCGCCCGGGTCGCCCGGGTGAGAGAAGAGTCGACATCGCAAGAAGTACCAGATGGGAATGCTCAAGATGGGAAAAATGAAACTAATTGGAGTGGCCATCCTTATCGTCGTGGTGGCGGTCGGCGGGATCATCGTGTGGCGCAGGGGCAAGGGCGGTGACCCGAGCCAGTACCGCACGGCGCCGGTGCAGCGCGGAGACCTGACGGCCATCATCCTCTCTACCGGCACGGTTGAGCCGGTGGAGGTGGTGGATGTCGGCGCCCAGGTGGCTGGGCAGATCCTGTTCTTCGGCAAGGATACGGGCGGCAACTCCGTCGATTACGGCTCGCAGGTCGAGGAAGGAACCATCCTGGCCCAGATCGACGACTCGCTGTACGCCGCCGACGTCAGCACCGCCAAGGCCGCGCTGGAGCTGGCCAAGGCCGGGCAGACGCGGGCGGAGGCCGACGTGATCCAGATGCAGGCCAAACTCGACCAGGCGCAGCGCGACTGGGATCGCGCCCAGAAGCTGGGACCCTCCGAGGCCCTGGCGCCCACGCAGTTCGACGCCTATAAGGCCGGCTATGAAACCGCCAAGGCCAACGTCGCCGTGGATGAGGCCGCTATCGGCCAGGCCAAGGCCACCGTGGAACAGGCCCAGGCCAACCTGGGCCGCGCCCAGCGCAACCTCAGCTATTGCACGATCAAGTCGCCCGTCAAGGGCGTGGTCATCGATCGCCGCGTGAACATCGGCCAGACCGTCGTGTCCAGCCTCAACGCCCCCAGCCTGTTTCTCATTGCCAAGGACCTGACGCGGATCCAGGTGTGGGTCAGCGTCAACGAGGCGGATATCGGCTCGATCAAGCCGGGCCTGCCGGTGACCTTCAGCGTCGATGCCTTCCCGGATCTGACCTTCAAGGGGACGGTGGGAAAGGTTCGCCTTAACGCCACGATGACGCAAAACGTCGTTACGTACACGGTCGAGGTGAATACGGATAACGTCGACGGGCGGCTGCTGCCGTACCTGACGGCCAACCTGCAATTCCAGGTGGGTCATCGCAGCGATATACTGACCGTGCCCAATGCGGCATTGCGCTGGACGCCGTCGCCGGCGCAGGTGGCGCCGGAGTATCGCGCCCAGCTTTCGCGCCGCGGCGGCGGCCGGCGGGCGGCCGCGGACCCCGCCTCCAGCCAGCCGGCCAGCGCTGGGGCACAAACCCCGACAGATCGGCCCGGCGCGGCCAAGGGCCGCCCCGGAACCGTGTGGGTCGTGGATGGCCAGTTCCTCAAGCCGGTGGCCGTGGCTGCCGGCCTGACGGATGGCGCGTTCACCGAGGTCCAGGGTGCGGATGTGCAGGAAGGAATGGACGTGGTGATCGGCGAGCAGATTGCCCAGGCCGCCGGCGGCGGGGCCAGCCCATTCACACCGCAGTTGGGTCGCGCCCGTCGTCCGGCCAATCAGAGTGAAGGCGGCGCGGGTACGCCCGGTGGCCCTGGCGGCCCCGGCGGTGCCGGCGGTGGCGCGGGCGGCGCCGGTGGTGCAGGTGGTGGCGGTGCGGGTGGCGGCGCGGGCGCCGGTGGCGGCGCGGGCCGTCCAGGGAGATAGCCGTGCAACTGATTGAATTGCGGGAAATTCGGAAGACCTACTACCTCGGCGAGGTGGACCTGCCGGTGCTCAACGGCATCACCTTGTCCATCGGGTCCGGGGAGTTCGTCGCCCTCACGGGCGCCAGCGGCTCGGGCAAGAGCACGTTGATGAACCTGCTGGGCTGCCTGGATCACCCGACGTCTGGAGAGTACTGGCTGGATGGGCGGGAGATCTCGCACTCCTCGTCCAATGAACGCGCCCAGTTGCGGAACCGGATGATCGGCTTCGTGTTCCAGAACTTCAATCTGCTGCCGCGGACATCGGCCCTGGAGAACGTCATAATGCCCCTGACGTATTCCCACCACGAGCATACGGAACACGAAAACCGCATCTGGTCGACGGATCTGATGGAGCGCGTGGGCCTGGGCGACCGCATGGACCACCAGCCCTCGCAGCTTTCCGGCGGGCAGCAGCAGCGCGTGGCCATCGCCCGCGCGCTGGTGAACCGGCCCAAGCTCCTCCTGGCCGATGAGCCCACCGGCAACCTGGACTCGAAAACCAGCGAGGAAATCCTGCTGATGCTCCAGGGGCTCAATCAGACCGAAGGCCTGACGGTGCTGCTGGTGACGCACGATCCCGGCATTGCGGCCCACGCCCGGCGAGTCATCCGCCTTCACGACGGCCTGCTGGCGTCGGATAGCGTGCAGGTGGCTGTCGGCAGCGACGGGCCCCCAAAATAGGGTGCGCAGCTTTGCTGCACACCGTTTGTGTTGAGGTGCAACATGATGCTCAGTCGAATTCTCAAGACGGCCCTGCGGGCGCTCCGCCGCAACATGATGCGGGCGGGGCTGACCGCGCTGGGTATTGTGATCGGCGTGTGGGCGGTGATCGTCATGACGGAGATCGGCAAAGGCTCCTCCGACGCCATCGCCAAGACCATCGCCGCCATGGGCGCCAACACGCTGATCATCCTTCCCGGCACGGCGGCCAGCGGCGGCATCAGCTTCGGCGTGGGCAGCGTGATGACGCTCACGCCCGAGGATGGCGACGCCATTACCCGCGAGTGTCCGTCCATCTGGGCGGTGGCGCCCGTGGTGCGGGCGCGCACGCAAGTGGTGTATGGCAACCGCAACTGGGTGCCCATGAGCATCTACGGCACCACGCCGGCTTTTCTCGAAATCCGCGACTGGACCAACGTGGCCGACGGCGAGGCGTTTACCGATCGCGACGTGCGCAACGCCTCCAAGGTGTGCCTGATCGGCCAGACGCTGGTCCGCGAGCTGTTCGGCGGGTCCTCGCCGGTGGGCAAGGATATCCGCCTTCAGAACGTGACCTTCAAGGTGGTGGGCGTGCTGGCGCCCAAGGGCGCCAACATGATGGGCATGGACCAGGACGACATCGTGCTGGCCCCCTGGACCACGATCAAGTACCGCGTCACGGGCTCTTCGATGGCGAACGTCAACCAGAGTGCGGCGGCGGCCAACAGCTCCACCGCCGTCAACACGCTCAGCCAGATTTACCCCAACACGCAGGTCAGCCTCTACCCGGCCCAGTCGGCGGTGCAGCAGGCCGACACGCCGCTGCCGGTGCGGTTCTCCAACGTGGATCAGCTCCTGGCCGCCGCCCGCTCCAGCGAGCAGGTGCAGCCGGCCATCAAGCAGATCTCCTCCGTGCTGCGCGAACGGCATCGGGTTCGCTCCAGCGAGTCCGACGACTTTAACATCCGCGACATGACCGAGGTGACCAAGACCATGTCCAGCTCGACCACGCTGATGACGCGGCTGTTGCTGATCGTGGCCACGATCTCGCTGGTGGTCGGCGGGGTGGGCATCATGAACATCATGCTCGTCTCGGTCACCGAGCGCACGCGCGAGATCGGCCTGCGCATGGCCGTGGGGGCCCTGTCGAGCAATATTCTGTACCAGTTCCTCGTGGAGGCGGTGCTGCTGTGCCTGCTCGGCGGGGCGGTGGGCATTCTGCTGGCGCGCGTCAGTTCCGTGCTGGTGACGCATTTCCTGCACTGGCCGACGCAGGCCTCCCTCGGGGCGCTGGTGGCCGCGGTGGTGGTTTCCGCCAGCGTGGGAATCACCTTTGGCTTCTACCCCGCATGGAAAGCCTCGCAACTGGACCCGATCGAGGCGCTGCGGTATGAATGAGAGGAATTGCAAATTGCGAATTGCAAATTGCAAATTGAAGAAGAAGGGACGCTGAACGTGCGATCCCGTTTCCGGCCGTGAAATTGGCAATTTGCAATTTGCGATATTTCTGGGAGGACGTTATGGCCCCGCGGAGCGTGCTTTCGCCTGTTCTGTTTCTTGCCGTTGTGGCCGCGCTGTCCGGCTGCAAAGTCGGCCCCAACTATCGTTCCCCCGCCGTTATGTCGCCGCCGTCGGCGTGGCAGGACGGGCTGCTGGAAGCCTCCACGCAGCCGGCGGTGAGCACGCGGCCGGCCGAGTTGACGCGCTGGTGGCAGACTCTGGGTGACCCCGAGCTGACCAGCCTGGTGGAGCGCGCCCTGGGAAGCAGCACCAACGTGGCGCAGGCTCGGGCCCGCTTGCGCCAGGCGCGGGCCCAGCGCGGCGTCGTGGTGGGTGGCTTGTTCCCCAACATCTCCGATGCGGCCGAATACCAGCGCGGCGAGGCCTCCGAGCGGAGCACCTCGGGCGTGCCCGGGGCGGGCAAGCCCACGCCCCATAGCCTGTTCCAGAACAGCGTGGACGCCTCGTGGGAGCTGGATGTCTTCGGCGGACTCCGGCGGTCCGTCGAGGCGGCTGATGCCTCCGTGCTGGCCGCGCAGGAAAGCCTGCGCGATGTGCAGGTCTCTACCGCCGCCGAGGTGGCCCTGGACTACGTGCAGCTTCGCGGCCTGCAGCAGGAAATCGTCATCGCCAAGGAGAACCTCGCCACCCAGCAGCACACCGCCGGCATTGTTCGCGAGCGGCAGGCGGCGGGATTCGTCAGCGCGCTGGATGTGGCCAACGCCCAGGCCCAGGTGGCCACCACGCAGTCCACCATCCCGCCGCTGGAGACGTCCGCCCGCCAGACGATTTACGCGCTGAGCGTTCTGGTGTCCGCCTACCCGGGTGATTTGCTGCAGGAGCTGTCCCGGCCGGGGCCGGTTCCCCTGGTGCCCGTCGAGGTGCCGGCGGGCCTGCCGTCGGACCTGCTGCGCCGCCGGCCGGATATCCGCGCCGCCGAGGCCAATCTTCACGCCGCCACGGCCGAGATCGGCGTGGCCACGGCGCAGCTTTACCCCAGCTTCGCCCTGACCGGCTCGATGAGCTGGCAGAGCACCAAGCTGGCCAACTGGTTCGACAGCTCATCGCGAAGCTGGTCGGTCGGCCCGACGGCCAACTGGGCGATCTTCCAGGGCGGCAGCCTCATCTCGAATATCCGCGTGCAGCAGGCCCTGCGCGATCAGGCCTACATCACGTATGTCAATACCGTGGAGACGGCGGTAGAGGATGTCGACAGCGCCCTGGTGGGGCTCGCCCAGGAGCAGCTCCACCGCGCGGAGCTGACCGACGCCGTAACGTTTAACCGCCAGGCGGTGGATCTGTCGATGAAGCTGTACACCGAGGGCAATACCGACTTCCTCAACGTGCTGAACGCCCAGCGCTCGCTCTTTGCCGTGGAAGTTGCCCTGGTCCAGAGCGACAGTACGCTGGCCACAGACCTGGTCTCGCTCTACAAGGCCCTCGGCGGCGGCTGGGAAGATCAGTCCGCCGCGCCGGGTAAACCCCTGGTCATTCCCACCACGGCCCCGGCCGCGGGGCAGTAAACAACAAATGGCACCGGTTTAAGTGTTACAGTCTTTATGCTGAGCATGAAGACTGTAACACTTAGAGCGGATTGCATTAGCACGTAGCGTACGGGCAGTTAATCGTACCGTTGCCTAAGACCCTCAGGTTGTTCCCATAGGCCATGGCTTCAGCCATGGTGTCTGGACGCCGACAACGAATCTCCGGAGCCCGTTTCAACGGGCTTATCGTCCTGGCTTGAGCTTGGCCGTTGTGGCTGAAGCCAAAGGATTGAAGGGCGTTGAAACGCCCTGGGGAAATTCCTTGGGCTGTTCGCTCACCACGGCCCAAGCCGTGGCCTATGAGAACGGCTTGGCCGCCGGCTCATCGCTTTCGGTTGAATTTGCTTAGACCCCTTGCGTGTGAAAGCAGCCCAAAGTAGGCGATGCCGCAGTCAGCATCAACCGCTACAGGCAATCGCAAAGCGCTCTAGACCGTTGTGTTCGCGGCCATCTCGTATGACAATGCCACGCACGTGAACCATGTCACTTGACCCGGATAAATCCGCCTTCCCATCGCCCGCCAAGGACGATTTACCAGCGCCCCCGGCGGCATCCCCGGCCGGGCCGGCGGAGATCTCGCTGCCGGCTGATGCCCGGTGCTTCCAGTGCGGCTATCTCCTGCGCGGACTGACGTTGCTGCGCTGCCCCGAGTGCGGCCGGCCGTTTGATCCGGGGGAATATTACGAGACGTACCTGCCGCTCTGGCCGGTCCTGGTGGGGTTGTATCTGCTGGGTAGGGGCCTCGCGGAGGGGATTCGCTATGTCTTCGACCTTGCCCGGGAGTTATCGCTAAGTGGGGCGGTGCCGATCAGCCAAAGCTTGGGCCTGGTTGGCATTGCCTTGGCCTTGGCGGCGGCCTATGGCTTCTTGCGCCGCCGGCGCTGGGCCCGGGCGGTAGGCTGGGGCTGGGTGATCCTTCCAACCTTGCTGGCGATAGGGCAACAGGCGGTGTTTGTCGGCGATTTCTGGCGTCGTTTGCCGACCTTCTATCTGATGGTGACAGTTTTGTGGCAAACTACCCAAATCCTGCTTCCCTCCATTGGCCTGGGGGTTTTCCTGCGTACGGGCATGCGCCGCCAATCGATGCTGACCGTGCCGCAGGGAAAGGCGCTGCCCGTTGCCCGCAGCTACGGCGCTGCCCAGCGCGACTGGCTGGCGTTCATGATCCTGCTGCTGGCGGGTGTGGCGCTGATGCATCTATACAGCCTGATATTCGTGGCGACGGCTGTCCTGTTTCCATCTTCGCCGACCTCATTCAACCTGCCCGCCAGCCAGATTTGGGGTCTGGCCCTCGACATGTTCATGGTTGTCTGGCCCCTGTTTGGCATTTACCTGCTGGGCGGCCGGCCGGGCCGTATCACGCTGGTGACGGGGATAACCCTGCTGATCTGGGGGCTGATCATGACGGTGAACTTCCTTGTCTATGTCGCGACCCCCGTGAGTCAGAATCCCGCAGCCACGATCCCCAGTAGAGCGCAGTTTCCGCTGATGCCATACTTGGTTACCGTCATTACGGGGCTGATTCAATACGGGGTGCTCTACATCTTCGCCCGGCTCGCGCGGCGGCGCGAGCTGGAGGAATCGCCGCGGCGGGTTGGACCGGAGGGGTGAAACGAGGCCCGCGGCTTATTGCACGCTCATCGCTGGCGCGGTGGTCCGGCAGGTGAAAACCGCCAAGCCTTCTTGACTCTAAACTCCGCCTCCGATCTCGGTCCCCGCGATTTTTTCCTATTGACAGCCGGAAAAACAATGATAGAATGTCACTAACTAGCCACAACATGGAGTGTCTTATAAGGAGACGCTGAAAAGAGAATATTTCTAAGGCTTGGCTGTTACTACAATCCTCGTAAAGATAATGCTTACACATTCACATCTGAGTGTTTCCAGCCAGGCGTTTTCGATGCCGGCGGTTCGGTCTGCGGGACCGAAAGTGATTGGGCCTGCGCGATTCGAGGAGCTGCAGGTAAATGCTTATATTCATGTAAAACATATACTTAAGAATATCGGTCGTTGTCGAAGAGCTTCACTCAACTGGCGAATTTCACCAGTCGGCCAGCGGACTTTGCATGGTGACCGCAGCTCAATTGCGGAGTTTCCGCAGTGGCCGGCTCCTGGGCCATGCCGAGAAGCTCGAATGGCGAATTTCACCAGTTGGCCGGCGGACTTTGCGTGCCGGCAGCGGCATGACTGCGATTTCCCCAGTTGCCGCCTCCGCACCCTTGCCGGGGAGACTTCAACTGGTGAATTTCACCAGTCGGCCGGCGGCTTCGGGGTCCAGGAAGAGCTTCAACTGAGGAATTTCCTCAGTTGCCCCGGCGGCTTCAGGGTCCAGGAAGAGCTTCAACTGAGGAATTTCCTCAGTTGCCGGGGGCAGCTCGAGGGTCCAGGAATGGCTTCAAGTGCGGAATTTCCGCGGCTGCCACGCGAATCTGCGCGGAAACGCGGCAGATTTCTTCCGATGCAGCGGATTTCTTCCGATTGACGACGGCATACGATTTACATACAGTCTGCCCTCCAGCCTCTGGGAGCTGGCGGGTTGCCCTATCGTCGCCGGGACGCGCGTGCGTTGGTCGCGACGAGGGCGGTGGGAGTAACACCAATGGTCGATGAAACTAAGGACAGGCCTGAAGATCAGGCCGCACAAGGGCAAGCGGAAGGTCAAAATCAAGAGCAGGCCGAGGCCCCGGAAGCCCCCGCGCTGCCGGCCAATAAGGTCACCATCGAAGAGATGGCCGCCAGCCGCAAGAAGATCACCATCGAGGTCGATCGCGAGAAGATCGATTCGAAATTCGAGGAAATCTTCGGCGAGCTGCACAAGAGCGCCCTGGTCCCCGGTTTCCGCATCGGCCACGCGCCGCGGCGGCTGCTGGAGAAGCGATATGGCAAGGATGCCGCGCAGGATGTCCGCAACGCGCTGGTCGCCGAGGCGCTGGGCGAGGTCGATAAGAATGAGGAGCTCGACATCCTGGGCGAGCCGGATATCAAGCTCGACGACATCGAGCTGCCGGAAAAGGGCAACCTGACGTTCACGCTGGAAGTCGAGGTCAAGCCGAAGTTTGAGGTGCCCTCCTACAAGGGCATTCCCGTGACCGAACCGCAGCTTCCCGGCGGCTCCGAGCATGCCGAGGAAGTCACGCGGCGGATCTTGGCGCAGAAGGGCACGCTCGTGCCGGTCAGCGAGCCGGCGCAGGCGGGCGATCAAATCATCGCCGATGTGACGGTCAAGGGCGAAGGCATCGAGCAGAAGGTGGAAAACGCCGAGATGCGCGTGGCCCCCGGCGCCGTCGCCGGCGTGCCGCTGGAAGATCTGGGCGAAAGACTATCCGGCGCCAAGGCCGGCCAGACCGTCGAGATCAAGACCCAGGTGCCCGCCGCCCACGAGAAGGAAGAATGGCGCGGCAAGGAAGTGACCGTGTCGTTCGCCCTGAGCGAAGTGAAGCGCATGGAGCTGCCGCCGCTGAACGATGCCCTGGCCGGCGAGTACGGCTTTGACGACGCCGAGGCCATGAAGAAGTACATCGCTCAGCGGGCCGAGGTCCAGGTCGCCCAGGAGCGGCTCAAGGCCCGCCGCGAGCAGGTGAGCAATTACCTGCTGGAGCACACGACGATGGACCTGCCGGAAGAAACCAGCCGCCGGCAGACCGCTGCCGTCCTGCGCCGGCACTACGTGAACCTGCTTCAGCAGGGCGTGCCGCGCGATCAGATCGATCAGAACCTCGAGCTATTGGCCTCGCAGGCCGAGCGCGTGGCCCAGCGCGACCTGAAGCTGGGCTTTATACTGGAGAAGATCGCCAAGGCCCTGGATATCACGGTTGAAGAGGGCGAGGTGAACTCCTGGATCGCTTATATCGCCAGCCAGCAGGGCCGGCGGCCCGAGCGGCTGCGCCAGGAGATGGAGCACGGCGGCAGCCTGGGCGAGGTCGAGGTGCAGCTCCGCGAGCAGAAGACGTTGGATAAGCTGCTGGAAATGGCCGAGGAGAAGCCCGCGGGCACCGCCGGCGCCGAGGCGGCCGCCAAGGAAGGCGAAAAGGTCGAGACCGCTGGGGCCGAAGACTCGGAGAAGGCCGAAGAATAATCGGGCCGGCCGCTTGACGGCCGACGAAAGGATAAAAGGACCAGACGATGGCACGTTCACACGACAGCCCCTCCGCCGCCCGCAGCGATTACCAGTACCGCCGCGAGATGACGCTGGAGGAGCGCCTGGCCGAGGAACGCATCCTGTTCCTGTGGGGCCAGATCAACGCCAACGCGGCCGGCGGGCTGATCATGCGGCTGCTGGAGCTTCAGGCCAAGAGCCGCGATCGCGAGATCAGCCTGTATATCAACTCGCCCGGCGGCACCGTGGATGACACGCTGGCCATCTACGACACGATGCAGTTCATGACCTGCGATGTGGCCACATACGTGGTGGGCGCGGCCCAGAGCGGGGCGGCCTTGATCCTGGCCGCCGGCACCAAGAAGAAGCGCTTCGCCCTGCCGCACAGCAAGGTGATGATCCATCAGCCCTGGGGCGGCGTCAGCGGCCAGGTGAGCGATATCCAGATCCAGGCCGAGGAGATTTTGAAGGCCAAGCGGGTGCTGAACGAGCTGCTGGCCAAGTGCACGGGCCGGTCGGTCGAGCAGATCGAGAAGGAAACCGAGCGCGACCGCTACCTCACCCCCGAAGAGGCCAAGGAATACGGGCTGCTGGACGAGATCGTCCAGCCCGGCAAACAGTAACGGCGGCGTGCCCGCCGCGGACAGAAAGACCATGCTCTCCAACCAACACCTTGTACCGATCGTCATCGAACAAAGCGGCCGCGGCGAGCGCGCCTACGACATCTACAGCCGGCTGCTCAAAGACCGGATCATCTTCCTGGGCGATGCGGTCGACGACAACATCGCCAACCTGGTCGTGGCGCAGATGCTGTTCCTGTCCAACGATGACCCCAAGAGCGACATCAAGCTGTATCTCAACTCGCCCGGCGGGAGCGTGTCGGCGGGGCTGGCCATCTACGACACGATGAAGTTCGTGCGCTGCGATGTGTCCACGACGTGCGTGGGCATGGCGGCCTCCATGGCGGCGGTGCTGCTGGCCGGGGGCACGCGCGGCAAGCGCTACGTGCTGCCCAACAGCCGCGTGCTCATCCACCAGCCGCTGATCCGCGGCGTGGTGACCGGGCCGGCGACGGACCTGGATATCGAGGCCCGCGAGATCATCCGCCTGCGGCGGCGCATCTACGAGATCCTGGCCTCCGACAGCGGCAAGAGCGTGGCCCAGATCGAGGCGGACTGCGACCGCAACAAGTGGCTCGATGCCAACGAGGCGGTCGCCTACGGCGTGGTCGACAAAATCCTCGAGGCGGCCGAGACGCCGCCGGAGAAACAGTAATTATTGGTGACGGATTACTTTGGGCCGCGCCAGACCCAGGCAAGAAGTCAAACCGCGAAATGGCATGATCGTGAAGAGGTTCGCCCAACTCGTTGCTTGTTTGCTGGCCCTCGCCGGCCTGCTGGCCGGCTGCCGCGCGCCGCATCGAGAGGCGGCCGAGCAGAACGTGCAACTGATGAGCAAAGATGCTCAGCTCGCGCGCCTGCAGGAGCAGGTGGGCAAACTGGAAGATCGAATTGCCGAGCTTGAGGCGCAGGTCAAGACGCTCCAGGGACTGGGCGAGAAGCGGCTCTCGGTGGTCTTCCACCCGCACCGCATCGAGCTGGGCAAGATGACTTCAGGCTTTCGCGGCTCTGACCCAAGCAGCGATGCGGGGGTCCGCGTGTTTGTCCGGCCCGTGGATGAGCAGGGTTCAACGCTGAAGGCCGCCGGCGATGTGCGCGTGGAGCTGTTTGATCTGGCCAACCCGGCGGACCAGCAGTTCCTGGGCGCCTGCACCTACGCCGCCGACCAGATGGGCAAGTATTGGATGAGCGCCAGTTTCGCCAACCAGTACGCCTTCGAATGCCCCTGGCCGGCGCATCCGCCGGTGCACAGCGAGGTGACGGTCCGCGTGGTGTTCGTCGATTACCTGACCGGCCAGACGTTGACCGCGCAAACGGTGGTGAAAGTCAAACCGCCGGCGGCCATCGGCGAATCCGGCCCCGCGGGCTCCGCACCGGCGCAGACGCATCAGCCGTAAGCGTGCCTTTGTCGCACGCGTGGTTGCCGTACAAAGGATGTATGCAATTCCGCCTATCGCCCGAGAAGACAAGTCGGAGGATCTGCGTTTGACGTGGCCGGCGATACAATATTCGCCTTTGTGCTGCACCGGCGCAGGATCGAAAAGTTCGCTCCTGGAGCACCCCGGCGGCTCGGGCGTTTTGGCAGGAGCGGGAAATGAAGCTGTGGCTGCCGTTTGTTCTGCTGACGATCTCCAACGTGTTCATGACCTTCGCGTGGTACGGCCACCTGAAATTCAAGAGCACGCCGCTGGTTCTGACGATCCTCGCCAGTTGGGGCATCGCCCTGCTGGAGTATTGTTTTCAGGTGCCGGCCAACCGGATCGGCAGCGATGTGTACACCGCCGCGCAACTGAAGACGGGCCAGGAAATCATCACGCTGGTGGTTTTCTCGGTGTTCTCCATCTTCTATCTCGATCAGCCGATCCGGTGGAACCATCTGGTGGGTTTCGGCTTCATCGTGGTGGCGGCGGTTTTCATCTTCCGGAAGTGGTAATGAGCAGGTCCCAAAAAAATGGCGGGTCTGACGCAGGGGGGGACGTCAGACGCCGCCTTGGCATTCGAACCGGTCGGGGGGAGAACCGGCTCGATGGGGGTCAGATTTTTAGTTGCGGGCTCAACTCCTGCTCTCGAAATCTACCCAACCCGCATAGTGAGATTGTACAGGGTTCACCTGAATTGGCAATAGAAAAAACGCAGAATTTTCTTTTCCGCAACCGTTAGATATTACATTTCGGTTATGATAGCACGAGCCATGTGCAAGCTACTGTAAAATATGAGCTTGCGAAAACAGGAGTGCATGCTTCTGAAATATAGCATCTGGGCCGATGAGGAAGAAAAATACAATTTTCCGCCGAGGGTCCGCCAGAGGCATTTGTCCTTCAGCAAATGCTGAAAAAGCAGCCTGTCGCATCGCCATGGCGGCCAAGGTAAACTGCTGGCCCGAGTGGATCGATCGACGGCCCCGGATGGAAGCAAGGAGCGGTGATGAAGATTCTGCTGGTCGGCAGCGGCGGACGAGAGCACGCGTTGGCGTGGAAGCTGCGGCAAAGCCCGCAGTGCGAACAGTTGTTCATCGCCCCGGGCAACGCCGGCACCGCCCAATGCGGAACGAATGTCCCCATTTCTGAGCTGGACGTGCCCGCGCTGGTGAAGTTCGCCCGCGAGAACGGCATCGCCCTGGTCGTCGTCGGCGGCGAGGAGCCGCTGGCCGCCGGCCTGGTGGACGAGGTGAGGAAGGCCAAGCTGATGGCCTTCGGGCCGACCAAGGAAGCCGCCCAGATCGAGTCGGACAAGGCCTTCAGCAAGCAGCTCATGCGCGAGGCCAGCATTCCGACCGCCGAGGCCAGGACCTTTACCGACTTCACCGCCGCCCGGAACTACGTGCTCTCGCGCCAAGGCGCGCTGGTGGTCAAGGCCGCCGGCCTGGCCAAGGGCAAGGGCGCCGTCGTGTGCGAGGAGCCCTACCAGGCGGTCAAGCCGCTGGAGCAGATGATGGTGGAGAAGGTCTTCGGCGCCGCGGGCGAGACGGTGCTCGTCGAGGATCGCCTGACCGGCCCGGAGGCCAGCGTGCTGTCGCTGTGCGATGGGAAGAACATCTACGTGCTGGAGCCCGCGCAGGACCACAAGCCCATCGGCGATGGCGACACCGGCCCCAACACCGGCGGCATGGGCTGCTACTGCCCCGTGCCGGTCATCACCGATGCGGTGCTGTCGCAGGTGGAGCGCGAAATCATCGTGCCGGCGGTCGATGCCCTGCGCCGGCGCGTGGGGCGTTTTGAAGGCGTGCTGTACACCGGGCTCATGCTGACGGCCTCCGGGCCGCGGGTGATCGAGTTCAACGCCCGCTTCGGCGACCCCGAGGCGCAGCCGGTGCTGATGCGGCTCAAGGGCGACCTGGTCGAGGCCATGGTGGCCGTCTGCGAGCACCGCCTGGATGAAGTGACGCTCGGTTGGGACCCGCGGCCGGCGGTGTGCGTGGTGATGGCCTCGGGCGGCTACCCCGACAAATACGCCAAGGGCCTGCCCATCACGGGCGTGGACCAGGCCGACGCCATGGCCGATGTGAAGGTGTTTATCGCCGGCGCGCAGCAGGAGGGCGACAAGCTGGTCACCGCCGGCGGCCGCGTGCTGGGCGTGACCGCGCTGGGCGACACGATCGCCGCCGCCAAGGCGCGGGCGTACGAGGCCGTGGCCAAGATTTCCTGGCCCGGCTGCTACTACCGCCATGACATTGCGGACAAGGCGATCGCGGCGGCGACGCGATAAACGGAAGCCGGCGGTCTTCGCCGAGAGGCGGCGATTCCCGCTTCAAGGTGGCATGCCCTCACGGACGGGGCGATAGCACCGGACGGGTGGGCATGGCGATAAGTGGCGCGCGGCCGTTGGCGAAGGTTCGCCCGGGCAAGACATGCCCACCCGCCTTGGCTGGAGGTGGCACAGGCTTTCTAGCCTGTGGCCGGTGCTGGAAGAACACAGGCTAAAAGCCTGTGCCACCTTCCGACCAGCGGTCGTGAGGGCATGCCACCTGTGATAACTTGTTGGCGCGGCGGCCTGGACAGTTAGAATGCGGCGGTCAACCTGACTGAAGAAGAGCGATGGCGGCGGAACGGAGTCCAACATGTTGAAGCTGGATGAAGTGGTCAATTCGGATTGTCTCACTTGGCTGGCGAAGCAGGAGGAGCCATTCGCCGATCTGATCTTCGCCGATCCGCCGTTCAACATCGGCTATCAGTACGACGTGTACGAAGACCGCCGGGCGTACGACGATTATTACGCCTGGACCGAGCAATGGATCACCGCCTGCCGGCGGGCGCTCAAGCCGACCGGGGCGTTCTGGATCGCTATCGGCGATGATTACGCGGCCGAAGTGCGGCTGCTGGGGCGCAAGGCGGGTCTGCACCTGCGGAACTGGGTGATCTGGCATTACACCTTCGGCCAGCAGACCAAGCTGAAATTCGCCCGCAGCCACACGCACCTGTTTTACTTTGTGGCCGATGCGCGGAGCTTCACGTTCAACGATGAGGCCGTGCGCACCTTCTCCGACCGCCAGCGGCGCTACAACGACCGGCGCGCCAATCCCGCCGGCAAGCTGCCCGATGACACCTGGGCGGAGTTTCCGCGGGTGTGCGGCACATTCGCCGAGCGCGAGGGCTGGCACCCCTGCCAGATGCCCGAGACGGTGCTGGCGCGGATCGTCCTGGCCACCAGCCGCGTGGGCGATGTCGTCTTCGACCCATTCGCCGGCAGCGGCACCACGCTGGTGGCGGCCAAGAAGTACCACCGGCATTATATGGGGACTGAATTATCGCCCGAATACGTCGACGGCATTCGCCGCCGGCTGGCGGAGGTGCAGCCGATCGCTGACCTGGCCACGCCGGGCGACTGGTCGCCAGCGCACGTGGAACTGCTGCAGGCCACGTACTGCTCGGCGGGCGTGCGCACCAGCCAGTTGGGGGAGAGCCCCGAGCTGCTGGAATCCTTCACCCAGCATTTCAACGCGAAACTCACCGCCGCCGGCTGCCAGCGGATGTACGCCGCGGCCGAGGTGTGGGGGCGCCTGGAGTCGATGCGCAGGCGAAATGAATTGGCCATGATCCGCGTGCACGCCTTCGAGGACCGCCTCGCGTCGGTGCGGCCGGCGGAAGCGTACTCCTCCGGTGCTGCTGGGGCCGTCCCGATACCGCGGCGGCGCAAAACCCGCCGGCCGGCGGAAGTCGACCTTCCGTTGCTCGCCGATTCCGTCTAGTCTTCGGTCACACCTGGTGTGCTGGGTCGTGGTTGCTGCGCTGCGCTTCGCAAACCACGGCACCCGACCATCGTTTCCTGTGCGGCGATGCCCTAATCCTCCGCCAGGTTGCCGCTGCTGGAGCGGGGGGCAATGCCGTAGGCCTGGGATGGGGGCGTATCCAGCGGCGGGGCAGCGACAGATCGCAGGACCTGCTGGGCGGTCAGCGGATCGGCGCTGCGCAGCCGCACGTGGCCATCTTTGCCCACCAGGATGATGGTGAAGAGTTCATCAAACACCCCGAAGCGGGCGCGGAGGTTGCGGGCCTGCACATCGTTGGATGTTCCGGCCCCCAGCCGGACCGGCCCGTTGCCAATCACCTGGATGGGCCGCACCTCGGCGGCGCCTAGCCGGTCTTCCTGGCCGGCGAGGAATTCCTTCTGAACCTGAAGTTTGGGATCGTTCTGGGAAGGAGCAAACATCAGCAGCATGCGGTTATCCCACTGCTGCGAGGATAGGTCTGTAGGCTCGACCCCAGGGCTTTTGGAGGCGTAATTCTGATGGCATCCGACGCCGCCGGCCAGGATGGCCGCCAGCGAGGCAATGAAGAACAAAGTACGCATGGTCGTAACTCCCCTGCACCCGGTTATAAAGAAATTCTAGCTGTCCTGTGGGAATAGCAAGAGGTTTCCTTTCCCCGACGCAATCCGTATTACGCCCTATCGAGGTAAAGACGGTCTTCTTCAACCCTCCATGCTGGTGACCGCCTTTTTGAGGCGCGCCCGATATTGCTGAAAGGCCGTTCGGCCGGCGCTGCTTAATCGGCAGATGGTTCTCGGGATTTTTTCCCGGTAGGTCTTGTTGATTTCGACATACCCGCCGGCCTCCAGCTTCGCCAGGTGGGAGGAGAGGTTGCCTTTGGTCATGCCCGTCTCGCGCAGCAGGTAGAGGAAGTCGGCGGCCTCGACAAAATATAGCGTGGTCACGATCACCAGCCGTGCCGGCTCGTGAATCAGCCTGTCCACATCGACCAGGGCACGGATCTCCTGCTTCATGGCTCATTCTCCGTGAGAATCGGACGCCGTAGGAACGACCGCAGGGCCAAGCCGCCGCCGGCAATAAGAGCCAAGCCAAAGAAGAAGAAATACGCTGCTCCGCTGAGGTTATCGCCCAGCCTCAGAGAGAATGAGGCGATACCCAGAGCCAGCGAGAAGACCGCCAGCGCCCCGAATCGACGCAGGCGAAGCTGGATGCCTCCGATCAGAAGGAACCCGCTGATCATGACACTGATAACTAACGTATACCAACCGCTTGCCGCCGGATAGTGATGTCGCGCCACCGTAAGCACAAACCCCAAGACAAACAGGAAAAAGACGCCGAAGACCAAGCCCATCAGCTTCGCGCCCCGGGTCGGCTTGCGAAGGACTATTAGACCTGCGCGGGGCTCGACAAACCGGCTTTTCAGCTTTCGCCCGAGCCGACGGCACAGAAAAGATCCGCACAGGACCAGTGCAAGAAAACCGACCTTCCAACTATCCATGCCGATCACTGGGGCGTGCTTTAGAACCGCCTCCGCGAAACAAGACAGGCCCACCAGGACGAGCATAAAGCCGAAAAGCATTTCGTTAATGCCGTCCTCCAGGCTGTACCTGCCGGTGCGCCTCGCGATTTCATTCATTTCCGGAAGATCCATAGCCTTGTCTCCTGTATAAGCAAACTGGTTTGTATAGCAAACCTCATAAAGTATATGGGCGAACCCTCAGGAGTGTCAACACCCTTTTTCGCAAGGATCCTCGCCAGTTCCACCCACGGCCGTGCCCATGGGCTTCCCTTTGCCGCCGCGTTCCGCCTGAACGCTTGGAGCCGTAATGTCTCTGGGCCGTTTCGCCTTTTTTCAGCCGGCGGCGATTGTTATCATGCTAAAAGCGCGCGGCCGCCCGGCGGGGAAGTTGCCTGTCGGCGGCTAGCGCGATGGCTGCTGGCTCGGGGAAACGATGCCAAACGTTGTCGGTAAAGTGCTTATAAAGCTGCTGGGCGGCACGCGGAACGAGCGCGTCGTCCGGTCACTGCGCAAGGTTGTCGAAGGCCAGATCAACCCGCTGGAGGCGAAATACGCCATCCTGTCGGAGGATGAACTGCGCGCCACCACGCCGCGGCTGCGCGAGCGGCTGGGGCGGGGCGAGTCGCCGGCCGCACTGATCCCCGACGCATTTGCCGCCATCCGCGAGGCATCGAAGCGTGCGCGGGCGCACCGGCAGTTTGATGTGCAGCTTGTCGCCGGCCTGGTGCTTTACGGCGGCAACATCGCCGAGGAGGCCACCGGCGAAGGCAAGACCATCGCCTGCTACCCGGCCATCTACCTGATGGCCCTGGAAGGCAAGAAGGTTCACGTCGTCACGGTGAACGATTACCTGGTGCAGCGCGATGCCGAGTTCGCCACGCCCATCTTCGCCCTGCTGGGCATGACGGTGGGCTTCATCCAGACGATGATGGACAACCGCCAGCGCAAGGAAGCCTACGGTTGCGACGTCACCTACGGCACCAACAGCGAGTTCGGGTTCGATTACCTGCGCGACAACATGAAGCTCTCGGCGGATGAACAGGCGCAGGGCCCGCTGGATTTCGCCATCGTCGACGAAGTGGACAACATCCTGATCGACGAGGCGCGCACGCCCCTCATCATTTCCGGCCCGGCCTACGGCGATGTCGGCCGCTACGCCAAGGCCGACCAGATCGCCCGCCGGCTGGAGCAGCTTCAAAAGCAGGCCAACCGCGAGACACTGGAGCGCATCCGCACCTGGGACGGCAACGTGCCGGGCGAATACACCGGCCATCCCAAGTTCAACGAGGCCATCCGCAAGTTCAAGGCCGACCCCTCGCAGCGCAGCGGCTTTTCGCTGACGGAGGATGAGGCCGAATCGCTGGGGCACCGGCAGTTCTTCGTCGTGCAGGCCGAGAACAAGAATGTCGGCATCACGCACGAGGGCGTCTCGGCGGCCCAGGAGGACCGCGAGCTGGGCGCGATCTACCAGGATGGCGCCGAGTGGCCGCACTTGATCACCCAGGCCTTGCGGGCCCGCATCGTCTACGAGAAGGACCGCGACTACGTGGTCCGCGGCCAGGAAGTGCTCATCGTGGATGAGTTCACCGGTCGGCTCATGGAAGGCCGCCAGTGGTCGGAGGGGTTGCACCAGGCGGTGGAGGCCAAGGAAGGCGTCCGGATCAAGCAGGAAAACCAGACCCTCGCCACCATCACGCTGCAGAATTACTTCCGCCTGTACGGCAAGCTGGCCGGCATGACCGGCACGGCCATGACCGAGGCCGGCGAGTTCCTGAAGATCTACCACCTGGACGTGATCTCCGTGCCCACGCACCGGCCGGTCAATCGCGCCGATCACAACGACCGCATCTTCCGCTCCGAGGAGCAGAAGTTCCAGGCCATCGTCGAGGAGATCCGCCACGAGGCCCTCGATAAGGGCCGGCCCGTGCTGGTGGGCACGACCAGCGTGGAAAAATCCGAGCGGCTCAGTAGCGCCCTGACCCGCCAGTACGGCATCGAGCACGAGGTCTTGAACGCGCGGCCGGAAAATGCGGCCCGCGAGGCGGATATCGTCGCCAAGGCCGGCCAGCAGCACGCCAAGAAGAAGGGCGAGAAGGAGATGGTGGGCAACGTCACCATCGCCACGAACATGGCCGGCCGCGGTACCGATATCAAGCTAGGCCCAGGCGTGGTATGGCGCGCCTGCCGCGTGCCGGCGGATGCGGACCTGCCGGCCGGCAGCGAGCCTTCCGAGCTGTACCCGGCGGGGGTGCACAAGTGCTGCATCCACTGCCAGGAATATGACCCCTCGACCAATTGCGACCACTGCTTCAAGCCCAAGCTGGATGCCGATTTTCCCAAGCGCGGCCGCAAGGAATGCCCGCAGGATGTGCCCTGCGGCCTGCACGTGGTGGGCACGGAACGGCACGAGGCGCGGCGCATCGATAACCAGCTTCGCGGCCGGTCCGGCCGCCAGGGCGACCCGGGTTCCAGCCGGTTCTTCCTGTCGCTGGAAGATGACCTGATGCGCGTTTTCGCCGGCCCGACGCTGCTCAAGCTGCTCGACTGGCTGGGCATGGAAGATGGCATGGCCATCGAGCACAAGCGCATTTCCAAGGCCATCGAGCAGGCCCAGAAGCGCGTCGAGGAGCGGAACTTCGACATCCGCAAGAACCTGCTGGAATACGACGAGGTGATGGACCACCAGCGGCGGACCTATTACGGCCGCCGGCAGCGCGTGCTGGAAGGCCGCGACCTGAAGGAGCTCATCGTCGAGATGATCTCGCAGACGATGGCCGACGCCGTGGCCGATCATCTGGCCGGTCCGTACGCCAAGCAGGCCATCTGCGACTGGGCGCGGAACAATCTGCGGCTGGACCTCTCCATCGACCGCATCCGCAGCGACGATTTCGCCTCCATCAGCGAGATGCTGCGCGACCGGGCCAAGGAGGATGCCGCCGCCGATATCTCGCGCAGCATGGGCGAGTATATCGATCCGGACATGACCCAGCGCGAGTGGGACCTGGCCGGCCTGGCGAGTTGGGCCATGAGCCGATTCCGCATCAACGTCTCGCAGAACCACCTGCGGCAGATGAACCCGGAGCAGATCTCCGAATCGCTCATCGAGCAGGCGCGGGCGCGGCTGGATGAGGTGGACCTGGCGCCCGTGGGAACGTACCTGGCCCCGAATTTCCCGCGCACGGCCCTGGCGCAGTGGATTCAGCAGAAATTCGCCGTGCGGCCGTCGCTGGAGGAACTGGCCGGCGATGTGGATGATGTGACCGAGCATCTGATCGAGAAGATCCTCGAGGCGTACACGCAGCGCGAGGTGGAATACCCGGTGGAATTCGCGCTCCAGCGGGCCTTCCCTGACGGCAACACGGCCAACGTGTTCCATTGCCAGGCGCTGGCCGACTGGGCCAACGCCAAGTACCGCGCCGGCCTGACCGGCGAGGATTTCACCGGCAAGCGCGGCCAGGACATTCTCGACCGGCTGCTGCCCTTCAGCCGCGAGTACACGCAGGGCCAGCGGCTGGAAGCGGAAATCGATGGCGAGCTGGCCGCCAACGGCGACCTGACGTCGCATCTGGAGTTCGCCCAGCAGCGATTCGACACGCAGATCGCCGAAAGCGAACTCGATGGCCGCGACCTGCGCGATGTGCTGCTGGCGGCCGGCAGGAGCTTCCTGCGCCGCGAGATCAGCGAGCTGGAGCGGTTCGTGCTGCTGGAGGAGTTCGACGGCGGGTGGAAGGATCACCTGCTGGAGATGGACCACCTGCGCAGCTCCATCGGCCTGCGCGGCTATGCCGAGCAGGACCCGAAAATTGCGTACAAGCGCGAAGGCGCTTCGATGTTCAACGAGATGCTCGATGCCGTGCGAAACCGCGTGGCGGAGAATATCTTCAAGGTGCGGCTGAGCTCGGCGGCTCGGCTATCGAGCGTGTATCAGATCAGCCAGATGGTGCACGAGCAGTTGGCCGGGTACGATCATCTCTCGCAGGAGATGCAGGCCCAGCAGGATGCCACCAAGCCGCAAAAGGTGGAGACCATCCGCCGCGCCGTGCCCAAGGTCGGCCGCAACGACCCCTGCCCGTGCGGCAGCGGAAAGAAGTACAAGAAGTGCTGCGGAAAGGAAGCCTAGAGGCTGGAGCAACGGTCAGAGAAGAAGGACGATCTTTCCGGATTCCCCGGTGCCACGGGTGCGTTGTTTGCACCCGTGCGCTGTGCCAAACGAAAAAGCGACTGTCGCGCGGGTTTCCGCCGGACCTTCCGCCTGGTGCCACGGGTGCGTTGTTTGCACCCGTGCGCTGTGGAAAACGATAAGGCGAGCGTCTCCCGGGTTTCCAAAGGACCTTCCGTCTGGCCGCAGGCGTGTGGCGCACGGCTGCAAACGGCGCAGCCGTGGCACCAGGAGATGTACAATCCGCCGCCGTGGTGTAATCGTCTGAATAGAGGTGAACGAAAATGGCCCGTGACCCGTTGGCAGATCGGTTTGAAAAGCGTCTGGAAGAATCCCGGCTTAAGGACCGGGAGAAGAAGAACATGAGCACCGAAGAGGTCGAGGCGGAGGAGGAGTTGTTGTCCAAGACTGAAAAGGTAAAACCCATCCACGCCGACAAGACCACCGGCCGCAACGACCCCTGCCCGTGCGGCAGCGGCAAGAAATTCAAAAAGTGCTGCGGGAAAGAATAAGGCTTGAGACCCGAGGCTTGAGGCTGGAGGAACGACGGGAAAGAATCCGGCGTCGCCTCTGCTCCGGCTGTGCCTCGAGCCTCAGGCCTCAAGCCTCTGACGAGAGCCGCTGACAACATGCAGACGAATACCCCAAAAACATGCAAACTCGCCCTGGCCGATGGCTGGGTCTTCACCGGGCATAGCTTCGGCGCCGCCGGCACCACCGGCGGGGAGGTCGTGTTCAACACCTCCATGACCGGCTACCAGGAGATCCTCACCGACCCGTCGTACTGCGGGCAGATCGTCACCATGACCTATCCGCTGATCGGCAACTACGGCGTGAACGCGGAGGATGTCGAGAGCCTCAACCGCCGGCCTCAGGTGGCGGGGTTTATCGTCAAGGAGCTGTCGGCGCGGGTAAGCAATTTCCGCGCGGGCCAGTCGCTGCACGAATACCTGGCGGCCGCCAACATCATGGCCCTGGCCGGCATCGACACGCGGGCCCTGGTGCGGCACATCCGCGTGGATGGCGCGATCAACGGCGTGATGAGCACGGAGATTCTCGACGACGATGAGCTGGTCGCCCGTGCGGTGGCGCTGCCCAGCATGGCCGGGCAGGACCTGGTCAAAGTGGTGATGCCCCAGGCGGGCTACCGCTGGAACGAGCCCTTCACCAGCAAGTTCGCGCAGCGCCTGGGCGGCCGGACCGACCAGCGGGCGTTCCGCGTGACGGCCATCGACTGCGGCGCGAAAACGAACATCCTGCGCAATCTGGTCGAGCGCGGCTGCGAGCTGGCCGTCGTGCCCGCACGGGCCAGTGCGGCGGAGATCCTGGCCGGCAAGCCCGATGGCGTCTTCATTTCCAACGGGCCCGGCGACCCGGCGGCGGTGACGTACACGGTCGCGGCGCTAAAGGAATTGCTGGGCAAGGTGCCCATGTTCGGCATCTGCCTGGGCCACCAACTGCTGGCGTTGGCCATGGGGGCCACCACGTACAAGCTCAAGTTCGGCCACCGCGGCGGCAACCAGCCGGTGCGCAACGAGGCCACCGGCAAGGTGGAAATCACCAGCCAGAACCACGGGTTTGCCGTCGATGCCGACAGCCTGGCCAAGGCCGGTGGTAAGATGACGCACGTGAACCTGAACGACCACACCGTGGAAGGTTTCACCCACCCCGACCTGCCGATCTTCAGCGTGCAGTACCACCCGGAGGCCTCGCCCGGGCCGCACGATGCGACCTACCTCTTCGATTGCTTCGCCGACATGATGCGCACCGGCCGTGCGACCACCGCCCAGGATATGCACGCGGCGCAGCAGCGCCTGGCGTCGGTGGGGAAGGTCCAGTAAAAGAAGTAGCCACAGAGAGCACAGAGAACACGGAGAACAGCCACAAAAGACACAAAGAAAAGAGACGGAACATAAAGGCAAGAAAGACCTGTTTTCATGGTCTTTCTTGCCGTTGATTTAGGACTCTCTTATTTTCTCTCTCTCGTCCTCTGTGTCCCCTGTGTCCTCTGTGGTTTACTTCCCCTTACGTGCGGCTCTCCAGCGCCCGGGAAGCCGAGTGTGCGGGTCCAACCTTCCTGCCCGGAGGTCAGACCAAAGGGTCGGGGGTCCTTGGTTTTCCACACAACTCGGCTCCCTGGACGCCGGTGCGGCGGGCCGCTTGTTCTGGCGCGAGGTGCAATCCCGCGCCGGCCCGTCCAGCAGAAAAATGGCACGCCCGTGGAGACCGGGCGCCGTGCGTGTCGGCCGGGTTTCCCTGCCCAGAAAACCCGGAAAAGGGTCGGGGGTCCTTGTCGCCCGACACGCCGCGGCGCCCGAAACTCCACGGGCGAATGAAGTCAAAAAAGGGCGACGGGTCCTGGGCCAGGTGGGGGGATGCGTGCGACGGCCCCCTCCGAAGCTGGTAACTGCTTTGCCGCAAGACCCCGTTGCGCATACCTTGCACCCTTGGAACAGGCCCTTCGATAAGCTCCCCGGGTGAGAGGCGAACCCCCGCCTCTCAACTCAACCCGATATCCAAGACCGGAAGACCCAAGTCACTGCCACCGAACGCCAAGCCTATGTCAGTTTTTTGTGAGATTCAAACCGACCTGCCTGCTGCTCTGGCGCACATGCACGCGAGCCCGTATTCCGGATTTGCTCTTTGCTACCCCGACACTCTATTGATCGTCATCTTGGCCGTTCAAACTATCGAGATTTCTTACGATTGTTCGAAAACTCCGAATAATCTGCCCTTGGATTGGATCGCTCGTATCGGCATAAGATATTTACAGACAGTTATTTATAGCTAGACAAAGATTTTTTGCGATTCTCATATAATTCTCATTCTACAGCCCATCATAGTCGCGCCGGCAAAACCCTGTGATAGGCGCTAGGCAACAAGAGGCGACGGATGTGACCCATCGGGGAGCGATGGGGATATTCCCGAAAAGAAGAATGACCGAGATTCGAGCGACCTGTCAAACCTGATGTCGCCGGATGATGATCAAGTTGTTCTGCCCGCCATCGATTGCTAATCTTGGTTAGATCTTGGCTTCGATTTTTCCGCTCTTGGCATTGTACACCAGCACGCAGGCTTCCATCGGTTCTTTGATTCGCAGGCTGGCCTGCCCAATGTTGATGACCACATTGGGCAAGGCGGCGTGCAGGATTCGTACCTCGCCGCCTTGGCCGTGGGCGCTGGCGGCCAAGAGCTCCAGGCGGGCGTTATCCAGCAGGCGTAACTTCAGTTCCAGGGCCAATTGCGCGCGGCGCAGTTCCTTGTAGCGTTCCAAGTCGCCGGAAGGCAGCTTGAGCGGGTCGGCCACCGCGCGTTTGATGCGATCGGCCAGTTCCTTCGCGTCGTCCCGCGTATTTGCCAGGCGGGCGATCTGGGCATCCAACTCCGCCAGCTTCAGCATGGCGTCGTACCCCAGCCCGACAATCAATTCGGTGCGCGTTCCGCCGCTGGCGCCGATGGCCTTGGCCTCGATGTATGAGCCGGCCACGGACACCCCGCCGATGAGTTGACCGCGGGCGTGGTTGAGAATGATGGCCCGCCCGGCGGACAGATTGCATTGCATGGTCCCAACCTTGACCACGATATCGCCGCCCGCCTGAATCGTGGCATTTTCGGCAAAGCCGGTCTCCACGTTGCCCTTGGCGCGGATGAGCCCGCGATGGCGCGCCGCCACGCCGTGCTTGAGGCAGATGTTGCCTCCCGTGGATTCGACGCAGGCGTCCTCGACGGCGCCCTCGATGACGATGTCGCCCCGGGCCCGGATAACCGCGCCGCTGCGAACGGCGGCGCGAATGTGCACTTCGCCTGCAAAATCGACCGGGCCGGTCTGCCGCTCCACGTCGACGCTGAAGGTCAGGATCTTCCGCACATCAACGCATCCCCGCCGCAGGGCCGCCATGCCGTCCACCTCGGCGTAAAGCGCATCGCTCGTCTGGCGGACATTCTTGCCGGCGTGCAGCACGGCGGCGCGGGCTGGCAGGGGCTCGAGCGGCTGATTCCAGGCGGTGTAGCCCGGCTTGCCGCTCACCGGGGCGGCGCAACGGGCGGTGCAGTCGCCCGCCCGGCAAATCCACGAGAACTGCGGGTTGGCCACGCGGGCCGGATCCAGCAAGGTCAGCGGCTCGGCCGTCGTGCTGCGGCCGAAGTATTCGACGCGTCCGGCGGCTGGCTCGGTGGGTGTCTGGCCGTGCACGATGACGAGGCCAGATACTTTATCGCCGCGGCAGACCGCCTCGACCGCCTTCTGGATCGCGACGAGGTCCACGCCCGCGAGAACGCCGTGTTCCTTGAGCCAGGAGACGACCTGCTCGACCGTGAGTTCCTTCCCGCCGACGATGGCCGGTTGGGCCGAAAACTTCAACAACATGTCGCCTTCTACGCCGGAGATCTGAAACTCCGCGTCCTTCTGAAAAGCCTTCAGATCGGTGCAACTAGCCCCTGTGGCTGCGGCTAACTTGGCCAACTCCTGAATCTGCTCATTGAGTTGATCATCCAGCTTCGCCGCCTCCTGCGCGCCGCCTACGAGCTGGAGCAAGGAGCCCAGATCCCCGGCATCGTCAACGGAGCTGAGAAAATCGTCAGTTTTCCCGACGAGACGGCGCGTTCCTTCGGCGGATCGCCTGTCTGTTTCGTGTGACACGCCCATCCTACACCCTTCCCTAGAGCGCACTTCCGATTGGGCAGATTGGGACTTATCGGTGATGCTCTATCAAGCTAATCGGAGCCGTTTCTGAGAGAAGTTAGTAAAATCGCAGAAATATGGGAAGGCCCTTGGGCAATCAGTAGGGGAAAGTCTACCGGCGAATAAGGATGGAGTTGTTTTGCCCGCCGAATCCGAACGAATTGCTCATGATAATGCTCACATTCGGCGCTGGCCGGGCGGTATTGGGAATGTAGTCCAGGTCGCAGTCGGGGTCGGGAGTGCGATAGTTGGCGGTGGGCGGCAGCACCCGGTCGCGCAGCGCCAGCACGCAGGTGATCAACTCGGTGGCCCCGGCCGCCGCGATGAGGTGGCCCAGGGAGCTTTTTACCGAGCTGATGGGGCAGGCCTTGGCCCGCGCGCCCAGCACGCTCTTGACCGCCTTGGTCTCGACGCTGTCGTTCTGGCTGGTGCCGGTGCCATGGGCGTTGATGTAATCGATGTCGGCGGCGGTCAAGCCGGCATCCTTGAGCGCCATGTGCATGGCGGCGGCCGCACCGGCGCCATCGGGATCCTGGTCGGTGATGCGGAAGGCATCCGCCGAGCTGCCAAAACCGATAATCTCCGCCAGCACCGCCGCCCCACGTGCCTGGGCCGATTCGAGGCTTTCCAGGATCAGGATGCTGGCCCCCTCGCCCAGGACGAAGCCATCGCGCGTGCGGTCGAAGGGGCGCGAGGCGGTGGCGAGTTCGTCGTTGCGGGTGGAGAGCGCCGTCAGGCGGTTAAAGCCGGTCACGCCCAGCGGATGAATCATGCTGTGCGAGCCGCCGGAGATCATCACGTCGGTGAGGCCGCGGCGGATGAGCCAGGTGGCCTCGCCCAGGGCCTGCGTGCTGGCGGCGCAGGCCGTCAGCACGTTGATCACCGGGCCGGTCACCTCGTACTGGCGGGTCAGGTGGCTGGCCACCATATTGGCTTCCTGCTCCACCTCGCGGTACAGGTCCATGCGCTCCCAGGCGAGCTTGGCCCAGCGGACGGTATCGAGCTTTCCGCTCGCCCAGGCATCCAGCAGGCAGGTGGTGAAGGCCTCGAAATCGAGGCTGCCCTCGCCGCAGCCCATGTAGATGCCGACGCGCGAGCGATCCGGCCCGCCGTTGGCATCCAGCCCCGCCTGCCGCCAGGCCTGGTGTGCGGCGGCCAGGGCGAATTGCGTGGCGCGGCCGGCGTGGGCGTGATTCTCCAGGTTAGGCACAAGCCCCTGGGGCCGGAAATCTTTCACCTGCGCGGAAAAGGTGGAAGGGAAGGTCCGCGCATCGAACAGCTCCGTCTTGCTGATGCCGCTGCGGCCTGCCAGCACGCCGCGCCAGAGCGTTTCCACATCATGCCCCAGCGGCGAGATGGTGCCCATGCCGGTAATGACCACGCGCTGTCGCATCACGCCTGGCCTCCCTCAAACGCCTTGAGCACGGCGGCGGCGGACTGGCCGGCGTGGCTGAACGTCTCCACCAGCACATAACGCAGCTTCCGCGCGTGCGACCGGGGCGAGATGCGAATGCCCGCGCAGCCGGCATCCGACGCGGCAAAATTCACGCTGGCCGGCGCTTTCTGCTCGCCGATGGCTGCGGCGGCGACGGCAGCGCCCAGCGCGCCGGCCGCGGCGTATGTGTTGCCGATGGCGCCGGTGATGGAAAGCACCTCGGCATTGCCGCTGGCGGCCGGCAAAAGCTCGGCCAGCCGGGCCGCTTCGAGTCGATCCTCATGCGGCACGCCGGTGCCGTGCGCGATTACCAGGTCCACATCCGCGGCGGTAATTTGGGCTTCATCCATGGCCCGCCGGCAGGCCAGGTGCAGGTTGCCGCAATGCTGCGCCAGCGGATCACAGCCGGCCGGGTCGGCCGCCGCCCCAAAGCCGACCAGTTCGGCGTAAATCCGCGCCCCGCGGGCCACGGCCGCCTGGGCCTCTTCCAGCACCAGCAGGCCGGCCCCCTCACCCAGCACCGTGCCGGCGTGGGCGACATCAAACGGCCGGCACACGCTGGCGGGCGACTCGTTGGCGGTGGTCAGCCGGCCGAGCTTGCCTTGGCGCAGCAGGCCCATCGGGTTGAGTTTCGTCTCGGCGCCGCCGGCGATGGCGGCATCCGCATCGCCGCGGAAAATCTGGCTGGCGGCCTCCGCGATGGCCAGCAGCGCTGAGGCCTCCCCGCAGGTGATCGTGTTGCTGGGCCCTTTGAGGCCGTGGATGATCGTCACGTGGCAGGCCAGCATGTTGGGCAGATACTTCAGCAGCCACAGGGGCGTCAGGTTGTTCATGCCCTCGCGGCCCCAGCGGGCCATATCCAGGCGGCGGTGCTCATCGAGCGAGGTCTGCATGGCCCCGCCCAGTTCATCCAGGTTGGCACAGATGAGCCCGGCGCCGATGTTGCACGCCACGCGCGAGCCCTCGTAACCGCCGACCGTCTTGGCGGGGCCGGCCTCGCCCGTGCCGTTCATGCCGGGCGTGGCCATGGCGGCATCGCGGAAGGCCAGGTCCGCCGCGGCCACGGCCAGTTCGATGTCGCGGGCCATCACCTTGACGGCCTTGCGGTAGCTCTTGGGCACGAATTCCCGGGCCGAAAAACTCGCCACCTCGCCGCCCACCTGGCAGGGGAAGCCCGCCGGGTCGAAGGCCGCGATTCGCCGGATGTGGCTGGTGCCCGAATGCAGGGCATCGACCAGCGGCCGCAGGCCCAGCCCCGCAGCGCTGACGGCGCCCAGGCCCGTCACAACCACCCGCCGGCCGCTCATGTGGCCGACCCCTGCATGAACGGCGTCAGCAGCCGCATGAACTGCTCGGTGAAGACGAAGTTCTCCTTGGGGAACTGCTTGCCCGAGAGATTCTGGTCGATGTGGCTGAACATCAGGTCCACGCGGCCGATGGGCTTGCCGTTGCGGCTGATGACGCCGGCAATGGAGGCGGCGCCTTCGGCGATATTGGTCAGCTCGGCGTGGTATTGCAACTGGTCGCCGGGCACCACGAGGTCGTCAATCTCGGCGCGGGTGATCTTGGCCAGGATGACCTTCTCCTGGAAATTCCGGGCCTGGCCCACCAGGATGCCGCCGGTCTGCGCCATGCCCTCGATCATGAGTGCAAACGGCATCACCGGGTAGGCCGCCCAATGGTCGTGCAGGTGCTCCTCCGCCAGCGTGACGTTCTTCACGGCGGTGGCGGATTTGCCCGGCTGAAAGTCGGTGAACCGATCGATCCAGATCCATCGCATGTTCGAGAAGCCCCAGCGGCCCAGAGGCGCCGAAGCGCTTACGCCGCGCCGTTGAGCTTTGAGGAAACGTAGTTGACGATGGTTTCGACCTTGAACAGCTCGGCCAGGCGCGCCACATCGCGGCTGTTCTCAAAGTCGCGGAAGTCGGCATGCGGCATCCGCTGCTTGAGCATCGCCAGGCCGGCGTCGGTCAGCTTGCCATCGGCCACGAATTCGGGGTTGTTCAGCACGTTGTCGGGGAACAGCTCGCCACGCGGGATCTTGATCGCGAAGGACTTCTCCAGGCGAAAGACAATATCCAGGAAGTCGATGCTCTCGGCTCCCAGATCGCCGGTCAGCGTGGCCTGCGGGGTGATCTCCTCCTCATCCACCCCGAGCGCCTCGACCAGCGTCTGCTGAACCTTCGCGTAAATTTCATCCCGAGTCAATGTCGGCATTTGCCCTGCTCCTTAAGCCAATCACGCGGCGACCCCGGATGCGCGTCCGGCCGTGGACGCCAGGGGCGCCTAACGTATAAACCATGATGGGCGTAAAGTCAACGCAAGCATTCTGGCGGTTCGGCGGTTTTGACTTCTTACCTGCTTGGAACCGTGTCGGCCTTTGGCGCTTGGCCGCGACTTATGCCCCATCACAGAACATTACGCACCCCGAACCCGGATAGCCAAGCAAGTCAAGACTCGGAAAGGGGCCTCAGCAGGGCGAACCGCTGCTTCATCTGGGCGATGATTTGGGCATCGGCCCCGGCCAGCCGGCGATCGCGGTCGGCCAGGTTGAAGGCTTCCAGATCCAGCTTGGCCCCCACGGCCGCCTGGCCCTCCACCGTGCCGGCGCAGGAGAAGGAGTAGATGCCGCCTTCCTGCTTGACCAGTTGGGCCTCGATTCTCAGCGTTTCGCCGGGCGAGACGAAATTGGCGTATCGGACATTGCGGGCCCTCCGCAGCACCACCATGCTGACCGACCAATCCGTCATCAGCCGCACCAGCCACGCCGCCGACTGCACGCACGCTTCCAGCATCAGTACGCCGGGCATCACCGGAAAGGCCGGGAAATGATCGGCCAAATACTCTTCGGCGGCGGTGAGGCATTTGATGGCCACAATCCGCTTGCCGGGATCGATCTGCTCAATCCGATCAACCAGGTAGTATTTCACATTCGCCTCGCATCCGTTGAGCGGCGACATTTACAGCCCCCGGCCGGTAAATGCAAGCGGGAAAGGTGGCATGCCCTCACGCCGCGGGCCGCCAAGGGCGGACCGGGCGGGTGGGCATGGGCTGGCCGTAAGAAAGCTCGTTCCCCATGCGTGTGTAGGTGACCTGCCAAGAGCGGTGCGGCCGCGGAATTACCATTTCGCCTGCCTGAATCGTAAGTTACAGCCAGACGGGCAGCGAGGTGCGGCGCGATCAATCGCGCAGCGGTCTTGTGACATCCACGAGTGCCTCCACATTCCGGCAAGAAAGCCCGCCGGCGTGGAGGGGCGGCATTGAGGCAAGTGCATGGCAACGTACGGCGGATATGAAACGGTCGAACAGCTCGCCCGCGATGGCTGCCATTCGCTTTGGTCGGCTCGGCCGGCCGGCCGGTCCGGTCCGGCGGCCTATATCATCAAGCTGCACGAGCCCACCTCCGACATGCCGGCCGCCGAGGCGCAGCGGTCCGGCGCGCGGCTGCTCGTGACGGCCGTCGTGCAGGCGCACGTCGCCGAAACCGGTTCGCAGCACTGGGTGCCGATCGTCGCGTCGGGCTGGGCGCAGAGCACGGCGTATTTCGTCTCGCACCGCTACACGCGAACGCTGGGCCAGCTTACCGAGGAGCATCCCCACGTGGATGCGGCGGACCTGCAACACCTGGCGGGGCGGATCGTGGACGGCTTGATCGAGCTGCGCGACACCTGCCAGCGCGGGCACGGCAATCTGAAGGGCTCCAACGTGCTGCTGTCGGGGCCCAACGACTTGGCGCGCACCCATCCGCTGCTGGCGGATGTGGCGCCCGAGGCCCCGGCGGATTGGTCGACAGACCGGCGCGGCCTCGGTCTGCTGCTGTACCAATTGGTGATGCACGAGCAGGCGGCGCCAGCCGCCGGCCAGCCGCTGCCAGCGGGCAAGCGGTGGTCCCGCCTGGGCAGCGGTGGGGAGAACTGGCGGCGGTTCGTCGAGCGGCTGCTGACGGCATCGGGCGATGGGCCCTTCGGCCTCGAAAGCCTGCGGGAGGAGATCGACCGCCTGCGCCCCGGCAAGCGCACATGGGTTGGAGCGACCGCGGCGATCGTGGTCCTGGCGGCCGTGCTCGGCGGGGCGGGCTGGAAGTTCTTCGTGCCCGGTTCTCAGGGCCGACCGCGGGCGTTCCCCGCGCTGGAGTGGCTCGAACTGGGCATCTGGCGGCAGAACGCCTTGGCGCCGCTGATGGCCGCCGGCGAGCCGGCGTGGACTTCCTGGGCGGCGAAGGATGCCTCGCTGGCCGAGCTGCACCGGCTGATTCTGCAGGCTTCCAAAGAACACCTGGCCATCGATGGCGCCGGTGCGGCCGGCGAAAATGCGGCGGCGGCGTGGTTCACCGATGTCGAGGTGGCCAAGGCCGTGGCGGCGCAGCGGCGGACGAATGCCCCGCCGTCCCCGGCGCCGCCGCGCTGGGTGACCGCGATGGAGCAGGCCCAGCAGGCCCTGGCACGCTCCTCGGGCGAGCGCCGCAGAACGCTGGCCGCTCACCCGGCGGCCCGGCGGATGCTCTTCGTGCTGGAGGATGAATTTCCCCGGCAACTGCGCGCCAGCGCCGAGGGCTACCGCGCCCGCGGCTGGATGAAGGCGGCCGGCGCGCTGGAAACGATGGCCGATGCCGTCGGCCAGTCCGCGCGCGGGCTGGTGCCGCGCCCCGCGGGCCAGACGGCCTTGCAGCAGATTGAGCAGGTGGTGGCCACCAAGATCGAGATCGCCCGCCTGGAAATCGCCTACAGCCGGCTGGGGCAGCTCGAAGATCGCATCGCCACCGCCGGCCACAAGGGCGTCTTGTCTCGGTTCGGCGAGGTGGTGGCGGCCGACCTGGCCGGGGCCGATGCGCCGCTGGGGCAGGCATTCTTCTCCACCATGGCCCAGCGCATTGCCCATGCGGATGAAGTGGCCCGCGGCCTGCTGCCGTACGTGGAATACAGCCGCTGCGACGGGCTGCGCGAGGTCCTGGCGGCGTGGCAGCCGCCCTCGCCGCTGACGTTGGCGACGTTTGAAACCGACTGGCCGCAGGCGGCGGTATCGCCCTGGGCCACACGCGCGCCGGCCGACGGGCGGACGACCAAGTGGGCGGCGGATGTGGCGCACCTGCAGCACGCGATCGCGCAAGGGCTGGAACGGTTGGGCGCGCTGAACGACCGTCCAGGCCGGATCGGCCTGTCCGCCCGGTATGGCGAGCTAGAGAGCGCCTTGGCCGAGCTGTGTGCGCGGCCGGCGAGCAAGGAGTCGGCGGACTGGATCCGCGCGCGGGCGGACAAGGTGCGCGAGGACCTGGCCGCGCTGAAGGCGGATGTAGATGCGCGCATCGCCTGGAACACGCTGGATCCGCAGTCGCATCCGCTGGCCGCATGGGATTGGCGAACGCAGGTGCAAACGGTGTCGCTGGCGATTGATCAGGTGCCCGCCGGCGAGCAGGCGCTGGAGTTTCGCCGCCGGCTGGAGTCGATTGAGCAGGATCTGCTGCGCCAGATGTCGCAGAGCCAGTCGTGGACGCGCGGCCATCAGAATGCCATCGAACTGGCGGTGGCCGAGGACCGTCAGCAGCTCAATGCGCTGGCCGAGCAGGTGGGGCAGATAGCCCCGCCGGCCGGTGGCGCCAGCGAAGTTGCCGCAAGCGGCGCCGCTGGACCGGACCCGCGCGGCAGCGCGTGGGCCACGGCCGTGGCGGAGGCGCGCCGGCGGATTACCGAGCGGATCGGCGAGCTGGCCGACATCTTTGACGATGCCGCCAGCGTGCGGCGGTATGAGGCCCGGCTGGTTGAAATCGACGCTCAGACCGCCCAGTTGAACGACAAGGCCCTGACGTGGACGCCGGCCAACCAGCAGCGGATTGGCGATGGCGCAGGAGCCGTGGCCAGCGGGCTGACCCAACTCGAGCAGGACCTCGACCGACAGCTCGCGCTGGATGGCACGGACGTGATTGACCGGCAGGCCAGGCTCAGTTGGACATCGCAGGTCCTGGAGCAGTACTGGAACCGGCAGATCGCCGCCATGGCGCAGGCCCAACTGCCGGTGGCGGCCTTCAAGGCGCGCGCTGCGGCCCTGGGCGAACTGGCGAGGCAGCTCGACGCCCTGCCGGCCAGTGCCGATGCCGCCCCGGTGCGTTTCCGCGCTGCGCTTGGGACCAGGATCAATGCCCGGCGCGAACTGGCGGTAGCGGCGGCGCTGGCGGCGGTGCAGTTCACGCCGGCCGATGGGTCAGCGCCCGCGACGGATGCCCAGGCGTGGGAGCCGCCGCAGAAGCGCTACGTGCAGTGGTACGCCGAGGCCGCCCGCCTGCTGGCCGACATGAAGATGTTGGATGACAAGCTCAACATGGGCCTGGGGCTGGAGGACACGGCGACGGCCGAGCTGGCGCGAAAATGGGCCGGCCGGCCGCTGTACAAGGAGTTCGCGGCGGACATGCCCGACCTGGCCAAGGCCCTGGAGCATCTTGAGAAGATTGCCGCGGGTAAGCTGAGTTTCGGCGAGCTGGTTACGGTGGGGGAGGATCCTGCCGCGCCTCTGGCCGTGGCTCTGGCCGCGTGGCGGCGGCTCGAGGCGGCCAGCGGCGCCAAGCCCGCCGACGCGGACCAGCTTTACCACGAGCGGGCCGTGCAGGTCACGCTGCGCTCGATGATCCGCATCCGCATCGCCGACCCGGACCGCCGCACGGCGCTGCTGAATGAACTGGCGTCCAGCGGCCAGGCCGGCCCAGCGGCTGCGCAGCGCGCTAGCGGGGCCGGGGAACCTGGCCCCGTGAAAACGGAGAGCGGCCAGGCGGAGCCTGCGGCCAAGACCGTTCCTGTGGCGACGGTCGAGAATAGCCCGGGGCAATAGCGCCCGCGGCAGCGCGTTTAGTTTGTAGGGTGTGCAGCTTTGCTGCACACAGAACGGGCGGGTTTGACGTCGGACCACCAGCTATGTCCCTCAAAAAAAAAGATGGAACGCGCGTTGGCCTGCGCGGTGGAGGTCTGTCCGCGGGTCGAGCGTGTCGGCCGTGAAGTCCCCGTGTGCAGCGAAGCCGCACACCCTACCTTCTAGACTCTATGGCCAGCCTAGACCAGTCCCGTAGGGACTGTCGAGAGTAGCCCGGGACTTCAGTCCTGGGTGCGTGGCTGCCATGCTGACGTTCTGCCGTCCCTACGGGACCGGCTCACACCGATGGCCCTTTTTCCAGCACTGAAGTGCTGGGCTATTCTCACGCGGTCCCTACGGGACCTTTCATGCGGCGGCAAGATCCTGCGGCCCCCACGGAATCTTGCACGCAACGTCAAGAAAACAGACACCCCGCGCTGGAACAAAATTGCGCAGGGGCGTCTGGGGACTCGAGAGTTTGTGGCCGCTATTGGCGGGTGGCCAGGCACGTCGCTTGGGTAACGGCGGCGGATGTTTCCGCCGGCGTGCCGGCCGCCAGGTACATGTGGTCGTTGAGATCGACATCGATGATGGCCGGCGTGGGAGGTGGGGCTTGCGAGGGGGTCACCCTGGCCGGCTCAATGGAGCAACCCATCAGCAGCGCCCCTATCGCCGCCGTCAGGACCGACGCAATCACGGGTTGAATGCCAGAGGCCATGGGGTCTCCCTTGCACCGCGCGGACCGACGGACCAACCGCCGGCTTGCCACCTGTCGGACCGTACGATTTGCCCAAAGACTGGGCGCAGCGCGGGTGAGAATTTGGCGACAGAGGATGAAGGCTGGGCCATCTGTAACATCTATGAAGACTCTGAGGGCACGTTGGGCGTGCTGCCCTACGCCTTGCAAAGCTGCCGCGCCAGCGCGCGGGCCTGTTCCTGGGCCTGGCTGACCAGACCCGGCAGGCCTTCCGGCGGCGTTTCCAGCGTGCTTTCGCAAAGCGCTACGCGCAAATCTTCAAAGCCGATGAAACGGAAGATGGTCTCCAGGTACGGCCGCTGGAAATCGTACGCGGCCGTGGGCGTGCCGGGGGCGTACTTGCCGCCGCGGGCCAGCAGCAGGGTGATGGGTTTTCCCGTCACCAGGCCCACATAGCCCGTCTGGGCGGAGTATTTGAACGTCAGGCCCGGCTGCACAATGATGTCGATGTACTGCTTGAGCCGGTAGGGGATGGAGAAGTTCCACATGCCCGCCGAGAGCACGACGGCATCGGCCGCCTTCAGTTGATCGACATAGCGGATGACCTTGGCCCAGGTTTGCTCGGCTTGACCCTGGGGCGTCTGGCCGGCGAGCACCGCGTATTTGGCTTTGGCAGCGGGGGCGTCGAAGGGCAGCAGGTCGGTCTTGAAGAGGTCGAGGCTGACCGTTTTATCCGCCGGCCGCAGCCGCCGAACTTCCTCGAAAAAGGCCTTGGCCATCTGGGCCGAAACGGACTCATCGCGCGGTGAGGCGTGGATGTGAAGTAATGTCGCCATTGTGGCTCCTGATTGAGAAATCTCCGGCCGCCTGTACCCCGCGGTCCTCGGCTTATTGTACCGCCGGGCCGGCGGCCGCGGGCAGGGCGGGGGGCGATGGATGCGGCGGGTGCGTCCGGCGCTAGAATTTACCGTGGAGCAGGACCATCAGCAGCAGTCGTGTGTAAGGAGACCAAACGTGGTCCACAAAGGCATATGGTTAGCCCTGGCAGCGGTGTGTGCCATTGGGCTGTTCGGGTGTCAACGATCGAACGAAGAGCCGGCCGCATTGGGCACGTGCCTGTGCGAGTCGCACGAGGTACCGCCTCAAAGCCCGCTGTGGGGCTACCAGTCCTCGCCGGGCATCAACAAGTATGACTCGTTCTACAAGGAGTTCACGCTGGGGGACTACTTCGACTACACTCCCACGCAGGGTGAACTTCCCCGGAAACGGACAACCGTTTCGGAGCGGCCGGTGACGCCGCCGCCGGCGGCCTACGTGGTGCCGGAAGGCAAGACGGAAGAACAGGCCAAGCCCGGTTGCGGCTGTCAGCGTTCTACGCCGCCGGCCTATGTAGCGCCGGGATGCGGCCAGTCGGATCAACCGCAGGCGGCGCCGCGGCCAAGCTGTGGGCAGCCGACTCCGCAGGCGGAAAAGCCGATGTCGCCGCCGGCCTACGTGCCGCCGGAGGATGTCTGGGGCGATGAGCAGCAGGCCAACCCCCCAGCGACGATGCCGTCGGAAGAATAGGGAAAACCGCTAATCGGTTAATCCGAAAAGGCGAAGAATCCCGCCCACGATCGAACGCGGGCGCTATTCTCTGCGGCCTCTTCCAATTGACGGATTAACCGATTAACGTTCTTCCGTTACCAGTAGATGATCCGCCGGAACTTGCCGCGTTCGGTGGCCGACAGGGCCTCGACGTCCGGGATGAGGAAGCGGTTGTCGTTGACGTCGATGAGCACCTTGCCGCCCTGGCCGTAGTCGACGGCGCGGTCCTGCTGCCAGCGCATGAGGAACTCCATGCGGCCCTTATCGGTCTCGACTTCGAAATGGACGAAGCCGAACTTCCAGCCGATCTGGTGGAGCTGGCTGATGCGGTGCACGAAATAGCGGCGCTGCAGCGCCTCGCGGATGAGCTTGGCCTGGTCGGCGGGGAACTGGTCCAGGTCGCGGATGATGCCCAGCTCCAGCCCCTTGCTCTCCTCCGTGCTCTGGATGAGCGAGATGAACCGGTTGGGGTGCGCCACGGGAAAGGCGTACGCGGCGAACACGCCGCCATAGGTGCCTTCGCCCTTGATCGTCGCCGTCAGCGCCCCGTGGCGGCCCAGGTGCACGCGGCAGGTGCCCGGTTCGAGGTAGCGCACGCGCGTGCGGTCAATCGATTCGCCGGTGGGGGCCGGCGGGGCGGTCGGGATCAGGGCTTGTGCCTCCATGGGGACCTCGCTATTGCTCGAATTGCAAATTGCCAATTGTGCT